>CAINDO010000142.1 GCA_903847385.1 uncultured Myxococcales bacterium
GCCCCCGCGGCGATCGCGGCCCCCGTCGTGACGGCGGTGGCGGTGGTGGCGGTGGCCCCGGTGGTCCGCCCCGCGGTGATCGCGGTCCGCGTCCGCCCCGCCCCGAGGGCGAGGCGCCCCGCGGCGACCGTGGCCCGCGTCCCCCCCGCCCCGAGGGTGAGGCCGAGGGCGGTCAGGCCGCGCGTCCCCCCCGCCCCGAGGGTGATCGCGGGCCCCGCGGCGAAGGCCGTGGTCCGCGCCCGGAGGGTGATCGTCGCGGGGGCGACGGTCGTGACCGCGACCGCGGCGAGCGCCCCGCGCAGCAGCCTCAGCAGCCCGGCTTCGCCTCGAGCGGCAAGCTCACGATCGGCGAGATGCTCCTCGCCAAGATCCGAGACCTCGAGGCCGAGAAGAAGAAGTAAGGCCGCGACGCCCGCGAGGGCGTTCGCTCAGAGCGCCTTGCGCGGCGGCAGGGTGGCGTTGGCCAGCACGATGCCGGTGGCCAACGCCGCGCCCACCATCAGGGTCTGAAAGGCCCCCGAGGCCCCGCCGGTGAGATCGCCGGCGAAGAGGCGCCCGAAGCTCAGAAAGCCGAAGGTGCCCGGCACGAGCAGCACGATGCCCGGCACCAGGAACACCTGGGCCGGCCGCCGGGTGCGCCGCGCCACCAGGTTGGCGTAGAGCCCCGTCGCCAGCGCGCCGAAGAACGCGCTGAGCGGCGCCTGCGGGAAGTGCACCTGCGCGAACTGCACGAAGGCCCCGGCCACGAAGCAGCTCCCCAGGCCCCAGAGCAGGTAACGCACGGGCACGGCCACCAGCACCGAGAACGACAGGCCGGCGACGGCCGTGGCCAGGACCAGCACCGGGAACGGCACGGTCTCGGCGTGCCGACGCGTGAGGAACTCCGGGGACGAGCCCACCGCGTGCGCCAGCGCGGCGACGAGCATCACGCCGAAGACGATGGACAACAACGTCATGGTGGCGTCCAGCAGTCGCCCGGTCCCGCTGACCAGGTTCTTCTGCACCAGCTCGTTCAGGCCGACCGTCAACGCGGTCCCGGGCACGAAGAGGATCACCCCGGCGATGATGAGCGGCTGGGTGGCCAGCTCGGGCTCGACCTCGGCGGCGAGCCAGGCCACGGCCGTGGCGAGCGCGCCGGCGAAGAACGGCGTCAGGTGCCGCAAGTTGTTGCGATCACTGAAGAAACTGGAGAGCACCGTGAAGCCGATGCCGATCCCGGCGCCCATGAGGGCCTCGAACCAGCGCCCGCCGTACAGCAACACGGCGGCGGCGGCGGCCAGGGCGCCGGCGAGCCACTCGAGCATGGGGCCGTAAGAGCGCGGCTGCCGCTCCACGCGGGACAGCGCGACCTCGGCGTCGTCCATGGAGAGATGCCCGGAGACGACGTCGTCGAAGATGGCGTCCACGGCGGCCAGGCGGTCGAGCGCCATGCTCCACGAGGCCACGCGGGCGATGCGCACCACCTGGTCGGGGTCGCCCGGCCGCGACACGGCCAGCCAGATGCCCGAGGGCACGCTGAAGACGTCGGCGACGAAACCGAAGCGGCGGGCCAGGTCGGAGAGCGTCTCCTCGACCCGGTGCGAGGGGCAGGCACAGCCGAGGAGCATGGCGCCGGCGCGCACCAGGAACTCGGCGAGGCGGGTGGCCGTGGGGGCGGTGGACTCGCCGCGGGGGGCGACCTCGGGCCGCGGCTCCGTGGGCAGCGAGGACTCGTCCGTCATTCCATCCCCAGCGCGTACTGCAACTGCGCCCGGGCGAGCGTCAGATCGCGCTCGGCGCGGACCTTCTGGGCGGCGGCGTTCGTCAGGGCGAGCTGGGCGTCCGACAGCTCGATGGCGCTGCCCAGGCCGGTGGCGTAGCGCCCCTCGGCCAGTGCCAGGCGCTCGCGGGCGCTCAACAGCGCGTCCCCCGAGGCCTCGAGGGCGGCCTTCCCGGCGCGCACGCCCAGGCGAGCCTGCTCCACGCGCAGCCGGATCTGCTGCCGGATGGCCTCGGCCTGCCCCGCCGAGACGGTCAGCTCGTGGCGCGCGGCGGCCTCCTGCGCGGTCGTGAGGCCGCCCTGGTACAGCGGCCAGTTCAGCCGCAGGGCGCCGCTCCAGTTCCACACCATGTCCGCCAGGCCGGGGCCGCCCTCGGTCAAGCCGGTCGTCGCGTCCAGGATGGGCCAGTAGGCCCCCCGCGTGGCGCCGAGGGCCCGCGACTGGGCGTCCGTGCGGGCGGAGAGGGCCTTCAGCTCCACGCTGCGGGCCTCGGCGTCGTCCACGAGCAGGGCCAGCGCCGAGTCCTCGCCGGGCACCGGCTCGGGGAGCGCGTCGTCCACGTCCCAGTCCGTCGCGTCGGAGACGCCCCGGGCCAGGTTCAGGCGCGCCTTGGCGGTCAGATACGCGTTCTCGGCGTTCACCAGTTGCACGCGAGCGTTGGCGTGCTCCGTGCGCGCCTGCAGGCCGTCGATGGGCGGCCGCGTTCCGGCCTCGATGAAGGCCTCGATCTGCGCGCGGTGCCGCGCCTGGTTCTCCAGCGTCGACGCCGCCACGCCGAGCAGGTGTTTCTGGGCCTGGGCGTCCGCGTAGGCCGTGCGCACGTCCAGGGCGATCTGGCGGTCCGTCACGTCCGCGTCGGCGTCCGTGGCCGTGGCCGTGGCCTCCGCGGCGTCCCGCTGGCCCGTGGTGCGCCCGAAGTCCCAGATCAGCTGGGTCGCCGAGACCCCGAAGGTGTAGCTCCCCTCGGTGTCGAAGCTCGTCTCGCCGGCGCCGGGCAGGACCGACTGTGCGCCGGACGCGGCGAAGTTCCGCGTCTGTCGCGAGTAGCTGGCCTGGGCCTGCACCTGGGGCCACAGGCCGCTGGCGCTCTGGTCTACGCGGGCCTCGGCTGCGCGCGTGCGGGCGCGGGCCTGCAGGAGCTGGGGGGCGTGCTCGCGGGCCTGCCGCAGGGCGGTGTCGAGCGAGAGCATGGGGGCGGCGGCCGCGGGGGTGGGGGCGGCCTCGGCGGCCTGGGCCGGCGCGCAGGGGGCGACCAGCGCGGCGGCCACCCCCGTGACGAGCGCCCGATGGAAGAAACGCAGCGTCATCACTCGTACCTCAGCGCGGTGATCGGGTCGAGCCGCGAGGCTTTGCGCGCGGGGAAGATGCCGAACACGATGCCCACGGCGCCGCTGAAGCCCACCGCGAGCAGCACGGTCTCCGTCCGGAAGAGCATGGGCCAGCCGAAGGACTCGGACAGCGCCCGGGCGGCGTAGAACCCGCCGACGACCCCCACCAGGCCGCCGGCGATGGAGAGCACCAGCGCCTCGACGAGGAACTGGGCCAGGATGTGGCGGCGGCGGGCGCCCACGGCCATGCGCAGGCCGATCTCGCGCGTCCGCTCCGTCACGCTCACCAGCATGATGTTCATGATGCCGATGCCGCCCACCAGCAGCGACACGGCGGCGATGCTGGCCAGAAGCCCCGTGAACACCCGCGTGCTCGACTCGACCGCGTTGGCCATGTCGCTCAGGTTGCGCACGGAGAAGTCGTCGTCCATGCCCGGCTCGATGTGGTGGCGGTCGCGCAGGATGTCCTTGATCTGCGACTCGGCCCGCGGGATGGCCTCCTGCGAGACGGCGGTCATCATGATCATGCCGTTGACGAACTTCTGCAGCCCGCCCTGAATCTTCGACTGCCACGTGCTCTGCGGGATGAAGATCTGGTCGTCCTGGTCCTGGCCCATGGCCGATTGGCCCTTCTTCTCCAGCAGGCCGACGACGGTGAAGGGCACGTTCTTGATGCGGATGGTCTGCCCGACGACCTCGGCCGTGGTGCCGTAGAGTTTGTCCGCCACGGTCCGCCCGATCACGGCCACCTTGGCGCCGATGTCCACGTCGCTCGCGGTGAAGATGGCCCCGGACTCGATCTTCCAGGCGCGGATCTCGAAGATCTCCGGGGACGAGCCGATCACGGTCGTCGTCCAGTTCTGGTCCTCGCTCTGCACCTGCGCCGCGGACCGCAGGATGGGCGCGACGGCCTTGATGGCCGAGGCCTCGTTGCGCAGCGCGCGCAGGTCCTCCCAGGTCAGCGTGGGCAGCGAGCCCATGCCGCCCATGGCCCCGCCCTGGGTGCTGGTGCCGGGCATCACGATCACGATGTTGGAGCCCATGGAGGCGAAGGTCTGCTCGACCTGGGCCTTGGCGCCCTCGCCGATGGCCACCATGGCGATGACGGCGAACACGCCGATGATGATGCCCAACGTGGTCAGAAACGACCGCAGCTTGTTGCGCAGCAGGGCCCGCACGGCCATGCGGATGGTCTCGAAGGGGTTCACGACACGACCTCCGGCGCCGGCTCGTCGTCGGCCTCGACGGGCAGCGGCACGGCGGGCCGGGGTACCTGGCGACGGTCCTCGCGCACACGCCCGTCGCGCATCACGATGACCCGCGCGGCGTACTGCGCGATGTCCGGCTCGTGCGTGACGAGCACCAGCGTGATGCCCGAGGCGCCCAGCGCCTGGAACAGCGCCATGATCTCGACGCTCGAGCGCGAGTCCAGGTTGCCGGTGGGCTCGTCCGCCAGGATCAGGCGCGGCCGCCCCACGAGCGCCCGGGCGATGGCGACGCGCTGTTGCTGGCCGCCCGAGAGCTGGTTGGGGTGGTGGTGCATGCGGCTGGCCAGCCCCACGCGCTCCAGGGCCTCGACGGACCGCTTGCGCCGCTCGCGCCCGCCCACGCCGCCGTAGAGCAACGGCAGCTCGACGTTCTCCACGGCGCTGGTGCGCGGCAGCAGGTTGAAGCTCTGGAACACGAAGCCGAGCGTCTCGTTGCGGATCTCGGCCAGGGCGTCCGGCTCGAGGTCGGACACGTCCCGGCCGCGCAGCCAGAAGTGCCCGCTGTTGGGGCGGTCCAGGCAGCCGAGGATGTGCATGAGCGTGGACTTGCCCGAGCCCGACGAGCCCATGATGGCCACGAACTCGCCCTCGTCGATGCGCAGGTCCACGCCGCGCAGGGCCTGCACCTCGACGTCCCCCATGGGGTAGACCTTGCGCACGCCCTCGAGGCGGATGAGCGGGGGGGCGGTCTCGGCCATCAGAAGAACCGCATCCCGCGCCGCTGACCCCCGCCGCCGGCCTGCGATACGTCCGTGACGACCTTGTCGCCGGCCTTCAGCTCGCCCTCGACCAGCTCGGTCACGACCCCGTCCGTCAGGCCCGGTTTGACCGTGATGGGGGCGGGCTTGCCGCCCTCGCGCATCACCCAGAGGATGCGGCGGCCGTCCTCGGGGGGCGGCGGCGCGGCCGAAGCGATGGCCTCGGGCCCCTCGAACAGCGACGGCGGCGGCTTGAACCGCAAGGCGGAGTTGGGGATCTTCACGGCCGACGCGCGCTCGGCGACCACGAACGTGACGTTGGCCGTCATGCCCGGTCGCAGGCGGATCTCCGGGTTGGACACGTCGATCACGGCGTCGTAGGTGACCACGTTCTGCACGGTCTGCGGGGCGTTGCGGATCTGGCGCACGGTGCCTTTGAAGCGCTCGCCGGGCCAGGCGTCCACGGTGAAGGTCGCCGTCGTGCCGGGCACGAGCTTGCCCACGTCCGCCTCGGCCACGCTCGTGTTGACTTGCATTTTTCGCAGGTCCTCGGCGATCACGAAGAGCGTCGGCGCCTGGAACGACGCCGCCACGGTCTGCCCGACGTCCACGGAGCGCGAGACGACGATGCCGTCGATGGGCGAGACGATGGTCGCGTAGCTCAGGTTCACCTCGGCGGCGCGCAGGGCGGCCCGGGTCTGGGCGACCTGACCCTCGGCGGCGTCCGCCGTGGCGCGGGCGACCTCGGCGGCGGATCGGGCAGCGTCCAGGTCCGACTGCGAGACGAACTGCTTCGCGGCCAGCGACTCGACGCGCACGAACTGCCGCTGCGCCTCCTCGGCCTGCACCTGGGCCTTTTTCAGGTTGCCCCGGGCGGCGAGCGCGTTCGCCTTGCCCTGCTCGAGCGCGGCGTTGAGGAGCAGCGGGTCCAGGCGGGCGAGCACCTGCCCCTTCTTCACCTCGCTGTTGAAGTCGACCAGGATCTCCTGGAGCCGCCCGGACACCTGGCTGCCGATCTGCACCGTGACCAGGGCGGAGAGCGTGCCGGTGGCGGTCACGCGGGCCGTGATGGGGCCCTGCTCGACGGTCGTGGTCTGGAAACGCGACTCGGGTTTGTCCCGATCTCCGCGCGGTGCGCGGCCGTAGAACCAGTAGCCGGCGCCCGCGGCCACGAGGGCCGTGACGAGCGCCCAGCGGGCGAAGGAGCGGGGACGTTTCATGCGCGGAGTCCGGGCGTCGACGTGACGGGGCGACGAGTACCACGACCGCGCCCTCGCCTCGACCGCGGAATCGACAGGGTGATTCGCGACCCCGTGACGAATCCTCGCGAATCCTGAGAGAATCTGCCGTCACCGTCCTCGTATGCGTGGCCCCATGCCCGACGTCGCCGCCCTCATCGCCGATCTCACGCGCCTCGTGGCCGTGTCGACCCGTGCCGACACGGCCGTGGAGACGTGTCTGCGCACGCTCGCGGGGGCGTTCGGTCTGAGGTTCGCGGGGCTGTACCGGCTCGACCCGAACGCCGGGAGCCCCCTGACCTTCGCCGGCGACCTGTTGCCCCCCACGGGCCTGACGCAGGCCGGGCTGGCGGTCACGGTCGCGCGGCTCGGCGACTGCGTGGGGCTGGATCCACGCGCGGTCGACACCTGCCTGTCCGGCTTGGGGCCGAACTCCGCGGTCGTCGGCCTGCTCGCCGCCGTCACCGCGGACGACGCGCCGGTGGCCGCCGTGGTCCTGCTCGTGGACGCCCCGGGCCCCCTGCCCGAGGGGCTGATGCGGGCCGTGCGGGCGCTGGTCCCCGTGATCGGCGCGGCCGTGCACCGCAGCCACAGCGCCAACCCCCGTGTGTCGGACCGCTTCGTCGTCGCGCTCGAACACGCCGGCGACTCCATCGAGATCTGCAGCCGCGAGGCGGTGATCGAGTGGGTCAACCCGGCCTTCGAGGTGATGACCGGCTACACCCGGGCCGAGGCCGTCGGGCGCACCCCGGCCTCGCTGTTCCGCGGCGGGCAGCACCCCCCCGAGTTCTACGACGCCATCGACCGGCTCATCCGCTCCGGCCAGACCTGGCGCGGCCGGATGATGGGCCGGCGGCGCTCCGGCGAGCTGTACCCCCAGGACTGCACCTTCACGCCGGTCATGGGCGCCAACGGCGAGCTCGACTGCGTCATCGCGCTGCGGCGGGACATCACGGACCGCATCCGCGCCGAGAACGAGGAGCGCCACCAGCGCAGCAACCTGATCTTCCGCAGCCTGGTCGAGGTCCTGCCCGACGGCATCGTGGTGCTGCGCGAGGGCCGCCCCGTGCTGGCCAACCGTGCGATGGCGCAGTTGATGGGTCTGGACGACCCGCAGGGCCTCGTCGAGCGGGGGCTGGACGAGTGGTTCCACACCTCGGCCTCGGACGGCTTCATCGACTGGCTCATCGCGCAGGAGCGGGGCGAGGCCCCGCCGGAGGCCCGGACGTGGCACGCCATGGACTTCACCGGCCAGAGCATGGTGCTCGAGGTCGTGCCCGTGCCCTGGCCGAGCTACGAGGGCGGCGCCGCGCTGCTGCTCGTCGTGCGGGACGTGACGGAGCGCGACAGGTTGCAGGCGCGCGTGCTGATGGCCGATCGCCTCTCGGCCATGGGTATGCTGCTCGCCGGCGTGGGTCACGAGATCAACAACCCCCTCGCCTACGCCCAGGCCAGCCTGGAGATTCTGCGCCTGGCCGTGCCGCCGCTGCTGCCCGAAATGCCCGTCGACGAAGAAGCCCGCCAGGAGATCGCCGGCTGCCTCGAGGACGCCTGGCACGGCGTGCGCCGCATCGCCTCGACGGTGGCCGACTTCCGGGCCTTCTCCCGGGTGCGCACCGAGCGCGGGCGGGTGGACCTCTCGCGGCTCGTCGAGCTGACCACCAAGATGGCGCAGAACGAGATCCGGCCGCGGGCGAAGCTCGTGGTGGACGCCGAGCCCATCCCCGCCTTCGACGGCGAGGAGAACCGCATCGCCCAGGTGCTGCTGAACCTGCTCATCAACGCCGCGCAGGCCATCCCGGACGGCCACGCGGACGAGCACGAGATCCGGCTGCGCATCACCGCCCGCGACGGCTTCGTGGAGCTCGCCGTGCGCGACACGGGCGCCGGGATTCCGCCCGAGCTGCAGCGTCGCATCTTCGAGCCGTTCTTCACCACCAAGGCGAACCGCGGCGGCTCGGGCCTCGGCCTGAGCATCTGCCTGGCCGTCGCGCGGGATCTCGGCGGCAGCCTGACGCTCGAGAGCCAGGTCGGCCAGGGCACGACCTTCACCTTCCGGCTGCCCATGCTGCCCCTGCCCACCACCGCCTCGATGAAGGTGAACGCCAGCCCGCCACCGATGGCGGTCGGGGCCATCCGCCGCGTGCTCATCATCGACGACGAGCCCCTGGTGGGCCGGGCGCTGGAGCGCATCCTGCCCGGCGACAACGTCGAGGTCGCCGTGGGGGGCCGCGCGGGCCTGGAGCGCCTGCGCCGCGGGGGCCCGTGGGACGCCGTGCTGTGCGATCTCGTGATGCCCGATTGCTCCGGAGCCGAGGTCTACGAGACCATCCGCGCCGAGATGCCCGACCTCGCGTCGCGGTTCGTCTTCATGACCGGCGGCGCCTTCACGCCGCGCCTGCGCGCCTTCATGGACGAGCAGGCCACCGCGGTGCTCAGCAAACCCTTCGACACGAACGCGGTGCGGGACGCCGTCCGGCGCGCCGCCCACGCCTGAGAGTCCATGCAACGCCCCGTGACCGCCGAGTTCGTTCAGACCGCCACCCGCCGCGCCTACCTCGCCCGCCCCACCGACCTCGAGCCCCGCGGCGTGGTCGTGGTCGCCATGGAGATCTTCGGCATCAACGACCACATCCGCGCCGTCACGGAGGACATCGCCGCGCTCGGCTACGTGGCCCTCGCGCCGGACTTCCTGGACGGGCAGCTCTTCGACTACACCGACCTCGCCGGCGCCCGCGGCGCGCTGGCCGGCCTGACGGACGCGGGCATGCTCGCCGACCTGGACGCCGCCTGGGACCACGGCGTGCGGGTCGCCGGGGCCCCTGCGGCGCTCGGGGCGCTGGGGTTCTGCATGGGCGGGCGCCTGGCCTACCTGGCGGCCTGCGCGCGGCCGATCCGGGCCGCCGTGGCCTACTACGGCGGCGGCATCGCGGTGGACGCCCGCAGCTTCGGCCCGCCCCCCGTGAGCCGCACGGCCGAGATGACCGGCGCCGTGCTCCTGCACTTCGGCGGTCGGGACAGCTTCATCCCCATGGACCGCGTGGCGGCCATCCAGGCCGCGCTGCGCGAGGGCGGCAAGGACCACACCGTCGCCGTGTATCCCCGCGCCGGCCACGGTTTCCACTGCCCGGATCGCGCCGACTTCGACGCCGTGTCCAGCGTGCAGGCCTGGGGCGTGACGGCGGCGTTCCTGGCGGGCCGCATGGCGGTCTGAGGGGCGCTTAGAGCAGGCGCCGCTCGACCAGCGCGATCAGCCGGGCGCCCAGGTCCGGCCCGCCCGCGGCCTGACCGTGGCTCATCACCACGGCCGAGGGCGGCGCGGCGTGCAGCCGCTCCAGGAGCCAGGCGGCGTACCGGGCGCGGTCGCGCAGGGCCATGTATTTCCAGGTCAGGCCGATGCGCAGCCCCGCCGTCGTGCCCGTCAGGCGGCAGAAGAGACCGATGGCGCCGCTCGGATGTCTCGGCACGTTGAAGAAGGCGTCGCCCACGATCCACACCGGGCCGTCGGCGGCGTCGACCTCGAGCCAGACCTCGCCGTTGCGCGTGCCCGGGGGCTCGAGCAGGCGGGCCTCTTCCGGCAAGGCGTCCGCCAGGCGCGACAGGGGCTCGAAGCGGTGGGGCCCCTGCTTCGCGAGCCGCGGCCGCGCGGTGTCGGAACACACGCAGACACACTCCGGGTAGCGCTCGCGGAACTCGCTCAGGCCCATGTGATGGTAATGATTGCAGGCCAGCAGGATGGAGGGCCGCCCGACGGCCAGAATGGCCTCGTGGGCGCCGGGCGGGAGCAGGCGCGTGGGGCTGTAGACCACGCTGGTGCCATCGCGCAGGCGCAGGGCCGTGCTGCTGAACATCCAGCCCTTGGGCGTGCGTTTCTCCACGACGGAGAGGCGGGTGTCGGTCATGCGGGCTCGACGGGGGCTTCGGCGGGCGCCTCGAGCGCGAGCGCGAAGAGCCACAGGCCGGCCAGCGCGGCGAGGCGCGGCGGCACGGGCCCGGCGAACAGCGACACGGCGGGGGCGAGGCCCGTGAGCGCGAGCGTGGTGACGACGCGGACGAGCAGATACCCCCGGACGAGGCGCGGCGAACCGACCGAGCGCCCGCGGGCGACGGCGACCAGCGGCCGCGCGAGCAGCAGGTCCGTCGGCGGGAGCGCCAGGAGCAGCCAGTTCTCCTGCATGTCCGGCCAGATGGTGCCCACGGCCACGACGGTCAGCACCGTCGTCGTCAGCGCGGTCACGGACCACCAGACCAGCGCCACGCGGGCCCGCCGTCGGGGCGTCGCGCGCCGAAGCGCCACGCCGGCGCCGGCCAGCAGCAGCGCCACGCCGCAGAGGATCGCCTGCCCCAGGTCCGGCCAGCCCGTCAGCGGCTCCGGCCCCGAGCGCACGCGGTCCACGATGGGCTGCCCGGTCAGCGGCACGGGGCGGCCGTCGCGCGTGAGCGTCACTCGTGTCATCGCCTCGCCCAGCACGGAGGGCAGATACATGCGCTCCCAGGTGCTCCTCGGCGCGTCCAGCGGCAGGCCGGGGATGATCTCCGTCAGGATGAGCAGGCTGGGGAACGCCGCGAAGGCCACGCGGACATCCTCGCGGTAGCTCGGGCCGAGCGGCTCGTTCTCCACCGCCCGCCGCACCGCGCCGCCCGTGGCGTCGTCGATGTAGTCGCGCAGGCGCGTGGCGCAGTTGTCGCGGAACGTGTCGTACACGTACTCGCGGTGCTCCGGTTCCACGTCGTGCTCCATGCGGGACACGATGCGGTCGACCTCGGCCGGCGCGAGCGCGAGCGGGTAGCGCAGAATCGTGCGATCCCACTTCACGTAGCTCTGTCGGGAGCGCTCCCAGGGGCGCGCGTTGCCCCAGAAGCGCACGCGGCCCGTCAGGAAGTCCTGGATGTAGTTCGGCTTCGTCCAATCGGTGATGCCGAAGTTGAACACACGGTCGGCCGTGCCGGGCCCGACCACGCGGATCCCCGCATGGCCGTAGCGTCCGAACACATCGTCCCCCGGCCCGAAGATCAGGAGCTCGACCTGCCGCTCCGGCCGAGCTTCCGGCGCCTGCGCCTGGGCGACGCCGGCTCCGAGACAGGAGACGACCAGCGCCGTCAGCATCACCCAGAGCGCGCGCACGGGCTTCAGGGCTTTGCCTTGCGGGGCTTGCGGGGCGCCGAGGGCGGTGCGGTGGCGGGCGCAGAGGGCGCGAGCGCGGGGTCTTCTTCGGCGCCCTCCTCCGGCTCCGGGGCGACGGGCAGGCCCTCGGGCCCGATGGGCGACTCGGCGGCCGGCGGGCTGAAACGCGTCACGTCCGCGGCCATGATCTTGAGCTCAGGGCGCGGCACGATGCGGCCGGGCATGGGCGCGGCCACGATGCGATCCACGAGCGCGCGCGCCGCTTCGGGGTGGGGCGTGTCCGCCGCGATCACGACCACTGAGGGCACCAGCAGCACGCCGAGCGCGTCCTGGTCGGGCACGATCATCTCGAGCTGGGCGTTGACGTCCATGAACCGCTTGGCGGTGACGCTGTCCACCATGGTGAACATCACGCGGCCCGCGGCCACCATGCCCGCCGTGACGGCCATGGTGGGGAAGGTCCGGGCGTCGTTGCGGACCATCAGATCGACCAGGATGCGGGCCTGCTCGGCGCCCCAGACCTCCGTCAGCGCGGCGCGGTAATCGCGCACGAGCGGGTGCGCGGGCGGCACGAGCGACAGGAACCCCCGGAAGCGCGGGTTCGTCAGGTCCTCGACGGAGTCGGGCATCGCGCCGGGCGGGAGCAGCGTGCGGTTCAAGAGCAGCACCCAGCCCACGCCCGCGGCGCCGTTCCAGGTCCCGGCGGCATCCCGCACCGCGGAGGGCTTGGCCGGCACGTGCGCGAGGGTCTTGCCGGCCTTGGCCAGCGCGACCGCGGGGCCCGGCGCAGCGGACCAGAAGACGTCCGCCCCGGGCGTCGGGGCGCCCCCGGCGACGATCGTCAGCTTCAGCGGGGGCAGGCCCCCCTCGAGCGCGGCCTTCGCGGCGGCGAGGTCCTCGGCGGGCAGATCCGTGACCAGGATCACGTCCTGCGGGGCGGGGGGCGCGGGCGGAGTCTCCGGCGCACGGCCACAGCCGACGGCGAGCGCGAGCAACGCGGCCACGCGCAGGGTTCGAGCGAGGGGGCGGATCATCGCGCGCACCCTAGCGCGTTTGATCGGGCAGTGCTACACCGCGCCCATGCACACCCCACCCGATCGCCTGTCCGAAATCGCCACGGGTTGCTTCTCGGCCCTCGGCCCCTGCGACTTCCCCGTCACCCGCCGCCTCGAGACGGCCGAACGCGAGCGCTGGAACATCCGCCTCTGGGATCGCGACCCGACGATCTGGTCCCACGACCCCGGGATGATGGCCAAGATCGCGAACCGGCTCGGCTGGCTCGCGGCGCCCGACTGCGTGCGCGACCAGATCGACGCCGTGCGGGCCCTGGTGGCCAGCGCGAAGGCGGACGGCCTGACGACCGTGCGCCTGCTGGGCATGGGCGGCTCGAGCCTCTGCGCCGAGGTCCTGCGGCGCTCGGCGGGCCTGCGCCCCGGCGCGCTGGACGTGCAGGTGCTGGACACGACGATCCCCGCCGCCGTCCGCGCCGCCGAGCGCGACCGCGAGCGTTCGCTGTTCCTGGTCGCCTCGAAGTCGGGCAGCACCATCGAGGTCGACGCCCTGTACCGCCACTTCCGCGCGGGCCTTCCGGCGGATCGCTTCGTGGCCATCACGGATCCCGGCACGCCGCTGGAGACGCTGGCCCGCGCCGAGGGCTTCCGCGCGGTGTTCAACAACCCGGCGGACATCGGCGGGCGCTTCTCCGCGCTGTCGCTGTTCGGCATCGTGCCCGCGGCGTTCCTGGGCCTGGACCTGGACGCCTTCCTGGCCGCGGCCGAGTCCATGCGCGCCCTGTGCGGGCCGGACGCCACCTGCGACCAGAACCCCGGCGTGTACCTGGGCACGTTCCTGGGCGAGGCCGAGCGCGCCCGCCGCGACAAGCTCACGCTCCTGATCGACCCGAGCCTGTCGGCCCTGGGCACCTGGATCGAGCAGCTCGTGGCCGAGAGCACCGGCAAGGCCGGCATGGGCGTGCTGCCCATCACCGGCGAGGCCCCCGCCCCGGCGGAGCTCTACGAGGACGACCGCATCTTCGTGCACATCGGCCCGGACCTGCCCGCCGTGCTCGGCGAGCTGATCGACGCCGGCCAGCCCGTGATGTCTCTGCGCTGCACGACGCCCGAGGATCTCGCCGGCCAGTTCTTCCTGTGGTCCATGGCCACGGCCATCGCCGGCGCCGTGCTGCAGGTGAACCCCTTCGACGAGCCCAACGTCACGGAGGCCAAGAACCTCACGCGCGAGCGCCTGGCCCACTACTCGGCCCACCAGCGCCTGCCCGAGGACGTCTCCCGCGCGGCGGACGACGGCGTGGTCGCCTACGCCGACAAGGACCTGCACGGCAAGTTCCGCCACCCGGACGAGGTCCTCTCGGCGCACGTCGGGCGGGTGGTCCCGGGGGACTACGTGTCCATCCTGGCCTACCTGCCGCAGACGGAGGCCGTGGACGAGGCGCTCGCCCGCCTGCGCGCCGGCCTCGGGCGCGGCGGCCACATCGCCACCACCATCGGCTACGGCCCGCGCTACCTGCACTCCACCGGGCAGCTCCACAAGGGCGGCCCGGCCACCGGCGTGTTCGTGATCATCACCGCGGACGACCCCGTGCCCCTGCCCATTCCGGGCCTGGACTACGACTTCGCCACGCTCGCGCTCGCCCAGGCCACGGGCGACTTCGAGGCCCTGACGCGGCACGGCCGCCGGGTCGTGCGCCTGCACCTGACCAGCGGCGTCTCCGCCGGTCTCGAGAGCCTCAATCGTTGGGTCGAGTCCCGGTCGGCGAACGACGACGTGTGAGCGACTCCGCCGGCGCCCAGGCCCGGGGCGCCGTGTCGACGAACTCGATGTGCCGCTCCTCCGCCTCGAAGAGGTCCGGCGGCTCCCAGGCGTCGCTCGCCAGGTCGAAGACGGCGTCGGGCACGACCATCGAGAAGGTCGGCCCCTGCTCGGCGTTCCGGCGCGCGACCCGCTCGCGCCGGAGCTCGCGATCCGCGTCCAGCACGTGCACGCGCAGGTGCACGGCGGCCAGGCGGGCGCGCTCGTAGATCTCCGCGCGGGCCTGCCGCTGAACGAGCCCCAGCTCCAGAATCGGCGTCACGCCGGCCACCCGCAGAGCGAGCGCGTGATCCCACATCAGGTCCACGAGGCGGTCCTTGCGGGCCATGTACCAGGGCATCACCCCCGCGGGCGGACGATCGGGGCTGTACAGGCGCGCGAACCAGGCGTCGAGCGCCAGGTGCACGCCGCCCATCTCCGCGGCCAGCTGCGCCGCGAAGGTCGACTTGCCGGCCCCGACGGGCCCCTCGATGAGGTGGATGGGGAGACTTCGGCTCACTGCAAGCAGACACTGTACGCGCTGTTGTACACGCTGGCCGGGTAGAAGTTCGTGATGCCCTCGAAGCAGTTCGTGCCGTCCACGCCGTAGCCGACGAAGTCGAGGGCGAGGTCCGGCCCCTCGTAGTACGAGAACGAGAGCTGGTTCAGCGCCGGGTTCTGGCTCCACACGCCCGAGTAGCCGGGGAACGCGAACGAGATCGTGTTGTCCGCGTTGAAGATGTGCTGGTGGCTCGTGGTCGACGTCGGCGTGATCACACACTGATAGAACGACACGAGGTCCCGGCCGGTGCAGTGGTCGATGTCCGCCGTCAGGGGCCCGCCGTTGTTGGCGATGGCGGCCTGGATGTCCGTGGCGAACGTGCGCAGGTTCGGCGTGATGGTCGCGACGTTGTTCGCCGGGTTCAGGTCGACCGGGCTGCTCGACGCCGTGACCGGCATCGCCAACGACGACGTCGTGAGCGGGAAGGTCATGTCGAAGAACAGCGGCGCGTTGCGGCCGCCGCGGATCTTGGCGATGGTGCAGGTCAGCACCAGCCCGGCGACGTTGCAGCCCGCGCTGCGGGCGCCGAGCGTGCCCATGATCGACGGGTTCGGGCTCGTCAGCGAGCTGGGCAGGTTGATGACCACCCGCACGTTCAGCGCGTCGCGGTTGCCGACGTTGGCGACCGTCAGATTGTAGCGACCCGCGGCGTACACGTTCGTCGCCGGGGGCGGCGTGACGCTCACCGACAGGTTCGGCCCGTTGGCGGCCTCGGCCGCCCCGGGGGCGGCGGCGACGACGGAGACGGCGGCGGCGAACGAGAGGCTCAGGGCGGTGAAGCGAGAAGCGAAGCGAGCCATGGTGAAATTCCCTCCAGAAGTTTCGGTTTCGGCCGGCGACTTGCCGGTCACGCTTACGAAACTACCGAGGCTCCAAACGCTCTTTTACCCCCAGAGTACTGGGGGGGCCTGCGGCGTCGCGCAGGAGGCGTTCGATCTCGCGGAGCGTCTCCACGTCGTCGCCGACCATGCCCTTCATGGACTGGATGCGGCGGCACACGATGCCGGCGATCTTCTCCTCCAGCGTGTCTTCGGCATAGGTCCAGTAGACCTGGGCGAAGCGGCCGTCGCGGTGGCAGCGCCCCTCGATCTGGGCCATCTGGATGGCCGACCAGCGCAGGTCGTGGATGACCTCGGATCGCGGCGCGTCGTTGGCTTGGCCGAGTTCGCCCTGGTGGAGCGAGATGCCCTCCTCCACCGTGAAAAGGCAGACCTCCGCCTCGCCCCGCTGGAAACGCAGGCGCTGGTGCTCCTTCTCCGCGGCCGGCAGCGACCCGTGGATGCGGGCGCAGGGGGCCGCGCCCGGCAGCGCGTCCAGGGCATGCGCCAGGGCCTCCAGCGTCTCCAGGAAGGCCACGGAGACCGCCACCCGATGCCCGTTGTCCAACAGCTCCTGCACGAGCTCCAGGGTGCCGCCGGCGCGCAAGAGCGAGCTCTTCTGCCGCAGCCGCAGGGTCGCCGCCAGGCCCGAGCGCGGGTTGCCGCCCTTCGGGTCGAGCGCCATCTCGCGGCGGAACTCGGTCCACGCCGCCGCGTAGAGCGCCCGCGTCTCGCCGTCGAGCTCGAGGGGCGTCAGGATGCGGTTCAGCTCGGGCCAGCCCGCGATGTCCTCGGGCCGCCGCCGCAGGCCCGCCGGGACCCGGGCGCGGCCGGCGTCGAACAGCAGCGCGCGGACCTTCTCGCAGTCCGCCGGGTCGCCCCGCCAGTCCCACTTGCCGTAGGCGCCCCGCGTGACGCCCAGGCCGATGCCCAGGCACCACTGTTCAAAGTCCTTGAGATTGCTGGCTTTATCGCCCGTGGTGCGCGCCAGGAGCGGCGCCAGGTACGAGAGTTCGAGCGGGTTCTGCCCGGCCGTCGCCGAGAGCCAGAGCACGAAGTCCGCCTCGGCGCCGAGCTTGGCGGCCAGCTTCGAGCGCGCCGCCGCCGGGTTCTTCAGCCGGTGGCTCTCGTCCCAGACGATCACGTCGAAGGCCTCGGCCTCGCCGCGCCGCGCCAGGCCCTTCTTCGATTTGACTTTGGCCTTCGCCGCGGCGTCGAGCGTGAAGAGTTTGTTCAGCCGCTCGTAGTTCATCACGACGACCTCGCGGCCGGCGTCGCCCAACGCGGCGATCGTGCGGCGCCAGTGGGCCACCACCGCCAGGGGGCAGACCACAAGCACCGACTTCGCCGCGGGCAGCCGCCGGACGGCCTCCCAGGCGGTGATCGTCTTGCCGAGGCCGACGTCGTCGGCGAGCAGGAAACCGCCCAGCCCTGCGGCGGCGGCCCGCAGGATGGCCTCGATGCCCTCGACCTGATGCGGTCGCGGCGTGAGCGTGGCGTCGGCCGCACGCGGCGCGGGCTTCTCGCGGTTCAGCCGCCGCTCCACCCGCTGCTCCAGCGAATAGGGCATCGCGGCCATCGGTGCGAGTTGGGGCGGCAGCGACTCGCCGCGGTACAGAAACACCTGGTGCGCCTCGTCCCAGCGGGCGCCGGCGGCGCTGGCCACTGCGCGCCAGGCGAAGGGCACGTCCAGGGCGAACACGCGGCCGGCGGGGGCGACAGAGCCAGCGGCCGGCGCGGCGGGCGCGCGTCCGGTCGCGCGAACGGGCGGCCGGAGGGCGGTCGCCTTGCGGGGGGGCAGCATGGTCATGGGCGCGTCGTAGCAGGCTCGCCGCGGCGAATCCACGGCGTCGGCGCGGCCGGTTCGATCCGCCGCGCGTCCTCTCGGTGACTCACCCGCTTCCGATGGAGCCCACCCCTTGTCCCAGAATCCCGCGCCGACGCCCCGCCGCTGGGGCCGTGCCGCCCTGGCCGCCACCCTCACGCTGGCCACGCTGGACCTGCTCTGGCTCGGTGTGGTCGCGCGCCCGTTCTACGACGCCGCCCTGGGGCCCCTGAAGCGCGACCCGGTGCACGTCCCCGCCGCCGTGGCGTTCTATGTGTTCTACATCGCCGCGGTGCTGCGCGGCGCCGTGGCCCCGGCGGCCTCCGTGCGAGACGCCGCCCGGCGCGGCGCGGCCATGGGTCTGTTCGCCTACGCCACCTACGAGCTCACCAACTGGGCCGTGCTGCGGGACTGGCCCGCGGTGCTGGTGCCGGTGGACATCCTGTGGGGCGTGTTGCTCACGGCCGCGGCGGCGGCGGCTGCCTGCGCGGCGTCGGGGCGGACCGCCGAGCCTCAGAACGAGTCGAGCCAGCGCCGGAACTCCGCCGGGAAGTAGTCGGGCCGCTGGTGGCCCGTGGCGGGGTCGTAGAGACAGTAGCGCACGGGTGTGTCGCAGCCGCTGTGTTCGACACACTCTCCGGGTGCGCCGATCCCCAGATCGACGTCGCCAGCGGCGTCCCCGCAGCGCCGCGCGGCCCGCCAGAAGGTGTCCTGCTCGTCGCCGTAGGACCCGGGATAGGGCTGCCCGGTGAAGTGGTCGTCCGCCTGGCTGAAGAACGTCCACACGGCCGCCTGCCCGACGCAGCCGGGGTCGCCGCCGCCCGCCGGCTCGAACCAGTAGGGCCGGTTGGCGGCGATCGGCGCCACGGCGCGGAAGCGGTCCCCCAGGAAACACCCCAGCACCGCGGCGAAGTCCCCGCCCCAGGAGTGACCCGTGGCAAAGACCTGCGCCGGGTCGATGCAGTAGTCCGCCTGCAGGCGGTCGAGCAGGGCCGCGGTGAAGACCAGGTCGGCGTCGCCGTCCGCCGGCCGCGCGTGGGGGCCGAGCAGCCAGCCGCCCAGGTTCCCCCACCCCTCGAAGTCGCGCCACAGCACGTCCGGATAGACGTAGATGTCCGTCGACGCGGGGTCCTCGAGGTCGAGATAGGGCCGGATCTGTTCGCCCGTCCAGTTGGTGCCCGCGTAGCCGAAGATCAGGCGATGCGGGACCGCCGGGTCGTAGTTCGCCGGCAGCACGAGGAAGTACGACCGCTCGCCGGCGGCCTCGGGGCCGAAGTCCGCGGCGATCTGCACGCCGCCGGTGGCGTCGACGGGCGGGCGCCCGCAGCCCGGTGAGGCCGGGGCGGCGGCGTCCGGAAACAGAGCGGCGTCGGGGGTCACTGCGTCCGGCGTCGGAGCGACGGCGGCGTCGCGCTGCGGCCCGGCGTCGGGGGTCACTGCGTCCGGCGCCGGGGAAACGGCGGCGTCGCTGACGGGACGCGTCGCGTCGCCCCCGGCGATCGCGTCGTCCGCGGCCTCGCAGCCGACGAGGAGGCAAAGGGAGACCGCGGCGAGGCCGCCGAGGCGTGAGTCAACAGAGGGTCGCATGGGGGGGAGTATCCGCCGGAACGGCGGCATATCGGCAGGAAAACCGGCGCCCGGGCGGGCGCCGTCGAGGCTCACTCCGTGGGGGAGGTCTCGTCCGTGGGGGCCGTGGTGTCGTCCGTCGTGATGATCGGGGCCGAGCCGGCGCCGATGGAGAACACGCCGATGTCCACCCAGCCGGACTCCGCGCCGCTGCGGCGGGCGGCCGAGGCGGTGAAGGTCTCGTCGACGAAGGTGCCGTCCTCGAGCTTGCGGATGATGCGGACCACGAAGTCGGCCGTGGCCGTGGAGACCGGGCCGGCGAAGTAACGGGCGCGGACCGTGAAGGTGCCCGTCGTCTGGTCCTCGTTGAGCGTGAAGACCTCGGGGCCGAAGCCGTTGCGATCGTCCACGTCGATGCGGCCGTAGGCGGACTTGCGCTTCTCACCGTTGAGGCGGGAGCCGTAGTAGGTCTCTTCGCCGGCGTCGTTCCACACGTGCAGGTCGGCGTCGACCTTGTCCTTGTCCCAGCCCAGGGTGACCGTGAACGAGGACTTGGGCGTGACGTTCGGGCCCGGCGTGACGCCGCAGCGCTCGTCGATCTTGACCAGGTTGCTCTCGTTGCCGTTGCCGATCACGTCGTCGAGGTCGAGCTGGAGCTGCTGGTAGGCCGGGGCCACCACCCACTCCTGGAACTCGCCCTTGTCGCTGGTGACCTTGCCGTCCTTCAGCCAGATCGGGAAGGCGCCGCTCACCGGGCTGAAGGTCAGGGGGCTGCAGTGGCTGTCGCCGAACTGCACGCGCAGGTAACCGATGGAGTCGCCGGCGGGGGCGCCGGTGACCTCGCCGACGATGCGGACGATGCCGCCGTCCTTGGCCAGGTCGACGTCCGGGCCGACGATGCCGGTGCTGGTGCCGGCGTCCGTGATGACCGCGCCGGCGGAGTCGACGAGCTGAAACTTGGCCCAGGGCGACGTGGCGACCGGGGGCTGGAGCTCGTTCGGGTCGGGCAGGATGCAGCGGGCGCGGGGGCACTCGGCGTGCGCGTCGCCGCAGATCGCGGCCAGGTCGCCGTCGGCGGCGCACTGGGCGACGCAGCGGTTGGCGACGCAGAAGCCGCCGTTCTTGTCGTCGGCGAGGCAGTCGTCGTCGCTGCCGCACTCGGCGGCGGCGCAGTGATTGTTCTCGCAGATGGGCTTGTCGGCGTTGGCGCCGCACTCGGCGTCGGCGCCGCACTCGAGCTTGCAGCGGCTCGTCGTGGTGTCGCAGATCATGTTGCGGTCGTTGGCGCCGCAGATCTCGTCGGCCTCGCACTCTTTCTGGCAGGCGAAGTCGACGCAGTAGCCGCCGGGCTTGCCCTCACCGAGGCAGTCGTCGTGCGCGTTGCACTCGGCCGGCGCGCAGTGGTTGTTGCTGCAGAGCGGGGTGTCGCCGCCGCAGTCCGTGTTGGCCAGGCACTCGAAGCGGCAGCCGCCCAGGCCCAGGTCGCAGATCTGGTTCGTGGCGTCGCACTCGCCGCCGCCGTCCGTGCAGGTCGGGGCGCAGTAGCCGTGGCCCGTGTCCTCGCCGTTGCACTGCTCGAGGCCGTCGCAGGCCATGCCCGCGTTGCACTCCTCGGGGATGCACAGCATGGTCGCGGCGTCGCAGATCTCACCGGCGGCGCAGTCGGCGTGGCCGAGGCACTGCGGGCCGCAGGCGCCCTCGCGACAGACCTTGTCGGCGCCGCAGTCGACCTCGGCCGTGGCCTCGGTGCACTCGGGGCCGCAGACACCGGCGCGACAGACCTCGCCCGGATCGCAGTCGGCGCTGACCAGACACTCGGGCGCCGGGGGCGGCTCGACCGTCGGGGGGGCCGGGGGGGCGGGGGGCTCCGGCGGGGGCACCGGCGTCACGTCCGGGGGCACCACGTCGCCGCCGCCGTCCGCGAAGGGGGGCTTGCCACCGGCGAGCACGAAGTCCTGCTGGATCGTGGCCGTCAGGTCGTTCTGGTCCACGGCCGAGGGGCGCAGCGCGCTGTCGAGGCTGATGTAGCCCTCGTCGTCGACGCCGGCGATGTCCAGGGCGTAGCCGTTCTTCTTGGCCACGACGATGATGCCGTCGAGGGCGGGCAGTCCGCTGATCTCGAAGGCGCCGTCGGCGCCCGTGGTGCCGATCTCGGTCTCGGGCTCACCGTTCGCCGCGAGCTCGCCGAGGTCGACCTTGACCTTGTAGGTCGAAGGATCGGTCAGCGCCGAGGTGTCCGGAACCTCCTCCGGGCGATAGAAGTGACTCAGGTTCTGCGAGTACGTGTAGACGACCACCTGGGCGCCCTCGACGGGCTTCCCGTAGCTGTCCTTCACGGTGCCCTTGAGGATGCCGCCGCTGGTCGCGGCGTTCTGGGCGTCGTCGACCTTGTCACAGGCGCTCAGCGCCAGGCCGGCGGTCAGCAGTGCCCCGAGCGGGCGCATCGACTTGCGAGTCATTCTCTTCTCCTTCATGGCGTCGGCCATGTTCCCGTTTGCTTCGGCGCGGGGCGGGTCCCCGCTTTCGAGGTTTGCAATCCAACGCGACGCACGGCGCGTCGCATAAATTCACCGATGATTCGGGCGGGGCAAATCTGGACTTGAGCGCCCGATCGGGTCAAGGGGCCTCGCCGGCGCCGGCGGGCGGGGCCTGCGCGGCCGGCGGCACGCTCAGGAACGCGCCGGCGAGCACCTGCGGGTTCACGCCTTCGTCGAAGACGAGGTGCTTGAGGAAGATCACGGCGGGCGTGCCGGAGACCCCCGCCGTCCGCGCGTCGCGCAGGATGTCGACGGCGGCCTCGGCCGGCGCGGCGGCGTGCGTGATGCTCCAGGCCAGGGCGAAGGCGCGCAGGGTGGCGACCAGCGCGTCGGCCCGGGCGGCGCGGGCGGCCTGCACGAGGGCGCCGCTCTGGGCGAAGGTCGCCGCGCGGATCTCGTCGTCCCCCACGAGCAGGATGTGTTCGATCTGGTCGATGGCCTGGCGGGCCCAGGCCTGCCCCTGTGCCGGCCCGACGAACTCCAGGGCGGCGAGCGCGCGGCCCGTCCGCGTGACGATCTCCGACGCCGAGCCCTGCGGGTTGGCCAGCAGCAGCACGACGTACAGCGGCCCGGCGCCGCACGCCTCGGGCACGGCCTCGGGGTTGGGCGCCGGCGCGCCGAGCAGCGCGGCCCGCAGCGCGGCCTCGCAGACGCCGCCGGCCGTGTGGATGCGCAGCAGCGCCTCGCGCACGGACATCTTGCCGTGGGTGGCGATCCACGTCGCCTCGGCCTGTCGCGGGAGCGGCGCGGCCTTGGCCTCGGCCTTCAGGCCGGCACGCGCGTCGAACAGGGTGCGCGTCCAGGCGGGCAGCAGCGTGGGCGCGACCTTGCCGGCGGCGACGAGCGCCTGGCGGGCGGGCTGCGGGTTCGGCGTCTGGCCGTCGGGCACCAGCAGCAGCGCCACGCGGGCGGCGACCAGGGCGGCGACGGCCTTGGTCGCGGCGCGGCTGCCCAGGCGGAGATCCATGTGGCGCGGCGCCTGGCAGGCGAGCCCCGAGGGCCCCGTGACGTCGCCGTCGCACAGCGAGAGCGTGGCGAAGTCGCCGGACTCGACGGCCTTCTCCCAGCCGATCTGCCCCACGGCGGCCTTCCAGCGCGTCCACAGGTTCTCCGAGAGCGCCAGGTGCCCCCGCGCCTCGGCCAGCGTGATGACCCAGGCCAGCGTCAGGGGGTCGCGCAACGTGCCGTCCACGGGGCCCAGCGTCGGCAGGCCGGCGCGGTCGAGCGCCCCGGTGATGAACACCGCCGGATCCGTCCCGTCCAGGGCCGTCAGCAGGCGGCCGAGCGCCGCGTCCACGGCGACATCGTCGCCCGTGAACAGCGCGCCGAGGGCCATGAGCGTCCAGGCGCGCACGGCGGCGTCCCGGGGGCTCGAGGTGGCCTGCGCGGCCCACTGCATGGACACCTGCTCGCCCTCGCCCCTCCGGGCGCCGGCGCCGAGCTGGAACGAGCCCGCGCGACGGCCCAGCAGCAGGCCCACGACGCTCTGGGTCAGATTCACGGTGTACTGGTCGTGTCCCTGGTCGCCCTGGATCGCGATGGACACGTCCAGGCCGCCCTCGCCGCGCTTGCGGGCCTCGGCGACGTACTGCTCCAGCCGCACGCGGGTGCCCGCGTCGTCACCGGCCGCGCCCTGCGCCCAGCCGCGGGCCAGGCCCAGGTGCCAGGCGCGCCCGGGGCACAGCTTCTCGGCGCGGTCCAGCGCCGCCAGGCCGTGACCGGGGTGCCCGGCGCTCACGTGGGCGTACCAGGCCTCCAGCGCGAAGAGCCAGGCGTTGTCCGCCAACGCCGTGCCCGCGACGAGCTTCTCGGCGGCGTCGAGCTGCGCCTCGAGCTCCGCGGCCTTGCCACCGTTGGCCTGCAGCGCGGCCAGCGCGTAGTGCAGCAGCGCGCGCACCCGCACGGCCTGCCCGGGGGCGTCCCCGGCGAGGCGCAGCCGCTGCGTGAGCTGGGTCACCCACCGCTGCCGGAGCGCCTCGGCGCCGGCGTCCGAGGCGGCGAGCTTGGCGAAGGCGTCCAGGTTCGACACGGCGAAGGCCACCTGGTCACGGATCAACACGCCGAGGTCGTCCTGGGCCAGCGCCTTGCCCAGCGCGTCGTCCCCGAGGCCGGCGCGCAGACGGCGTTCGATCTCGTCCAGGCCCGCGCGGGCGCCGGTGCTGCGGGCCAGGATGTTGCCCAGCGAGGGGGCGGCCCACCACCGCGGGGCGTCCTGCAGGGCCACCTGCGTGCCGTGCAACAGCAGCGTGAAGTAGCGCCACATCTGCGACGTCCCCGTCGCGTCCGCGTCGGCCATCAGGGCCCGCGTCAGGTCGTTCGCGCCGCCCAGCAGGCGGGCGTCCGCCGCGGCCCCGCGGCGCGTCAGGTCCATGATCCAGGCGGCGTCCCGGGCGGCGAGCGCGGCCAGGGCCACGGCGCGCCCGGCGACCCC
>CAINDO010000143.1 GCA_903847385.1 uncultured Myxococcales bacterium
CCCTGCGCGCGCTCGCCGCCGGCCCCGCCGAGGACCGCGGGCGCGTGTTCGCCGCCGCCCACCGGCACCTGCGCGCCGCCGACCGATCGCTGACGGTGAGCGCCTGGGGCGCTTGAATCGTCCGACAGGGCCCAAACGAAACACCTTGCCCGGCCCCGCCCCCGTAGGGGAAAAAGGTCGTTCACGTTCAATTTTCCAGCGATCTCGAGATTCCAGCGTTCCAGGGGAGTTCAAGCGCGATGCGTAAACTGAAGACGACGATGCTGGCCGTGGCGCTCTGCGCCTGCGGGACCACGGGTGGCGGCGGCGGCGGCGGCGGCGGCGAAGTCGCCGACGAGGGCGTACCCACGCTCCCCGACGCCGGCGGCGGCAGCGGTGGCAGCGGCGGCGGCGGTGGCCAGGGCGGCAACGGTGGCACCGCGGGCACCGGCGGCACCGCGGGCACCGGCGGCGTGGGCGGCATCGCGCCGGACATGGGCGTGCGGTTCGCCTGCGACGACGGCCAGGACAACGACGCCGACGGCGCCATCGACCTGGCCGATCCCGGCTGCAGCGGCCCCGAGGACAACGACGAGACCGACGGCTCCCCCACCGCGCAGTGCAGCGACGGCCTGGACAACGACGGCGACCGCTGGCCCGACCTGCTCGATCCCGACTGCACGAGCGAGGCCGACCCCTCGGAGCAGGGTGAGAACGCCGCGACGGCCTGCCACAACGAGGTCGACGACGACGGCGACGGCTGGGTGGACTTCCCGGCCGATCCGGGCTGCCGCGCCGCCGGCGACGACGACGAGACGGACGGCGAGGCGCCGACCTGCTTCAACGAGCAGGACGACGACGCCGACGGCCTGACCGACTACCCGCAGGACCCCGGCTGCCAGGGCCGCGGCGACATGAACGAGGCCGATCCCGCCGAGGCCCCCGCCTGCGCCAACGGCGCCGACGACGACGCCGACGGCCAGAGCGACTTCCCGGCCGATCCGGGCTGCGAGTCCGCCGCGGACACGGACGAGAGCGGCGCCTGCGGCCCCGGCCACGACGCCGTGGACCTGAACGCCTGGCTCGCCGATCACACCGAGTACGACGGCACGCTGGAGGGCGGCACGGCCGACTTCGCCGGGAGCTGCGGCGGCGCCGCCGGCCCCGAGCGCATCTTCCAGTACCGCCTCGGCGAGCGCGTGGGCGCGCTGACCTTCAGCACCGACCACCCCGAGACGGACAAGCCGACGGTCGTGTACGTGCGCACGGGCTGCCTGGACCCGGTGGACGTGGCCTGCAACCGCGGCGCCGAGGCCACCCCGGGGACCGTGGCGCGCGTGGACCGCCCGAACCCCGGCGTGTACTACGTCGTGGTCGACACCAGCAGCATGGCGATCGGTCCCGGCGCGTTCCGCCTGACCGTGGAGACCACGCCCGCCCCCGCCTGCGACAACGCCCGCGACGACGACGCCGACGGCCGCCTGGATCTGGCCGATCCCGGCTGCACCGGCATCGACGACGGCGACGAGACGGACGAAGGCCCCACGGCCTGCTCCGACGGCCAGGACAACGACGCCGACGGCCAGATCGACTACCCCGCGGATCCCGACTGCCTCGCCGCCGGCGGACAGCTCGAGGGCCCCGTGTGTGGCGCGGGCGTGCAGATCGTCACGGTCGAGGCCCCCGGCGGCCTGTACCAGATCCCGCTCGGCGTGGGCGACGGCGTGCTCGAGTCCCGCTGCGGCGTGGGCGCGGGCGTCGAGACCGTGCTCGCGGTGGCCGTGCAGGACGCCTCCCAGGTCACGGTGGAGGTCAACGCCGACGACGAGGGTGACTTCCAGGTCTCGCAGCGCGACGTCTGCGACGACGCCGCCAGCGAGGTGAACTGCGACATCGGCGAGTTCGGCGGCGCGCTCCGGTTCGAGCACCGCACGGACGGCGCCGCGGTGGTGTACTTCGTCGTCGAGGCCTACGGCGAAGGCTTCAACTTCCCTTCGTCCGGTGTGACCGCCACGGTCACCGTCGAGTCGCTCATCACCGAGTGCAACGACGAGGTCGACAACGACGCCGACGCCCTGGTCGACCTCGCCGACCCCGGCTGCGAGCGCCCCAACGACACGAGCGAGGCCGACCCCGCCGCCGTGCCGGCCTGCTTCGACGGCGCGGACAACGACGCCGACGGCCAGATCGACTACCCCGCGGACGACGGCTGCCGCGCCGCCGGCGACCGCAACGAGGAGATCTCCTGCGAGTTCGCCGACGAGGTCTTCGAGCTCCCCGCCGGTGGCGGCATCGTGCCCGTCGACTTCGCCGGGCAGCCCGACGTGTACGACGCGAGCTGCGCGGGTGAAGGCATCGACGCCGTGTTCTCCTTCACCGTCGACCACGCCAGCGAGGTCATCGTCCGGACCATCAACGCCGACTTCGACACCGTGCTCTCCCTGCTGAGCAGCTGCGACAACGGCGGCGTCGAGGTCGACTGCAGCGACGACGACGGCGAAGGCACCATGTCGTCGATCACCGTCCCCCGCCTCGAGGCCGGGACCTACTTCGCGATCGTGACCGCGTTCCGCGGCAACCCGGGGCAGACGGAGCTCGAGCTCATCGTCACGCCCGACCTGCCCCCCCAGTGCAACGACGCGCAGGACAACGACCAGGACGGCCTGACGGACGCCGTGGATCCCGGCTGCACCGGCATCTTCGACGAGGACGAGGCCGATCCGGACGCCCCCGCCGCCTGCGCGGACGGCCAGGACAACGACGCCGACGGCGCGATCGACTTCCCGAACGACCCCGACTGCGGCGCGGCCGGCGTCGGCTCCGAGGCGACGCGCTGCCTCGACCACCGCTCCCTCATCGAGGTCGGCCAGGCCGGCGGCGCGTTCGAGGTGAACCCGAGTGACGGGCCCGACCTCGCCGTGCTGAGCTGCGCCGACGGCGGTACGAACGAGGTGCCCTTCCTGCTCACGCTGACCGAGCCCTCGAACGTGCGCGTCTCGGCCGCCACCCGCGATGGGCGTGACCCCGGCGTGGCGCTGTCGCTCCGCACGGGCTGCGGCGAGGGCGCCGACGGGGACGCGGAGCTCGCCTGCACGCCGCCCTTCGACGGCGGGCCCCTCGTGGGCCGCAACCTCGAGCCCGGCGAGTACTACCTCTTCGCGGAGAACGGCGCCTTCCAGGCGCCCGGCAACATCGTCGTGAACTTCGACGTGCGGTCGCTCGTGCGCGCCTGCAACGACGCCGTCGACAACGACGAGGACGCCCTCGTGGACGCCGCGGATCCGGGCTGCGCCTTCGCCATGGACGCCGACGAGACCGATCCCGCCGAGCTCACCGCGTGCGCCGACGGCGTGGACAACGACGAGGACGGCCAGATCGACTACCCGGCGGACGAGGGTTGCGCCTTCGCCGGCGGCGCCGTCGAGGCCGCCCGGTGCGGTGGGGCGTTCCCCGTGGCCGAGGCCGGCCCGGTGAGCGGCAGCGCCGTGGTCGACTTCGGCGCGGGCCAGAACCTCGTCACCGAGGAATGCACGACGGACACGGGGACCCACGCCGTCGTCGCGCTGACGATCGAGGCCGTGTCCGACGTGGACGTGACCGTCGTCGGCGACTCCGGCGCGCCGGACTTCGGGATCGTCACCCGCACGGACTGCCCGGGGGGCGGTCTGACCCTCACCTGCAACAACGCCTTCGACGGCGGGACCGCCCGGGTCAATCGCCTCGCCCCGGGCCTGTACTACGTCGTCGTCGAGCGCCCGGAGGACGTCCTGGACGAGACCGCCGAGGTCAGCTTCGCCATCACCCCCGTGGTCGGCGCCTGCGGCGACACGCTGGACAATGACCAGGACGCCCTGATCGACGCCGAGGACCCGGGCTGCGACAGCGTGCTCGACGCCGACGAGACGGACCTCGAGGCCCCCACCGCCTGCGGCGACGCGGTGGACAACGACCTGGACGGCTCGACGGACTTCCCCGAGGACGCCGATTGTTTCGGCCTCGCCGACGCCACCGAGGACAAGCGCTGCCCCGAGGGCGTCACGACCGTCGAGGTCTCGGCGGAGGGCGGTGTGTTCACCGCCGACTTCACCCAGGGCGCGACCCTGGGCGCGGTGAGCTGCCAGGGCGAGGCGAAGTTCGTGGTCTACGCGGTGACGGTCGATGAGCTGTCCACCATCGACGTCTTCGCGACGACCCCGGACTTCTCGACCGTGGCCCTGGCCGTCCGCTCCGGCTGCCTCTCCACCGACGAGCTCGCCTGCGACAACGCCTTCGGCGAGGGTAGTCTCCGGCTCCCGCGGGTCGAGGCGGGCACCTACTACGTCCTCGCGGGCGTCAACGCGTTCGGCGGTGACACCGCCGAGGTGACGATCACCGTCAGCTCGCTGATCCGGCAGTGCAACGACGGCGTGGACAACGATCAGGACGCCCTGCTGGACATCGCCGATCCCGGGTGCACGACCGGCATGGACGACGACGAGGCGGACCCGGCCGAGGCGCCGGTCTGCGCCGACGGCGTGGACAACGACGACGACGGCCTGACCGACTACCCCCAGGACCCGGCCTGCGGGGCCGCGGGCGGTGGCTCCGAGGCGCTGTCCTGCGCCCTGATGCCCCTGACGGCGCTGCTGGTCGACGCCAGCGGCTCCGTGGACACCGACACCTCGGTCGGCGTGGACAACTACAACGGCGCGAGCTGCGGGGGCGGCGGCGAGGCGCCGGAGAACGTGATCGGCCTGCTGCTGACCCAGCCCGCCGCAGTGGACGCCGTGATCAGCGCCGGCAACTACGACACGGTGCTGTTCATGCGCACGAGCTGCGACGACGCCGCCACCGAGCTCGACTGCAACGACGACGGCCTGGAGTTCCCGCTCTCGGACCTGTCGTTCCCGCGCCTCGAGGCCGGCGAGTACTACTTCTTCGTCGACGGCTACAGCGGCGCCACCGGCACCGCCACCCTGGACATCACCGTCACGCCGCTCTGAGCGGCGCTTGCCCCTCAGGGCACGATGTCCACCGCCACCGTGTCCTCGCCCAGGCTCTCCCCCCGCGTCCCCAGCGCCACCGCGCGCAGCACCCGCCGCCCCCCCTGCTGAAACGTGTACCGGAGAACGGCGTGGCTGTTCCCCGTGGCCACCTTGCCCAATGACCACCGGTCCGCGAAGAACTCCACCGCCGCGACGGGCCCGGTCGTCGCCGCGCGGAGGACCACCTCGCGGCCGTAGGCGTTGCCCTCGGTCACGTTCTCGAACTTCACCGTGGCCGCCGGCGCGTCGAAGTCGATGACCGTGTAGGCGCGGCCGAGCTCCGTGTCGTCGCGGTCGTAGACCACCGCCTGCAGCACGCGCCATCCGCTGGTCGTCAGGTCCACACGCTGAGCGAAGTGATCGTCCGCCACGCCGCTCTCGCCGAGCGCGTAGGGGCCGGCCGAGTAGACCGCACGCACGGCGCTCGCCGGGGCGTCCACCTTGAGCCACATGCCCCCGGCGAAGGAGCCGCCATCGGCCGGTGAGATGAACTTCAGCCGCGCTTTGGGGGTCTCACCGGCGACGACCTGCAGGGTCACCCGCGTCTCCGCGACCGCCGTGTCCTCCGCGTCGTAGCCCTTGGCCACGAAGGTCTTGGCCCCCAGGTACTGCACGGTGACGCGCACCGGGAAGCCGCCGGCGCGGTCCTCCGAGGCGCCCAGGAAGACGTCGTCGGCGAAGTACCGGACGTGGTGCGCCCCGCCCTTCACCTTCAGCCAGAGGCCGTTCCGATACGCGCCGTTGGGCGTGAGCCCGACGAACGCCAGATCCCCGTGGGACGTCGAGCCCGTCGCGCCGCCGCTTTCGCAGAGCCCCGCGCCGGGCGCGCCGCCGTCCAGGTACTCCCAGTGCCAGTCCTCGCTGGGCACGGTGCGGTGGAAGCCGTAGTCCGCCCCGTGGCGGGCGAGCCAGTCGTACACCCCCCAGTCGCTGGTGTTCAGGTCGAGCGCGAGGCCGCTCTGGTGGTTGCTGTAGCCCGGGCTGGCCGCCAGGTTGCAGTTGTTGCAGTTGCAGCTCAGGTAGCAGCCGTACAGGTACTGCTGCTCCTCCATCGTGCGGAAGCCGCTGACGATGTACAGGCTCACGCCCGCGGCCTGCGCGTCCGCCTGCATCTCCAGGAACCGGGCCGCGGTGTTGATCTCCACTGGGCGGCCGTCCACGTCGACCACGGTGATGGCCCGCCGGGCGCCGGCCGTGTAGCCGCTCGCCGAGCGGGGGTGGCAGCTCAGGCCGGACTTGAGGGCCAGATCGTCCGGCTCGCGCGGGTCCGGCTCGACGCCGTCCGCCCCGGCCTGCGCGTCCGCCGCGACGGGCGGATCGGCGCACCCGGAGAGCACCGCGAGCGCGACACCGAGGGACAGGAGCAGGACGTGGAGGCGAAGCAGGGTGGGGAGCGGCATGGGGTCTCCGGGGCACGTGGATGGCCCGGTACAGAGCACGGGCCGTGCCATCGCCCCGGCGACGCACGAGGACCGTTGTGCCGCAAGGCTCTCCGGCGTCTCGAGGTCCGTCCGGAGTCCCGGCCGGCCGAGACCCTGATAGCTCAATCAGGCGGTCAGTGGACAGGTCGCGAGACCTGCAGGTCACACCCGCCGGCCGGGAATGCCGCGCCCCGCCGCTCCGGTTGTGGCCCCGAATCCACCCCATCGGGACCGTATCGGGCCCCTGCGGTTGCACTCCGGCCTGCGATGCTTACAATACGCCGGCCTTTTTTTCCCCCGGGAGGGGCGTTCATGATGAATCTCATTCAGCGGTTGTTCGGCACTGCCAACGAACGCGCCCTCGCCAAGGTCCAGCCGTACGTCGCGCCGATCAACGCCCTCGAGGCGCAGCTGAAGAAGCTGTCGGACGCCGAGCTCCGCGCCAAGACGCCGTACTTCAAGGAGAAGCTCGAGCGCGGCGCCCCCCTCGACGACATCCTCGTCGAGGCCTTCGCCGTCTGCCGCGAGGCCAGCGTGCGCGTGCTCGGGCTGCGTCACTACGACGTCCAGCTCATCGGCGGCGCGGTGCTGCACCAGGGGAAGATTTCGGAAATGAAAACCGGCGAGGGCAAGACCCTCGTCGCCACGCTGCCCTGCTACCTGAACGCCCTGACGGGCAAGGGTGTGCACGTGGTCACCGTGAACGACTACCTCGCCCGCCGCGACGCGGAGTGGATGGGGCAGCTCTACAAGTGGCTCGGCCTCTCCGTGGGCGTGGTGGTGCACGGCCTGTCCGACCAGGACCGCCAGGCCAGCTACAAGAGCGACATCGCGTACGGCCAGAACAACGAGTTCGGCTTCGACTACCTGCGCGACAACATGAAGTTCGACCTCTCGCGCTACGTACAGCGCGAGCTGAACTTCGCCATCGTGGACGAGGTCGACTCGATCCTCATCGACGAGGCCCGCACGCCGCTCATCATCAGCGGCCCGGCCGAGGACTCCAGCGAGCTCTACGTCACGGTGGACAAGCTCATCCCGCGCCTGAAGCGGGACGTGCACTACAACGTGGACGAGAAGTCGTTCTCGGCCACGCTGACCGAAGAGGGCGTGGAGACGGTCGAGACCAACCTCAAGATCGAGAACCTCTACGCCCCCGAGAACATCATCCTCCTGCACCACGTGAACAACGCGCTGAAGGCTCACACCCTGTACCGGCGCGACGTGAACTACCTGGTGAAGGACGGCGAGGTCGTCATCATCGACGAGCACACGGGCCGCCTGATGCCCGGTCGCCGCTGGTCCGACGGCCTGCACCAGGCCGTGGAGGCCAAGGAGGGCGTGGCCATTCAGAGCGAGAACCACACGCTCGCCACGATCTCGTTCCAGAACTACTTCCGCCTCTACAACAAGCTGGCCGGCATGACCGGCACGGCCAAGACGGAAGAGGAAGAGTTCCAGAAGATCTACAAGCTCGACTGCGTGCAGATCCCCACGCACCGGCCCACGGTCCGCACGGACAAGCCGGACATCGTGTACCGCACGGAGAAGGGCAAGTTCCGCGCAATCGTCGAAGAGATCAAAGAGTGCCACGGCAAGGGTCAGCCCGTGCTCGTCGGCACCATCTCCGTGGAGAAGTCCGAGATCCTGCACCGGATGCTCGACAAGGAGAACATCCCCCACTCGGTCCTCAACGCCAAACACCACGCCCGCGAGGCCAGCATCGTGGCCCAGGCCGGTCGGTACGGCGCCGTCACGGTGGCCACCAACATGGCCGGCCGCGGCACGGACATCCTCCTCGGCGGCAACGCCGAGTACGCCGGTCAGAGTTTCCTCGAGGAGCTCGGCTTCGTGCGTCACACCGAGGAGTGGGAGCGCGTCGAGCACTTCGTGAAGCAGATCTGCATCAAGAAGGAAGAGAACTCGCGGGAGATGCTGCCGGAGTTCGAGGGCCGCGTGCCCGAGGAGCTCATCGGCCGCATCGCGGTGATCCGCGACGAGCTGCGCCTCGAGCACGACAAGGTCGTCGCCGCCGGCGGTCTGCACATCATCGGCACCGAGCGCCACGAGAGCCGCCGCATCGACAACCAGCTGCGCGGCCGCGCCGGCCGTCAGGGCGACCCGGGCTCCAGCCGGTTCTATCTGTCGCTGGACGACGACCTGATGCGCATCTTCGGCTCCGATCGCCTCACGTCGATCATGGACCGCCTGGGCATGACGGACGAGGCCCCCATCGAGGCGGCCATGGTCACGCGGTCCATCGAGGGCGCGCAGAAGCGGGTCGAAGGCCAGCACTTCGACAGCCGCAAGAACCTGCTCGAATACGACGACGTGATGAACCAGCAGCGCAAGACGATCTACGCCTGGCGCCGCCGCATCCTCGGCGCCAACGAGGCCGATCTGCGCGAGGTCACGCTCGACTCGATGGAGGATCTCGTCGTCAACCTGACGAAGATCCACTGCCCGACCAACCTGCAGCCCCACGACTGGAAACTCGACCAGCTCGCCGAGGACGTCGAGTTCCAGTTCGGCCTGAAGCCGACCTTCGACGGCCTGCCGCCGAACCCGGAGAAGTACCAGGAGGTCATCTACTTCGCCGCCGAGGACGCCCTGAAGACCCGGGAGACCGGCGTCAACAAGGCGCAGCCCGAGCTGTTCGCCCGGGTGGAGCGGGACCTGTTCCTGCGCACCATCGACGAGCTGTGGCGCAACCACCTGCAGACGATGGACCAGCTCCGCCAGGGCATCGGCCTGCGCAGCTACGGCCAGCGCGACCCCAAGAAGGAGTACCAGAAGGAGGGCTACCGCCTCTTCCAGGACGTCCTCATGGCGGTCAAGAGCCAGGTCGTCGGCCAGCTGATGCGCGTGCAGGTCCGCAGCGAGGACGAGGTCCGCCGCCAGGAGGAGGAGTACCGCCGCCGCGTCGAGGCCATGCAGCAGCAGATGGAGATGCAGGCCCAGGGCGGCGGCGACAAGACCGAGGACGGCGCCCCCGTGGGGCCCTCGCCCGAGGAGATCTTGGCGCAGCGCCGGCGCCTCGCCGTGGGCGCGACGGCCTCGCAGCGGCGCAGCCGGGCCAAGATCGGCCGCAACGACGCCTGCTGGTGCGGCAGCGGCAAGAAGTACAAGAAGTGCCACATGGAGGCCGACGGCGGCGGCTCCGACGACGAGGGCGGCGACGACGACGAGGGCAAGGGCGGCAAGGCCCCCGAGGCCTCGGCGTGAGCGAGCTCGGGCTCGAGACGGAGACCACCGTCGCCGACGACGCGCCCCCCGTGGTCGCGGGCTTTCGCTTCGGCGGGATCGCCGCGGGCATCAAGAAGCGCGGCGGGCCGGACCTGGCCGTGATCGTGGCCGACGACCTGGTGGCCTGCGCCGGCGTGTTCACGCGCAACCTGGTCGTCGCGGCGCCGGTGGTGCAGAGCCGGGCTCACCTGGCCGAGGCGCCCCGCGCACGGGCCGTGATCGTGAACAGCGGCAACGCCAACGCCTGCACGGCCGACGTGGGCACGCGCGACGCGGCGACGATGGCCGCGCTCGTGGCCGCCGGACTCGGCTGCGAGGCGCGGGACGTCCAGGTGTGCAGCACCGGGGTCATCGGCGCGCCGCTGCCCATGGACACGGTCACGGCCGGCGTGCCGGTGGTGCTCGCCGAGGCCGTGCCCGAGGGCCTGCCGGCCTTCGCGCGGGCCATCATGACGACGGACACGCGCCCGAAGGTCCGCTGGGACACGGCGACCATCGGCGGCCGCCATGTGACCGCCGCGGGCGCCTGCAAGGGCGCGGGCATGATCCACCCGGACATGGCCACGATGCTCGGCTTCGTGGTCACGGACGCACAGGTCGGCGGGGCGGACCTCGTCGCGATCTGGCGGCGCGTCTGCGGGCGCACGTTCAACGCCATCAGCGTGGACGGCGACACCAGCACCAACGACACGGCGCTCTGCCTGGCCAGCGGCCGTGCGGGCGGCGAAGCGCTCACGGGCGAGGCGCTCCTCGCGCTCGAGGCGCTGCTGGAGCGGGTCGCCGGCGAGCTGGCCAAGGACATCGTGCGGGACGCCGAGGGCGCCACCAAACTCGTGGCCATCACCGTGCGCGGCGCGGCCAGCGAGAGCGACGCCCGGCGCGCCGCCAACACCGTGGCCACCAGCCCCCTGGTCAAGACGGCCGTGCACGGCGAGGATCCCAACTGGGGCCGCCTGGTGGCTGCCGCGGGCCGCAGCGGCGCCCGCGTCGAGGTCGAGCGCGTGACGGTGAAGATCGGCGACGTCGTCATCTTCGCCGAGCACCGATGGCACGGCGGCGAGGCCGAGAAGGCCGCCAACGCCGTGATGCAGCGCCCGGAGTTCGAGGTCACGCTGGACCTGGGCCTGGGCGAGCACGCCCACACGGTCTACACCTGCGACTTCAGCGCCGACTACGTGCGGATCAACGCCGACTACCGGAGCTGAGCGTGCGCAGGCTGGTCGGGTTCGCCCTGCTCTCGGGCCTCGTGTCGGGGTGCGGCGACGACGCCGCCGACACCGCGACGGACGCGGCGGTTGTGCTTCCCGACGCGGTGGTCGTGCTTCCCGACGCGTCCGTTGTGCTTCCCGACGCGTCCGTTGTGCTTCCCGACGCGTCCGTTGCGCTTCCCGACGCGATGGTGGTCGGTCCGGACGCCGCCGAGGTCCCCGGGATCGTGCCCGCGGACCAGTACTGCGAGTCGGTCGCGTCGTTCTTCTGCGACTTCTACGTGCGCTGCGGGCGCATGGCCGTCGACAGCGTCGAGGCCTGCCTGCCCGTATTCGCCTCGGCCTGCAACGCCGGCTACGAGCCGCAGTACGTCTCGCACGCGAGCCGGGGCCTGCTCACCCTCTCCGGCCCCGGCATCGAGGCGTGCCGGGCCCACCTGGAGACCGTGACCTGCGAGGCGCAGGTCTTCGATCTGGACGGCGCCTGCGCCGGCATGTGGGTCGGCGGCGCGCCCGTCGGGGCCGCGTGCGCGCCCGGTATCGGCAGCTTCGTCTGCGCGCCCGGCGGCGCCTGCGTGCTCGGCCTGGACTTCTGCGGGGTGTGCGAGGCCGCCGCGCCCACGGGCGGCGCCTGCGGGCCCGCGGCCGG
>CAINDO010000144.1 GCA_903847385.1 uncultured Myxococcales bacterium
CCCCCCGCGCCCCCGGCGCCCCCGGCGCCCGGCTGCCACCGCGACTCGGACTGCGCCCCCGGCTTCCTTTGCCACAACGACGGCGTCTGCATCGAGAAGCCGGGCTGCGATCGGGACGCCGACTGCGCCGCGGGTTTCACCTGCCGCGCCGACGGGGCCTGTGTCGAGCTGCCCGGTTGCGACGGCAACTGGGACTGCGCGAACGGCTTCTTCTGTCGCGCCGACGGCGTCTGCGAGGAGATCCCGGGCTGCACGTGGGACAGCGACTGCGTGCCCGGCTACTTCTGCCGCGCCGACGGCGTGTGCCAGGAGCAGGCCGGCTGCGACGGCGACTTCGACTGCGCCCCGGGCTACTTCTGCCGCGACGACGGCGCCTGCGTCGAGAACGCCGGCTGCGACTGGGACTCGGACTGCGCGCCCGGCTACTGGTGCCGCAGCGACGGCTTCTGCGAGGCCGTCGCCGGCTGCCGCGCCGACGCCGAATGTGGTCCCCACGCGATCTGCGCCGACGACGGCTGGTGCCTGAGCCTGTAAACTCCCCGGCGTGGACGACGCCCTGCCCCATCCCCCCACCCGCCTGCACGTCGAGCTGCCCGACGGCCCGCCCCTCGTGCTCCTGCGCCCGGCCCGGCCCGAGGCCATCATCGACGCCCTGACCGAGCTCGACGCCGACGAGAAGCTCCCCTACTGGGCCGAGCTGTGGCCCTCGAGCATCGGGCTGGCCCGGGCCCTGGCCGAGGGCGCGATCCCCGTGCGCGGGCTCGACGTGACCGAGCTCGGCTGCGGGGTGGCGCTCGGCGCGCTGGCCGCCGCCCGGGCCGGGGCCCGCCGCGTGCTGGCCACGGACTGGTACACCGAGTGTCTGGACTTCGCTCGGGCGAGCGCGGCGGAGAACGGCCTGGCGCTCGAGACCCAGGCCGTCGACTGGCGCGCGCCCCCGCCGGACGCCGCCGCGGACGTCGTGCTCGCCGCGGACGTGCTCTACGAGCGCCGCAACGCCGACGCCGTCGCCGCCGCCTTCGAGGCCCTGGTGCGGCCCGGCGGCCGCGCGGTGCTGGCCGATCCGGGCCGCACGTATCTGAAGGATCTCCTCGCCGCCATGGCCGGCTGGCGGTGCGAGCGTGCGCTCCGGGCGGTCGTATCGCCCCACGTGCCCCAGGGCGCCGCCGAGATCCACCTGCTGACGTTCACGCGGAGTTGAAAGCCGCGCCCGACGAGGCGATGCTATCGACCCGACGACGGCCCCCGACCCCCGGAGAGACGAACCGATGTCCCAGCGCAATCAGACCTTCGATTGGATGACCGTGAGCCCGCGCGTCGACGGCGGCGCCGCGTTCCGCAAGCAGTACGAGAAGGCCGTCCGCGAGCGGGCCCGCCTGCTCTACAACCTGCAGTTCTCCGCCGCCGACGCCACCAAGCGCATCACGGACGGCCTGAGCTGGGAGTTCGACACGAGCATCTGGCCCAAGACGCCCCCGGCGTTCTTCGCCGACGTCCCCGGTTGGGTCCAGGCCGTGTACACCCAGATGACCCCCAGCAAGGCCTGAGGGTTTTCCCCGACTCACCGCGAGCCGGCTCAGCCTCTGCATCTTCTGTTTGCGTGAATCGCCTCCGATGTCTGGGGAGTAACCCCTGACGCCGGAGCGCCCGATGAACCGCACCCCCTTTGCCCTTCTCCTCGCCCTCGCCGGTTCGACCCTCTCCACGGCCGCCCGCGCTCAGGACGCCGGCGAAACCGAGACCGCCGACGCCGTCACGGCCGGCATCGAAGTCGACGTCCCGTCCCGGTACGTCTCCCGCGGGGTCGCCGCCAGCGAGGGCCCCACGTTCCAGCCCTCGGCCTGGGTCGGGTACGTCGGGTTCAGCGCCTTGGTGTTCACCAGCTTCGACCCCTTGGGGCAGCCCGAGGTGGGGAACGCCCCCACGGACCTCACGGCGGGGCTGGCCTACGGTGCCGAGTTCGGGCCCGTCTCGATGGAGCCGTCGGCGACGGCGGTCACCTTCCCCGGTCTGCCCGAGAACGCGCCCACGCTGGAGTTGGGGCTCGAGGCCGCGGTCGCGCTGGGGCCCGTGTCCGCCTGCGCCTCGCAGTCGCTCGACGCCGTCGCCTTCCGCGGGGCGTACTACGCCAAGGTCGGGGCCTGCGCTGAGCACACCTTCGGCTCGGGCGTGGCCATCGAGGGCGACGTGGGCGCCGGCGGCGGCAACCTGGCCTTCAACGAGGCCAACTTCGGCGTGCCGGCCTGGGGCCTCGACCACGTCGAAGCCAACCTGGCCGTGACGATCCCCGCGGACAGCCTGTACCTCCGGGCCCACGGCACGGTGAGCCGCCTCGTGCACCCGGACCTCGTCCGCGCGATGCCCGAGCCCACGGTCGGCTTCGCCGGCCTGGCCGTGGGCGCGGAGATTTGAAGTCCTGACGCGACGGCGGCGCCGGGGCCGCCACTGCCTCAGGGCTGAACGAACGGCACGCAGACCTCGGCGTCGCAGACCTCGCCGGCCGGGCAGTCCGTGTCGAGCACGCACTCGGGGCTGCGCAGCGGGGCGCAGGCGCCGAACACGCAGCTCGCGCCGTCGGCGCAGTCGCTGTTGCGGACGCAGGCCGGGTTGGGCGCCGCGCAGAAGCCGTCGCTGCACACGAAGACCGGGAGGAGGCGGCGGCACTCGCGGTTCGTCTGGCAAGGCACGGGATCCGTGCAGTTGCCGTTCACGCAGGCGGCGCCGGCGTTGCACACGTCCACGTCCGCGCACCGACCGTTGCGGCTCGCGCAGCGGTTGGCCTCGCAGATGTCCCCCGCCGTGGGGCAGTCCGCGTCGCGCAGGCAGAAGTCGCTGCGCAGCCGGCAGCGGCCCTGCACGCAGAGCTGGCCGAGGCCGCACTGGTCGTCGCGCAGGCACTGGGGCTCGACGCATACGCGCGACTCGCAGATCTGGGTGACGCCGCAGTCGGCGTCCACGCCGCAGGCGCCGCCCTGGCAGCGGCCGCCCACGCAGGTCTCCGTGCGGCGGCAGTCGTTGTCGGCCAGACAGGCGGGCGCCTCGCAGCGGCCGGCGTTGCAGATCAGGCCGCGCGCGGCGCAGGCCGCGTCGTCGACGCACTGGGCGTCCCGGCAGAGCAGGTTCACGCAGATGCCCGGGGCGCACTGCACGTCCGCCAGACAGCGCGTGCCGGCCACGCAGGCGTTGGCCTGACAGATGCGCCCGGCGCCGCAGTCCTCGTCCAGCAGGCACTCGCCGGACTGGCAGACCCCGGCCACGCAGGGGAACCCGCCGCAGTCGCGCTGATCGCGGCAGGCGCCCACGGCCAGGAAGTCGATCTGCACGTCCGTGGTGCCGCTGTCGTTGAAGCCGTCGACGAAGACGTAGACGTCCCCGGCGGGCAGTTCTCCCAGGGCCAGGCGCGAGGAGACGTTGCCGCCGCCGTCGTCGTCGCAGCCGAGCTCCGAGCCCGCCGCGTCGCAGCTCTGGCGGGCGTGGAGCACCGTGTCGAAGCCGTTGTTCAGCGTCGTGATCGTCACCGTCCCGGCCTCGGCCAGCCGCAGGCGCAGGATCGCCTCGCCGCCGGTGGCCTGCACGCAGGAGCCCTGCGCGCCGTCCTGCTCCATCGAGGTGTCCACGCTGACCGTCGAGTTGGGCGCGACGTCCCGGATCGCGCGGCCCGCGCAGCCGGCGACGGCGATGCACTGGTTGTTCAGGCAGGACTGGCCGGCAGGGCAGTCGGCGTCCACCATGCACCCGGCACCGCCGATGCACTGGAAGTTGATGCACTGCTGGCCGTCGGGGCAGTCGGCGTCGAGCTGGCAGGCGTTGATGGCCACGCACCGGGCGGCGACGCAGCGCTCGTTGGCGGGGCAGTCTGCGTCCGCCCGGCACTCGCCGGCGGGCACGCAGGCGCCGGCCTGGCAGACCTGGTTGGCGCCGCAGTCGCGGTCCACGCGGCACACGGGCTCGGGCACGCAGGCGTTGTTCTGGCAGATCTGACCGCCGGGGCACTCGGCGTCCACCTGGCAGCCCGGATCGGGCACGCAGAAGCCGAACTCGCACACGGTGCCCGCCGGGCAGTCGCGGTCGAGCTCACACTGCGCGGGCGGGAGCAGGACACAGGCGCCGGCGATGCAGCCCTCGCCCATGGGGCAGTCGGCGTCGTTGATGCAGCCGCCGGGCACGATGCACACGTTGTTCTGGCAGATGTGCTCGGGCGTGGGGCAGTCCGCGGCGACGCCGCAGAAGAACGGCGGCACGCAGCGACCCGCCGCGCAGGTGAAGTCCGCGGCGCAGTCGGCGTCGGCCCGGCAGGTGACGGGCTGGCACACGCCCTGGTCGCAGCGCTCGTTGCGGCCGCAGTCGGCGTCGGCGAAGCAGTCCGGGCGCGGGCGGCAGATGCGCGTATTGGGGTCGCAGAACTCGTCCGCCGCGCAGATGCGGTCGTCGATGCACGCCTGCACGGGGGTGCACACGCTGCCGATGCACTGCTCGTCGGCGGCGCAGCCGGCGTCGTTCACGCAGCCCGTGCCGTCGATGCAGCGGCGCGTCAGGGCGTCGCAAATCTGCATCGTCGCGGCGCAGTCGGCGTCCTGCGTGCAGCGCCCGGTGACCACGCACGCGAACTCCAGGCAGGACGACAGCGCCGGGCAGTCCTCGCTCACGCGGCACTCGCCCTGGAATACACACACACCCTGGACACAGGCCTCGCCGGGGCCGCAGGGCAGGCCGGCGTCGCAGCCGCCCACCGGCGTGCACACGCCGCCCAGGCAGGTCTCGCCGGCGCCGCAGTCGGCGTCCACGTCGCACTCGCCCACGAAGGCGCATACGCCCCGCTGGCAGGCGAAGCCCGGCGCGCACTCGGCGTCGACGGTGCACTCGGGCGGCGGGGGCAGACACAGGAACTCCTGGCACACGAGGCCGTTCGGGCAGTCGGCGTCCACCTGGCACTCGCCCACGAAGAGGCAGGCGCCGTCGCGACAGCCGAAGCCCGGCGCGCAGTCGGCGTCCCGGGCGCACTCCAGCACGGGCTGGCACAGGCCGTCGACGCAGGCGTTGCCCGCGCCGCAGTCGGCGTCGACCATGCAGGCGCCTTCGGGCACGCAGAAGCCCGCGCGGCACGTCTCGCCCGCGGGGCAGGTGCCATCCGCAGCGCACAGGTTGTCCGCCACGCAGCGGAAGTCGACGCAGGCGAAGCCATCCGGGCAGGCGAACGCGCCGCCGCACTCCCCCGTGAACACGCAGATGCCGGCGCGGCAGGACTCGCCCGCGCCGCAGTCGGCGTCGAGCCGGCACTCCGGCGCGGGCACGCAGATGCGCTCGTTCGGGTCACAGATCTGACCGGCGGGGCACTGGGCGTCCGCCAGGCAGCCCGTGGCGACGCAGCGGCCGGCGTCGCAGGAGAAGCCGGGGCCGCACTGGCCGTCGTTGTCGCAGCCGGGGGTGGGATCGGGCAGGCAGAAGCCGAGCTGGCACACCAACCCGGGGCCGCAGTCGGCGTCGCGGGCGCACTCGGGCGGGGGCACGTCCAGGCAGCGACCCAGCGCGCACTCCAGGCCGGCGGGGCAGTCGGCGTCCACGCGGCAGTCGTTGCCCAGGGCGCAGCGACCGTCGACGCAGGCGAGCCCGGCGAAGCAGTCGGCGTCCACCTGGCAGAGGAAGTCGGGCACGCAGCGGCCGCCCAGGCAGGTCACGCCCGTGCCGCAGTCGGCGTCCTCCCGGCAGGAGAGGCCCACGCAGCGGCCCAGCTCACACTGCTCGTCGGCGGCGCACTCGGCGTCGTCCAGGCAGCCGACGGGCGTGCACACGCTGCCCAGGCAGCGCTCGCCGGGGCCACAGGACGAGTCGTCCACGCAGGCGGGCACCTGGAAACACGACCCGCCGCGACACTCGGCGCCGAAGGGGCAGTCGCCGTCGACCTGGCAGGCGAGGGCCTGGCAGGCGCCCGAGATGCACGACTGCGCGGGCGGGCAGTCCCCGTCGAAGCGGCAGGTGGGGGGCACGCACACGCCGTTCGTGCAGACCGTGTCCGGCGAGCACAGGTCACAGCCGACGATCGCGCACACGCCGTCCACGCAGAGGCGGTCGGGCGGGCACTGCAGGTCCACCATGCAGGCGGGCAGCTCGGCGCACACGGCGTCGACGCAGGCCGTGCCGAAGGGGCAGTCCTGGTCCGTGGTGCACTCGGGGGTGGGCACGCACTGGCCGTTCAGGCAGCCCTCGCCGGCGCCGCAGTCGGCCTCGTCCACGCACTCGGGGCGGTCGGTGCAGGCGCCGTTCGTGCAGACCTGGCGCAGGCCGCAGTCGGCGTCCACCGTGCAGCCCGGCGCATCCCGGCAGATGCCGGCCACGCACTGCTGGCCGGCGGGGCAGTCCGCCACGCCCGAGCAGAACTGGATGGCCCGGCACTGGCCCTGATCGCAGACCTCGTCCGGCGCGCAGTTCAGGTCCGTGCGGCAGGGCGCCTCGGGCCGGCAGAGGCCCTCCTGGCACACGAAGCCGCGATCGCAGTCGTCGTCGAAGCGGCAGGCCGGCGCGGGGATGCAGCGGCCGTCCGCGCACTGGCGGCCGCGGCCGCAGGCGTCGTCGTTCACGCACTCGGGCGGGCCGCACTGGCCGGCGGTGCAGATCGTGTCGGCCGGACAGTCGAAGTCGCTGCCGCAGCCGAACGAGATGCACTCGCCCGTCGCGCAGAACTGGAACAGCTCGCACTGCGCGTCGTTGATGCAGTCCACGCACGTCCCGGCGTCGCAGAGGCCCGGGGCGCACTCGCGATCGGTCACGCAGCCGGCCTCGACGCACACGGCGTCCAGGCAGATGCGCCCGGCCCCGCAGTCGTCGTCACGCCGGCACTCGCCGGGCCGGCAGGTGTGGGTGGCCGCGTCGCACACGCCGCTGCCGGTGCCCGCGCAGTCGGCGTCGTCCCGGCATCCCGGGGTGCACTGGCCGGCCAGGCAGATCTCGGGGTCGTCGCACTGGCGGTCGTTGCCGCAGGCGGGGGTGCAGGTGCCGTCCGCCTCACAGAACTGGCAGCGGCCGTCCACGCAGGTCGAGTCGCCGGGGCAGGCGGCCGGGCAGGTGGTCGACGCGTCCGGGGCGGCGTCGGGGCCGGCGTCTCTGCCGGCGTCCACCACGCCGACGTCCACGACGGGCGAGCAGAAGCCCAGGTTGCAGGTCTCGCCCGCCGGGCAGAGGCCGGCGTCCCCGCAGGGCGTGGCGATGCGCTCGCCCTCGATGCACACCGCGTTCTCGACGCACAGCATGCCCGTGGGGCAAAGGCCCTCGACACAGGCGGGCCCGCCCAGGCACTGGTCGGCGACGCAGACCTGCTGGTCGGCACAGTCCCCGCTCGAGCCGCACGTCAGCGACGAGCGCCCGCAGCCCGCCGAGACCGCCAGGGCGACCCCCAACGGCAAAACCACCCGCGTCCAGAGCCGGCCGAGCGTGTTCATTTGTCTTGCTCCACGATGACGAACTCGACGCGCCGGTTCCGGTCGCGTCCGCGCTCCGTCAGGTTGGGTGCGACGGGCTTGTCCGGCCCGTAGCCCTTGGCGGTCAGGCGGCTCGCCGCCACGCCGTGGGACACGAGGAACGACTGTACCGTTTTCGCCCGGTCCTCGCTCAAGCGCAGGTTCAGGGCGCGGTCGCCGCGGTCGTCCGTGTGGCCCTCGATGCGGAGTTTCTTGATCTCGGGGTGCGCCACCATGACCGCGGCGACCTCTTCCAGCAGGGGCTCGCTGTCCGGCAGCAGTCGGGCCTTGCCGTCCGCGAAGTGGACCTTGCGCTTGAGCTCGATGACGCGGGCCCGCAGCACGACGTTCTTGGGCACGACCTTGCGGGCGCCACCGGCGGCGGCGCCGCCCTTCTCCAGGGCCAGGCGCAGCGTACCGGGCTCGCCGGCCTTGAACTCGGCCTCGAGCGTGCGGGGCTTGTAGCCGGGCGCCTTGGCCGTGACCTCGTACTTGCCGGGTTTGGTCTCGGCGCGCCAGAAGCCCTCGGCCGTCGTCTCGCCGGTGACCTCGGGCTCCGAGGCCACGCTCACGCTGGCGCCGGGCACGGGCTTGCCGCCCAGGTCCACCACCTGCACCACCACGGCCCCGGCGAGCTGCGCCGGATCGGGCTCCAGGCGAATCTCCAGCGCCGTGGCCTTGCCGGCCTCGACGGTCGCCTCGACCTCCTTGGGCAGCATCTTGGGGGCGCGGGCCTTGACCTTCACTTTGCCCGGCGGGAACCGGTAGCTGGAGAACGCGCCGGCGGCGTTGGTCACCTGCGCGCTGAGCGCGGCGTTGGCGTACTCGATGCGCGCATCGCCGATGCCCTCGCCGGCGGCCGTGAGCACGCGGCCGCTGATGGTGCCCTCGGGGGGCGGCGGGGGCGGCGCCGGCTTGGCGGGCTCCGGCGGCGGCGGAGGCGGCGTGCGGTCCAGCGTGTAGGCCAGGCCCACGAGCACCATCCAGGGCGGCGTCGCCGGCACGCCCAGGTAGGCCTTCGAGGCCAGCCCCAGGCGGACCTGAGCGTCGATGGCCAGCTCCTTCACGGGGAACACGCGCACGCCGGGCGTCAGCGCGTGGGGCACCGCCGAGAAGTCGAAGTCGTCCTTGAGGTCGGCGCGGCGCGTGAGCTCCACCTGGAGCGGCACGTCGATGCGGTACTCCAGGTAGGGGTCGACGTATTCGTTCAGCGGCGCCTCGAGCGCCATGCCGATGGTCACCCGGTCGTAGCGGGCGACCTGCAGGCCGAACTCCTGCGTCTTGTCCAGGTCTTCGGGGTTGCCGGAGACCAGGTTCTCGGCGTTCTCGAAGTAGTAGCCCAGGTCGAACAGGAACCGGAGCGGGAACGCGTCGATGCGCGCGGCGTCCGCGGTCATCAGGCCGCGAATCCAGAAGCTCGTGCCGTCGCCGGAGAAGCCGCCGCCCAGGCCACCGAGAAAGTGCCCCGAGGCCGCCAGACCGAGCCCCAGCGAGGGCAGCACGTAGCCGCCCCCCTTCACGCCCAGCGTCAGATCGCCCTGCGTCTGCAGGAGCTTCGGGTGCGTCCCGGAGTTGTGGTTGCTGGTGTTGCGCAGCGCGGCGTAGGTCTCCAGTGCGGCGATGGGCGTGTAGGCCAGCGCCAGCGTGGTCCCCGTGAAGCTGTCCGACGGCCCCTTCTCGGGGAAGTCGTCCGCCTTGAAGCCGAAGAACGACAGGCGCAACCGGAAGGTGCCCACCGGGCCGGGATCGGCCGAGAGCACGGTGTCCACACCCGTGGCGCCCTCGCGGGACGCGCTGCGCAGCGGGGCGACGCCCGCCGCGGCCGCCGGCGCCTCATCGTCCGTGGCCTCGTCGTCCGGTGCGGCGACGACGGGCTTCGCCGACGCCGGTGCAGCCGCCGAGGCCGGCGCCGCCGCAGACGCGGGCGCCGCCGCCGGGGGCGCCGCGGGCGCATCCGCCGCATCGGCCGCCGAGACGGCACCGACCAGGAGAGCGGTGCCGGCGGCGAGGGCCGAGTGGACAACCTGCGACCGCAAACGGGACTGGACGATCATGCGCGCTCCGAGGCCACGGGGAAGGCGCGCAGCATAATGCAGCCCGAGGGTGGGCTGCGAGCTTCAGCGGAAGTTACGCGAGCGCGGCGTAGCGCATGCCGGCGCGGACTTCCTGAACCCGGATGATCTCGGGCATCTCCATGGGGACGGGCGTCTCCATCGCGCGCTTGAGGGAGTCCGAGGGCAGCTCGCCCGCGGACTCCAGCTCGCTGAGGCGCGCGAACTCGGAGTACAGGAACCGGCGGGTGATCGCCTCGAGGCGATTGAACCCGATGACGGTGATCGCCTGCGCCGCCGTCGAGACGCGGCCGCGATCACCGAAAATGTCGTTGGCGGTATCCAGGATCATGGCAGCCAGAGGCTCCACGGAATCGATCACGCGGCCCAGTCGCTCGGCGTTCGTGCGCGGATCCTTGATCATGGCCAGAATCCGGCGGGCGACAAAGCAGACATCATCCATCGCAAGGGCATTGCGGGCCGTGTTCATCGTGACCTCCTCCATGAAGCGTGCTGCGCCGCATCCATGCGGCGAACCTTCGAATTTCGCGTAGTTGCGTGACCCGACTTTTTCATCGTCCCGATCGGGCGGGACATGAGCGGAAAATGTAACGGGCTCACCACGCGTTATGCGGCGGGTCGGCCGGGGCCGGGGGGGGGGCGGGGTCAGATCGGCAGGAGGGAGCAGGCCCAGCGGTTGGGGTCGGTGAGCGAGGCGGCGCAGTTCTGGCCGTTGCAGTCGGCGTCCGTATCGCAGACCGCGCCGCAGAGGCTCCCCAGGATCAGCGTGTCCAGGCAGACGTAGCCCACGGCGCAGTCGGCGTCCGCCGTGCAGGCCGACGCGGAGGTGCCGGCGCCGCCGCCCGTGGCGTGGCACTGGTGGTCCTGGCGACCGCACCAGTGGCCCTCCGGGCAGTCCGAGTTCAGGTTGCAGCCCGGCGCCTGGCAGGCCCCGGTGTACACGTTGCACACCTGCCCGGCGGCGCACCGGACGCCGGCGCAGCGGTCCACGCAGGTACCGATCTCGGGCACGCAGTAGCTCGTGTCGGCGCCGTCGACCGCCCCGCACGTGTAGTCCGCCGGACATGCGTTGTTCGCGCCGCAGGGCTGCACGCAGAAGACCTCGCCCGCGACGTTGCCGCTCCGCACGCAAAGGCCGTCGCGGGCGCACTGGGCCGTGACCTCGCATGGCGCGCATGCCCCCTGCTGGCCCGGCAGGCAGCGGCCGCTGGCCGGGCTGCACACCTGGCCCGCGGCGCAGTTCACGCCCGCGCACAGGTCGTCGCAGGCCCCGGTGAACGGGTCGCACAGGCCCTCGCCGCAGCTCACGCCCGCGCAGGCCCCCGAGAGGCAGCGGGTGCAGGTGGAGCACGGCGGGCCATTGGGACACTCGACGTTGGCGATGGCGTCCGCGCCCTCGACGGGCTCGATCGTACAGTCGGGCAGGGAGACCCAGGCTGCCTGCCACACGTCCGCCACGCCGGCCTGATCGGGGTGGGTCAGCTGCCCCGAGGCCAGCATCTGCGTCCGACCGCCACAAGTGATCGACAGGTTGGCGCGCACGGCCGGCGCGGGCGAAGTCGAGCTGCCGTAGTAGAGAACGCCGATCAGGTAGCGCCCGGCGTCGCCGTGGTCGATCTGAAGAAACTCCGGGTCGCCGCCGCCGTTGAGCTGCTCCGTGAGGCCGGGGCGGCCCCAGGCCGGGCTGGCGTTCGAATAGTGCAGGTCGTGCGTCCGATCGAACCAGACGCCCGTCGGGTCGAGCAGGTGCAGGTCCATGTCCACGGTGTTCTGCGGCCAGCTCAGCTCGACGCGCAGGGCCGTGTCCACGGGCGCGGCCATCTCGCAGGCGTCGCCGGTTCCGTCGCGATCGGCGTCGCGCTGGTCGGGGTTGGCGGTCTGGGGGCAGTTGTCGCAGGGGTCGCCCAGGCCGTCGGCGTCGCCGTCTCCCTGACCGGCGTTGGGCACGGCGGGGCAGTTGTCCTCGCCGTCCGTCGCGCCGTCGTTGTCCGTGTCCAGGCCCTCGCACGCGTCGCCGACGCCGTCGCCGTCCGAGTCGCGCTGGCTGAAGTTGCCCTCCGTGGGGCAGTTGTCGCAGGCGTCGCCGCGGCCGTCGTTGTCGCGGTCCTCCTGGGCGGCGTTGGAGCGCTCCGGGCAGTTGTCGTCGGCGTCGAGCACGCCGTCGCCGTCGCCGTCGTCCGGGTTCTCGCAGGCGTCGCCGATGCCGTCCCCGTCCGCGTCCGCCTGGGAGAAGTTGCCCGTGCCCGGGCAGTTGTCGCAGACGTCACCCCGGCCGTCGTTGTCCGAGTCGGCCTGGTTCACGTCCGGCGCCTCGGGGCACACGTCGTCGCGGTCAGGCGTGCCGTCGCCGTCGCCGTCGTCCACGTCGCAGAGGTCCCCGCGACCGTCGCCGTCCTCGTCGGCCTGGTCGCGGTTCGCGTCGACGGGGCAGTTGTCGCACACGTCGCCGAGGCCGTCGGCGTCCGTGTCGGCCTGGTTGTTGTTGGCCCCGCGGGGGCAGTTGTCCACGTCGTCCGTGACGCCGTCGTCGTCCTTGTCGCCCGGGGGTCCGGGCGGGGGGGCGTCGCCGCCGCGGCCGGAGGTGCCACCGTCGGAGCCGCCGGAGGTCCCGGCGCCGCCGGTCGCGTCACCGCCGCCGGAGGGGCCGCCCCCGGTGTTGGCGGTGCCGCCGCTCCCGCCATCGAGCACGACGGGCCCGGCGGCGTCGTTCTCCCCCTTGCAGCCGGCAAGGGTGAGCGCGACGCACGGGGCGACCACAAGGCAAACGGGCAGTAATCGAGCGGGCCAGCGGGTCATGGGGTGTCTCCTGGGAGGGCGGCGCGGTGGGGGGCGACCGGTGCGGGGCTCAGCTCGCGCTGACGTAGCGGCGCCCTTCGGCGTCCCAGCGAAAGCGGCGGCTGACCGCCTCGAAGGCGCGGACGATGCCGTGCTCCACGATGTCGCGGTCGAGCTTGGCCGGATCGTCGATGGCCTTGCCCTCGGCGTCGTGCAGGACGGCGTGCGGCACGCCGAAGAACGGCATGTCGCGCTCGCCGGCCAGGGCCTTGCTGCCCTCGGCGCGGGACTCGGCGAAGCGGTCGAAGTCGTGACCGGACCACTGCGGGTGGCCTCCGACGGGGGTCATGTCGGCTACCCGGGCCGTCGACAGGATCTCCGTGCCGGTGACCGGGCACTTGAAGGTCACGTACAGGTGCGCGAGCTGGACTTCCGTCGAGGCGACCAGCGGCTTGATGTTCTCATAGGTGATGGAGGTGCTCATGGCGCGGAAATTGCGCCTCCACGCCGGTTGATTTCAAGCCCCCCCGCGTGGGCCCCGGCCCAGGTCACGGCGTCGAGGTCGGCGCCTCGCCCTGCTTTGCCCGACGCGTCGGACGCCCCTTCCAGCGCGTCCACCGCGCGCCATCGGCGCCCACGCCCTCCACCGGCCGGTCGCCGAGCTTCGCGCCCGGGGCCAGGCAGGCGTTCCACGCCGGCTGCCGCTGCAGGCCCGAGTAGGGCTCGGGCCGCGCGGCCACCTGGGCCTGGAAGATGTCCTCATGTTCGTTGAGGCAGTAGAGCGACAGCCCGCTCTTCCCCGGCAGCACGGGCCAGGCGTAGGCCAGGAAGTGGCGCGCGCCGGCCCGGGGCCGCCCCTGCCCGTCCGTGGCCGGCTCGCCGCCCTCGCCCTCGACGTAGATCCGGTACGCGTACCCGCTGAAGACGGAGACGCCGGCCTCGAGCGGGGCGAGCTCGGCGCGCAGCAGGGGCACCTCGAGGGGCGGCGCGCCGGCGACGGGCACGCGCCCGGCCAGCTCGCCCAGGGTGCCCACGCGCCCGGCCTTCGCGACGAGCTGATCTTCGGCCCAAAGCAGCGTGCGCAGCGTGGAGGCCGCCAGCCCATGGTTCGCCGAGTTGCCCGCGCTCACGATGTTGGGCACGGCGACCCGCACCGTGAAGACGGTCAGGAGCACCAGGGCCGCCGCCCAAAGCGCGACCCAGGACAGGCCGCGGGGCGCCTGTGCCGGCGGCCGGCGGAGCGCCGCGAGGGCCAGCGCGAAGGCCGGCAGGCAGAGCCAGAACCCCTCGGGCAGGAGCGCCCCGGCGCCCGTGAGCAGCAGGGACAGTGAGAGCCAGGTCTTTGGTTGAGCGAGGTCGAACACGGCGCGCATTCGACCACAGCCGGACGCCCCGGGCACGTTGAATCGAAACGCGCCTGCGGGCGCGCCGCGCAGCGACCTTGCCGCTCCGCGCCCCCTGAAATATGGTGCCGGCCGATGCCCCCCCCGCCCACGCAACCGCCGGAGATCGTGCCCCCGCCGTCGCTGGACGACGTCCAGTTCATCGAGCGGCTCGGCGCCGGCCTCGGGGCCGGGCGTTTCATGGCGCGGCTGCAGGGCGTCGACGCGCCGGTGAGCCTGCTCATCGAGCACGCGCCCCACACCGGGCGGCACGACTTCATCGAGTGGGCGCGGCGCCTCGCCCAGGTCACGCACGCCACGATCCCCCGGCTGGTGCGGGTCGAGGACGTCCTCTCGCCGGCCTACGTCGCCTTCGACCACGTGCCCGGACGCACGCTCGCCGAGGCCCTGGACGCCGCCGATCCCGCCCATCCGCTCTCGCCGCTGGACGCCCTGTCGATCACGCTCCAGGTGGCCTCGGGCATCCGCGCGGCGCACCGGCAGGGCCTGACGCACGGCGGCCTGGCCCCCCGCACGGTGGTGCTCTCGGAGCGCCCCGGCGCCGCGGACGGCGTGCGCATCACCGGCTGGGTCCCCTGCCCCGAGCCGCTGGACGAAGTCGTCCGCAAGGCGGACGTGAAGGCCATCGCGTCGATGCTGCACCACCTGCTCACGGGCATGGTGCCGCCCTCGGAGATGCTGGAGCAGCGCCGCGGCGAGACGAGCCGCCTCGAGGGCAACGGCGGCCGTTTCGACGACATCGTGCTCGGCTGGGAGGACGCCCGCCGCGACCTCGGCGGCCTGTCGCCTCTGGTCACGCAACTGCTGGAGCGGGCGGACGTCCACGCGGACATCGACCGTTTGATCGACCTGATCGTGCCTTACTACCGGCGCCTGCTGGACGAGGAGTACGCCGAGGTCGACGCCGCGCTGCTGCAGACGCAGACCCGCGCGGAGGAGCTGGCCCGCTGGCAGCGGCAGGAGCGCGAGCTGGAGAGCAAGCTGCGCTGGGTGAAGCAGTGGCTGCGCGAGCACGCGGACGAGGTCGCGCCGACCGCGGCGCGGCTGGGCCGGCTGGAGCAGCGCGCCCAGAAGCTGCGCAACGTCGAGCTCGAGATGGGCATGCTGCTCGACCGCCGCCTGCCGCCGACCACACGACCGCCGCGCCCCTCGGCCGCCGTGGCGGCGCTCGAGCCCGTGCCCACCACGCCGCCCCGCCCGTACGACCCGCCCGCTCCGGCGGTGGCCCG
>CAINDO010000145.1 GCA_903847385.1 uncultured Myxococcales bacterium
CCCCAACCCATTGGGCGGTACCCCGGGTACAGCCACAATGGGTTGTGCACCCCCGCGCCTTGCGGGGTCGGGCGCCTCGCCCGGCTCGCGACGGCGTCCATTTCCGCCGACCCTCTGAGGGGAGCCCCGACGTGTGTACGCTCGCCGTCGCGTGGGGCACGCACCCGCGTTATCCACTGCTCGTCGTGGCCAACCGGGACGAGTTCTACGGGCGCGCGGCCACGCCGCCCGTCGTGCACTCGGAGCGCCCGCGCATCGTGGGCGGTCGCGACCTGGAGAAGAACGGCACCTGGTTCGCCGTGCGGCCCGACGGCTTCTTCTGCGGACTGACCAACCGCCGGCCCGAGGCGCCGCCCAACCCGGCCGCCCGGTCGCGCGGCGAGATCGTGCTCGAGGTGCTGCGGGCCGCGCACCCGGACGACGCGGCCAGGTTCGTCGCCGGCCTGGACGCCCGCGACTACAACGGCTTCAACCTGCTCTTCGGCACGGCGGAGCGGCTCTACACGGCGAGCGTGTGGCCCTGGCTGCCCGCACCCGAGGTCTCGGCCGTCGCCCCCGGTGTGCATGTCTTGCCCACCTCGCGCCTGGACGCCGCGGACTACCCGAAGGTCGCCCGCCTGCGCGCGCACCTGGAGTCGCCCCTGCCCGAGGACTGGCCGGCGCTCCGCGCGCATCTGCAGGCCGGGCTCGCCGATCACACGCAGCCACCGCCCGAGGCCGTGGGGGCCAGCGGTTTCTTCCCCGTCGAGATGCTGTGCGCGCTCGACGCGCTGTGCATTCATCTGCCGAACTACGGCACCCGCTCGTCGTCCCTACTGGCATTGGCGCCGGGCCGCGTGCTGCACGCCGAGCACGCCGAGGGGGCGCCGTGCACGCACGCCTTCGAGGCGTACGACGCGCTCCTGCGCGGGGACACGTGACTGTGCTAGCCTGCCGGCCGTGAAGACCACCCTCCGCCGGACACTCCTGCCCGTTCTCCTGAGCCTGGCCACCGCCTGCACGGACGCCGGGGGCGACGCGTCTCCCGGCTCGGCGGACGCCCGCACGGGGAGCGGCGGCGCGGGTGGCGCGACGGCCGACGCCGGCACGGGCGGCCGCGCGGTGGACCCGGACGACGGCGTGCCCGCGCTCGACCCGGACGATGGGGTGCCCGCACCGCCGCCCGGCACAGTCGACGGTCGCTCGCTGTACGAGAACCTGTGCGCGAACTGCCATGGCCTCCACGGCGAGGGCGCCGCCGGCCCGCCGCTCACGCGCTCGTACCAGCGCGACTACCTGGCCGAATACATCGACGCCCGCATGCCCCTGGGCAACCCGGACAGCTGCGACGCCCGCTGCGCCGCCGCGCTGGCCGATTACATCCTGGGCGATCTGTTGGCGGCCCCGCCGCCGGACTGCGCCGCGCCGCAGCCGGGCCCGCGGGCGCTGCGCCTGCTCACGCGCCGCGAGTATCGCAACACCGTGCGCGATCTGTTGGGTCTGGGCGCGGCCGAGGCCGTGCCGGGCGGCGACGCCTGCGCCGCGCTCGCCGACTGCGACGTCCAGCGAGAGAGCTGTGTCGACTCGGCCTGCGTCGCGGACCCCTGCGAGACCCACACGTTCCTTTTCGACGCCGGCGGGCGCGCGCTGAACACGGTCCACGTGGCCGGCAGCTTCAACGGTTGGCCGGGCACCGTGGCCGCCGGCGGCTGGCCGCTCAGCTTCGACGCCGCGCTGAACCGCTGGGTGCTCAAACACGCCATCCCCGAGGGTGATCACAGCTACAAGCTCGTGCTGGACGAGCGCGACTGGATCGCGGACCCTGGCAACCCGGACACGGCGCCCGATGGCTTCGGCGGCCAGAACTCCGTGCTGCGCCAGCACTGCGCGGCCGCGCCGGGCGGCGGCGACGCACCCGCGGGCGGTGAGGCCCTCGAGCTGACCGCGCTCACGCGGGACGTGCCCCCCGAGACTCGCCCCCGGGGCTTCGGCTTCGAGACCCACGCCGGCGCGGGCGTGGCGACGAGCATCCACGTCGAGGCCTGGCTGGCGGCGGCGCAGTCCGTCTCGGCCCGTGTGTCGGCACAGCCCGCGCGGTTCGCTGCGTGCCTCGGCCAGCCCGACTGTCCCACCGTGTTCATCGGCGACTTCGGGCGGCGCGCGTTCCGGCGCGCGCTCACGGCAGCCGAGATCGAGCGTTACACCGCGCTCTGGCGCGGGCAGGCCGATGACACCGAGGGCCTCGCCGCGACCGTCGAGGCGCTGCTGTCTTCGCCGAACTTCCTGTATCGCTCGGAGCTGGGCGAGCCGCAGTCCGATGGCACCTGGCGCCTCACGGCGGACGAGGTCGGCTCGGCGCTGTCCTATGGCTTCTGGGCGACGTCGCCCGATGCCGAACTGCTGAACGCCGCCGCCGACGGCAGCCTGCTCACGCCCGAGGTGCTGGAGCGCGAGGCCCGGCGCCTGCTGGGCGACCCGCGGGCCCGCGAACAGATCGGCACGTTCGCGCTGCAATGGCTCGGCGTCGATGGCCTGGAGACCAAGACGAAACGCGCGGACATGTACCCCGCGTGGGACCCGGCCCTGGCCGCGGCCATGCTCGAGGAGTCCCGCCGCTTCGTAACGGCCGCCGTGTTCGACGAGGGCGGGCGCTTCGACACGCTGCTGCGGGGTGACTTCTCGTTCGTGAACGATCGGCTGGCCGCGCTCTATGGCATCCCGGGCGACTTCGGGCCGGAGTTCATACGCGCGCCGCTCACCGGCATCGCCAACGGCGCCCGGGCCGGCGTGCTCGGCCACGCCAGCGTGCTCACCACCAGCGCCCACTCGGACCAGACCTCGCCGATTCGCCGGGGTCTGTTCGTACGCGAGCGCCTGTTGTGCACGATCTTCGGCACGCCCCCGGCGGACGCGGGCGGCGTGCCCGATGTGGACCCCTCGGCGACGACTCGGGAACGGTTCCGCCAACACACCGCCGAGGACCGCTGCGCCGCCTGTCATCGCTACATCGACGACCTGGGCTTCGGCTTCGAGCAGTTCGACGCCATCGGCGCATTCCGCGACACCGAGGCCGGCCAGCCCATCGATCACACCGGCAACATGAACGACGTCGAGGGCCTGGGCACCGGCACGGACGCCCGCTTCCAGACGCTCCCGGAGCTCGCCGCGGTGCTCGGTGAGAGCCAGCGGGTGCAGGACTGCTTCGCCACCCAGGTCTGGCGGTTCGAGCGCGGGCGCCTGGAGACGGCCCAGGACACCTGTGACCTCGGCACCGTGCAGGCCCGCTTCCGCGAGGCCGGCGGGGACATTCGCGAGCTGCTGGTCGGCGTTTTGCTCACGCCGGCGTTCACCTGGCGCCGGGAGGGCGAACCATGAACCGGCCGACCCGACGCCAACTCATCAAGACCCTGGGCGGCGTGGCCGCGGCGCTGCCGTTCCTGCTCGACCCGCGCCGCGCCCGCGCCTTCGACGGCCGCGCCCGCCGGGCGATCTTCTTCTATTTCCCCGATGGCATCCCCGGCACGAGCGCAGACGGCGACCCGAGCGAGTGGCACTGTACGGGCAACGAGAACGACTTCCAGCTCGGACCGGTGCTCTCGCCCCTGCGCGCGCTGAAGGACGAGGTCCTGTTCTTCAACGGCCTCTCCATGGGCGGCACGGACTCGGGCAGTCATCCCGGCGGCGCGGTCAAGCTGCTCACGGCCGCGGACCACGGCAACGGCGAGTCCATCGACCAGTATCTCGCCCGCACGGTGGGCGGGGCGGCGCCGTTCCGGCATGTGTACCTGGGCGCCATGGCCAATGTGAACAACGCCAGCGGCGACAAACACATCAGCTACCCCGGGCCGGGCCAGAGCATCTCCCCCGAGGACGACCCCGTGCGCGCGTTCGAGCGTCTGTTCGGCGCCGGCGTGGTGGTGCCGCCCGCGCCGGGCTCCATGCCCGCCCCGGGCAGCGACGCACCCTCGCGCCCGGACCGCCGCAAGAGCGTGCTGGACGTGGCCCTGGCCGATCTCAACGACCTGCGCGGCAAGGTCGGCCCCGCCGAGCGCGCCCGCCTGGACATCCACGCCGAGTCCATTCGCGAGCTCGAGCGCCGCATCGACGCCCTCGCCCCCGAGCGCGAGCCCGGCGGTGGTGGCGGTGGAGCGGGCGGCGCCGGCGGTGAGCCCGCGCCCACCTGTGATGCGCCGCAACTGGCCGCGGGCGATCTGAACCAGGGTCTGTTGTACGCCCCCGACCGTTTCCCGCAGATCCTGCAACTGCAAATGGACGTGCTGGTCCAGGCGATGGCCTGCGGACTGACCCAGGTCGGCGTCATCCAGTGTTCGATCCACACCAGCGAGCTCATCATGTCGCGGTTCCCCGGCACGGAGATGTTCGACGCGGGCTACGACATGCGCAGCCACCAGGCCAGCCACTACGGCCCCCGCCACGACCGCGGGCGCCGCGAGTATCGGGACTATGTGTTGCAGCGCACCTGGTTCGTGTCACAGTACGCCGCGCTGCTGGACGCCCTGCGCCGCCGCCCCGAGGGCGATGGCACCATGCTCGATTACAGCCTGGTTTTCTGCGGCTCCGAGGTGAGCGATGGCAACACGCACCTGCACGACGACATGCCGTTCCTGCTCGCCGGGCGCGGCGGCGGCCGCGTGAACCCCGGGCGTCTGCTGCAGTACGGCTACGAGCGCCACAGCAATCTGTTCATCGCCATGGCGCGGGCCATGGGCGATGGCCTGGGCGCGTTCGGCGACAACAGCAGCGGGCCGCTGGCGGGTGTGCTGGCCTGACCCGGTCGGCGCTCAAACGCCGAGAATCAGCGACCCCAGGAAACCGGCCATCTTGTCCGTGCCGGAGAGCAGCTTCTCGCGCAGCGCCGGCGCGTCGCGCAGGGCGAACTGAGCCTGACCGTTGGTCCAGGCCAGGTCGCGAGCCTTGTCGATGCTCCACAGCGCCAACAGATCGTCGACCTCGCCGACGGCCTCTTCGATCTCGCGCAGCCAGCGCTCGAAGAGCTTCTGCTTGGCCACGGGCTCCGTCTCGGCCAGGACCTCGTTCACGCGCTCGAAGTCGCGGTGCATCGCCGTGCCGTCGTCCGGCGCCTTGCCCAGCTCGGCCCAGACCTGCGTGAGGCATTCGCCCAGGTCACGGTTGATGTGCGCGTTCATGCCGGCCAGCGCGCGGCGCAGCTTGGAGATGTCGGCCGTGTGTCGCGCGCGGAACAGCACCTTCCAGGCGCTCGGCGCGCTCTCGGGGTCCGGCCCGAGCCAGCGACGCAGGGCGTCGAAGAACGCTTCGGCGAAGTACACGTCCAGCCGGGCGAGCATCTTCGGGTCTTCCCAGAAGGTGTCGGGCTTCGCGCCCACGGCCTCGGTCGTCAGGCGATACAGCAGCGTGAAGGGGTAGAGGCCGTCGTGCGGGCCGAGGATGTTCTCGATGGCCTTCATGCGCGCGACCGCCTCGGCGATCGTATCGGGCATGGGTTGCGCGAGCAGCGTGCGGAGCTGGTCGTCGGTGCTGACCGTGGGCATGTCGGGATGTCTCAGAGCAGGGGGTCGGCGATGGTCATGCGGCCGGTGACGTCGCCGGGGACGTCGTCGGCCTTGATCTTGATGGTCTTCAAGATGGGCTCGACGCCGTCGACGGCGTACAGGCGAACGAGGCGCTCGTAGTCGGGGTTCGGCCGGCGCGCGGACTCGGGGATGTCGACGCGGATGAAACGCACGGTGTGTTCGCCGGGGAACACCTCGAAGAACGCGAACACGTTCTCGTCCTTGCCCGAGCTCGTCGCCTCGTTGTGCATGAACAGGGGGCGCGTGTATTCGAAGACCTCGTCGCCGCGGTCGAAGGCCACCACCCAGCTCCACTCCGTCTCGTGGCGGTCGACGACGTCGCCGGCGTCGTCCTTGACGGTGAGCTTGCCGTCGTAGCGCACGCAGGCCTGCACCTCGTCGCCCTCGCCCGGGGCGAGGTTGAAGCGCGCCCAGGGCGTCTCGCCGCCGTCGAGCGCGATGGGCTGCTCGGCGGGCTGCAGGTTCTCGGTGTAGTCGCCGAAGTCGGCCTTGGCCACGCCGCCGTCCCGGGCGAGGACCTTGACCGTGTACTCGCCCTTCTCCAGGCCCTCGAAGGTCACGCGGCCGCCGCCGCTGGTGTAGGCGCGGGCGACCTCCTTCGAGCCCTTCTCGACGACCACCAGGGCGCAGGAGACGCTCGTCACATAGGCGCAGCCGGTGTTCGTGATGTCCGTGCCGCACTGGTCGACGGCGACCTCGAGGACGCCGTCGGCGTTCGCGGACGAGCCGCCGGTGCTCGAACCGCCGCCGGCGACGCACAGCCACGGCGCCCAGAGGCAGCCCCAGCCCGAGTCGGCCTTGCCCGCGGCCAGGTCGTCGCAGCTCTGACCCGAGAGGGCCGCGGCGGCCTCGGCGTTGCACTGGGCCGGCGCCTCGACCTGCCGGTCGGGGAAACAGCCCTGCACGTGCGCGATGGCGGCCTCACACGCCGCGTCGGCGTTGGCGGCGCCCGCCGCGGCGGCCGGATCGGCGTCCGAAGACCCGGACGACTGGCAGGCGGCGAGGGCCAGGACGAAGGGCAGGGCGGCGGCGAAACGAACGGACATCGGGAAACTCCTTATGGTCACGGCGGGGCGTGCATGCACGGCGCGTGCCGTGGAAAGATCGGCAAGTGGAGTGGCCGCTGTCATGCGCCGCGCACGGCCCTGAAACGTCAAAGCGCTGGTTCCGGCCGCGAGAATTCGGTACTTCCCCGCGCCCATGAGCAATCATCGCAACACCTTGTATGACCGCCTCGCGGAGCCCTACGCCCGATTCGTCGTGGGGCGTCCGCTGACCGTCATCGCCGTCATCGTCGCGCTCGCCGTCGCCGGCGCGCTCGGCGCCATGCGCCTGACCATCAACTCCAACCAACTCGACCTGATCTCGAAGGAGCTGCCCGAGGTCAAAGCCGTCGAGCGGGTCATCGACATGGTCGGCGGCGTCGGCCACCTGATCCTGGCGCTGCGCTCCGAGGACGAGAAGCAGCTCAAGTCCGTCGCCGACGACCTGGCCGCCCGCATCCTGGCGGACAAGGAGCGGGTCCGTGAGCTGACCTACAAGGTGCCCGTCGACTTCTTCCAGGAGAAGATGGTGCTCTTCGTCGAGACGGCGGATCTCGTCGAGGCGAAGACCCGCATCAACAAGTACGTGCGCGACCGCATCAAGCGGGCGAGCCCGTTCTTCGTGGAGATCCGCAAGACCGAGCCGGTGAAGCTCGACCTGCAGGACCTCGTCGACAAGTACAGTCGCATCGGCAAGAAGAGCATCGCCGACGACTATTACATCTCGCCCGACCGCAAGATGATCCTGCTGCTCATCAAGCCCATGTGGGACGCCAACCAGCTCGGCAAGACGAAGGAGCTCCTGGCGGCCATCGATCAGACCATGGTCGACTACTCGAAGGAGAACCCGGCCGGGGTGAAGCTCGTCGAGGACTACGATCTGATGGGCAAGACCGGCCAGATCGCCTACGGCTACACCGGCGTCTACAAGACGAGCGTCGACGACTCCTATGCCATCGCCGACTCGGTGGACCGCGTCGGGTTGATCGCCTTCGCCGGCATCTTCCTGGTCACGCTGCTGTTCTTCCGGCGCCTGTGGCCCAGCCTGATCGTGATCATCGGCACGGCACTCGGGTACCTGATCACCATGGGCTTCACCTACGTGACCGTGGGTCAGCTCAACATGATCACCATCGTGCTGGTGGGCATCCTGGCCGGGTTCGGCGTCGACTACGGCATCCACTTCACCTACCGAACGCGCATCGAGCTCGGCCTCGGCAAACCGGCGAAGGAGGCCCTGCACGCGGCGCTCATCAACGCCGGGCGGCCGGCCACCGTGGCCTCCATCGTGACGGGCGGCTCGTTCCTCGTGCTGATGATGTCCGAGTTCCGCGGCTTCTCGCAGTTCGGCCTGCTCGCCGGCGTCGGCACCATGATCATCGGCTTCGTGCTGTTCACCTTCACGCCGGCCGTGCTGGCGCTGCTGGCTCAGCGGTGGCCCTCGCTGCCCGAGCGCATCGTCGGCCGCATGGAGCCCGTGGCGCCCGGCGCGGACGGCAACGAGCTCCGCATCCCGCGCCCCCGCACCATGCTCGCCGCCTCGGCCGTGGTGGTCGTCGCCCTGTGCGCCGTCGCCATCCCCTGGCGGGACATCCCCGTGGTCGTGGGGCAGTCGGCCACGCTCGAGGAGCGCCTGACCGGCGGCGTGCGCTTCAACTACAACACCCGCGCCCTGATGGCCGAGGACGAGAACTCGGTGCGTCTGCAGGACGAGGTGAACGTCCGGTTCCAGATCTCCAGCGATCCGACGGCGGTCTACACGCCGACGATCGAAGAAGCGCGCGCGGTCTACGACGAGCTGACGAAACACCCGGAGAAGTACTCGACCATCGACCAGGTGGTGTCGATGTTCACGTTCGTGCCCGAGACCGCCCGCGCCGAGGCCAATGCAAAAGTGCTCGCCGAGTGGAAGCAGGAGCTCTCGGACGTCGACCGCAAGCTCTTCCCGGACGACCTGCAGGACGAGATCGCGCTGTTCGAGCGCATCCTCGAGGCCAAACCCTACGGCCTGGAGAGCCTGCCCGAGCGTTACCGGCTCATGTTCCGCGAGCTGCCCACCGCCAAGCCGGAGAACAGGGGTTACCTGACCTTCATCTACCCCCGGGTGGACCTCTGGGACGGCAAGCAGATGCTGGAGTTCTCGGACCAGACCGGCGTGGTGACGACGGCCGGCGGCCAGTCCTATCGCTCCGCCGGCTCGCCGACGCTGTTCGCCCGCCTCGCCCGCATCGTGCTGTGGGACGGCAAGTTCGCCCTCGTCGTGACGACCCTGTGGATCCTGCTGATGCACTTCCTCGACTTCCGGTCGACGGTGCTGGCGCTGGCCTCGGTCATCCCGCTCGGCGTGGGCCTGGTGATGATGCTCGGCCTGATGGCCCTGACCGACCACCGGCTGAACTTCATGAACATCATCATCCTGCCGATCCTGCTCGGCTTCGGCGTGAGTCACGGTCTGTATCTGTTACATCGATTCCTCGAGGGCACATCACCGGTGGTCGCGCTCAGATCCGTGGGCGCGGCCGTGGCGTCGTCGACCCTGACGGCCATCGTCGGGTTCGCCTCGCTCATGCTCGCCCCGCACAACGGCGTGAAGTCCATCGGGTTCGTGGCCTGCCTGGGCCTGACGACCACGCTGATCGTGTCGTTCACCGTGCTCGCGGCCGTGCTGCAGTTGCTGCACGACAAGCGGATGAAGGTCCCGCCCGTCAACCCGCCCGTGTGAACCGCAGGAACCGGCCCTTGTAGGCCTCGCCGCTCTCCAGGTGCGGCGCGGCCTTGTGGCTGGTGAACTCGAAGCCCCGGCCGTGCATCTCGCGGCAGAAGCGCGGGCGGTGGCCCCGGTCGGGGTCGACGATGAGCACCTCGACGCCTCGGGCGGCGTGGCGGTCGATGAACCCCGCGAGCAGCGCCGGCTGGTGGGGCTCGTACAGCACGTCGCTGCCGATGATCAGGTCGAAGCGGCCCAGGTCCGACAGCAGCGCGGCCCAGTCGCCGGGGTCGTGGCGCAGGGGCGTCAGGTCGTTGAGCAGCAGGTTGGCCGCCAGGAAGCTGCGGCTGAGCGGGTGCAGGTCGCTGACCGTGATGTCGCCGGCGCGCCGGTGGATGACGAGGCTGGAGAGCGCCAGACCCGCTCCGAGCTCGAGCACGCGCCGACCACGCAGCTCGATGGAGTGCAACGCCAGGGCCAGCACGCGGGCCGAGGGCCACACGCTGCCGAAGAGCGACCAGCTCGCCGAAGAGATGCCCAGCCGCGCGGCCTCGCCCTCGGGGTCGGAGAATTGCTGCAGATCGAGGAGAGATCGAACCGTATAGTCGAGCCCGGCGACGCTGATCGTCTCGAGCTTGACCCGATAGCCGGGCATGGGCGTCTTTCCGGCGGACCGGAAGCCGCTGCGGCTTTGGTACATACACGGCGTCGTGGCCGGGGTCGACGGAAACCGGGTCCGTTGCCGGTTGCGAGCCGGTCCTGTACCGTCCGCGCGCTCCCCGAACATCGCATCCCCGGAGGTCCCGCTTGCGCGTGCGACGCTATGCCCCACTGGCCCTGCTCTGTCTCGCGACCGCCCTCGGCGGCGCGGGCTGCAGCGGCGCCCCGCCGAAACCCGACGCCGATCCCAACGACGCGCCGGTCATGCTCGACCCGCCCGTCGAGCCCGATCCGGCGACCCCGGAGCCGGCGCTGCCGACGGCGGGCCCGGTGCTGATTCGCGACGCCACCGTGATGACGGCGGCGGGCGCCATCTGGAAGAAGGGCTGGCTGCGCCTGCGCGACGGTCGCATCGCCGACCTGGGCGAGGGGGACGCGCCCGCGCCGGTGAACGGTGAGACCGTCGTCGACGCGGCGGGCAAGTTCGTCACGCCGGGGATCATCGACACGCACTCGCACATGGGCGTGTACGCCTCGCCGGGGGTCTGGGCCCACGCGGACGGCAACGAGATGACCAACCCCATCACCGCGGGCGTGCGGGCCGAGGAGGGCATCTGGCCCCAGGACCCGGGTTTCCAGCGCGCGGTGGCCGGCGGCGTGACCACGGTCCAGGTGCTGCCCGGCAGCGGCAACCTGATGGGCGGGCGCGGTGTGATCATCAAGCTCCACCCGCGGCGGGACGCCCACGCCATGCGGTTCCCCGGCGCCCCCGAGACGATGAAGATGGCCTGCGGCGAGAACCCCAAGCGGGTCTACGGCGAGGGCAAGGGCTCCATGCCCATGAGCCGCATGGGCAGCGTGTTCATGGTGCGCGCCAAGTGGATCGAGGCGCGGCGCTACAAGCTGCGCTGGGACCAGTGGCGCAAGAAACCCTACGAGATGAAGGACGGCAAGAAGATCCCCACCAACCCCCCGGAGCGCGATCTCACCCTGGAGACGCTCGCCGGTGTGATGGCCGGTGAGGTCCTGCCCCAGATCCACTGTTACCGCGCCGACGAGATGCTCTTGCAGATCAAGCTCTCGCACGAGTTCGGCTTCAAGATCCGCAGCTTCCACCACGCGCTCGAGGCCTACAAGATCGCGGACGTCCTCGCCGCGGAACACATCTCCGTGAGCACCTGGGCCGACTGGTGGGGCTTCAAAGTCGAGGCCTGGGACGCCGTGGAGCAAAACCTGGCCCTGGTGCAGGCCGCCGGCGGCATCCCCGTGGTGCACACGGACAGCGCCGAGGGCGTGCAGCGCATGAACCAGGAGGCCGCCAAGGCCATGACCTCCGGGCGCGCCGGGGGCATCGAGATCACCGAGGACCAGGCGCTGCGCTGGATCACCGTGAACCCGGCCTGGGCGCTCGGCGTGGACCAGCAGACCGGGTCGCTGGAGAAGGGCAAGATGGCCGACGTCGTCGTCTGGGACGCCCACCCGTTCAGCGTGTACGCCCACGCCGAAAAAGTCTTCATCGACGGGCACTTGCGCCACGACCGGGCCCAGCCCGGCGCCCCCTGGAGCGACTTCGAGGTGTACCGATGATCACCCCCCTGCTGACCGCATCGCAGGCCCTCGCGGCGCTGATCGCCATCGTCGGCGGCACCGTGCACCCCGGGAACGGCCCGGCGGTGGAGAACGCCACCGTCATCATCGACGGCCAGAAGATCCAGGCCGTGGGCGCGGGCCTCGCCGTGCCCGCCGGCGCCACCGTGATCGACGCCAAGGGCAAGATCGTCACGCCGGGTCTCTTCGACCCGTACACGCGTCTCGGGCTCGTGGAGATCGAACAGATCGACGACACGAACGACGTGGACGCCGGCGGCGACCCCATCCGGGCCGCCCAGCGCGCCACGGACAGCTACAACCCGGACAGCCAGGTCATCGCCGTGCAGGCCGCCCACGGCATCACCACGGTGCTCGCCGCACCCGGCGGCGGGCTGATCTCCGGCCAGGCCGCGATCTTCGACCTGAACCACGAGGCGACGGACACCGGGCTCGCCGCCGCGGCGGTCGGGCAGCCCGTGAGCATCGGCGGGGCGGGGGGCACGAGCCGCGGCGCGCTGCTCCTCACGCTCCGCGAGGTCCTCGACGACGCCGCACAGTACGCCAAGAACCGGGCGGCCTGGGAGAAGGGCCAGTTCCGCGACTTCGCCGGCGGGGCCTCCCGGCTCGACCTGGAGGCGCTGCAGCCCGTGCTCGCCGGCAAGGAGCCGCTGCTGGTCACCGTGCACCGGCGCAGCGACATCCTGGCGGTGCTCGACCTGGCCGCCGAGCTGAAGATCAAGGTCGTGCTCGTCGGCGCGGCCGAGGCGTGGCAGGTGGCGGCGCGGCTGGCCAAGGAGAAGATCCCGGTCATCATCGACCCGGTGGAGAACGCGCCCGAGAGCTTCGACATGCTCGGCGCCCGTGCAGACGCCGCGGCGTTGCTCGAAAAGGCCGGCGTGCCCGTGATGCTCTCGACGTTCTCGTCCCACAACGTGCGGAAACTGCGGCAGTGGGCGGGCAACGCCGTGCGCGAGGGCATGACCCACGCCGGGGCGCTGACGTCGATCACCGCGCGGCCGGCCGAGGTCTTCGGCCTGAAGGACCACGGCACGCTCGCGGCGGGGCAGGTGGCCAACGTGGTGGTGTGGAGCGGCGACCCCTTCGAGACGACCACGATCGCCGAGCGGGTGTTCGTCCGGGGCGCGCCCTCGGGGGACGACCACCGGCAAAAGAGGTTACTGAATCGCTACAGATCTCTGCCGCCCGTCAAAAAGCCGTGATATAAGCGCGCGCCAGAAATCCTCAAATGGAGCTCACCATGGCTGAACAGCAGTTCTCTCCCGGCCTGGCCGGCGTACCCGCAGGCAAGTCCGAGGTCGGTCTCGTCAATGGCACCGATGGCATCCTCCTGTACCGCGGCTACCGGGTCGAGGATCTGGCCGAGCACTGTACGTTCGAGGAGGTCGCCCACCTCCTGCTGGTCGGCAAGCTCCCCAACGCCACCGAGCTCGCCGCGTTCGACGCCGAGCTGAAGGCGCGCCGCGCGCTGCCCGAGGGCGTCCTGGCGCTCCTCCGCGCGCTGCCCACGACCACGCACCCGATGGCCGCGCTGCAGTCGGCCGTCGCCGCGATGAGCGGCTTCTACCCCGCGCTGGACGCCTCGGACCGCAAGGCGAGCTGGGAGGGCATCCTCCGCCTGACCGCCGGCATGCCGACGGTCGTCGCCGCGTTCCACCGCATCCGTCAGGGCCTGCCCGTCGTCGCCCCCGACACGAGCCTGAGCACCGCCGCGGACTTCCTCACGATGCTCAACGGTGAGCACCCCACGGAGAAGGCCGCCCGCCTGTTCGACGTCTGCCTCGTGCTGCACGCCGAGCACGGCTTCAACGCCAGCACCTTCACCGGGCGCGTGGTCGGCTCGTCGCTCGCCGACATCTATGCCTCGATGTCCGCCGCGGTCGGCTCGCTCTCGGGCCCGCTGCACGGCGGCGCCAACGAAGAGGTCCTCGTTCAGCTCAAGACCATCGCGTCCGCCGAAGAGGCGCCCGCGTGGCTCGACCACATGAACGCGACCAAGCAGAAGGTCATGGGCCTCGGCCACCGCGTCTACAAGGTCAAGGACCCCCGCGCCGGCATCCTGCAGCGCATGGCCTCGGACCTCTTCTCGACGCAGGGCTCGACCCCGCTCTACGACATCGCGCACGCCATCGAGAAGCGCGCCGCCGTGACGCTCGGCCCCAAGGGCGTCTGGCCCAACGTCGACTTCTACAGCGGCCTCGTCTACCAGAAGCTCGGCCTCACGGTGGACCTGTTCACGCCGATCTTCGCCATCGCGCGCATCGCGGGGTGGTCGGCGCACTGGCTCGAGCAGATGCAGGACAACCGGATCTACCGCCCCGACTGCATCTACACGGGCCCGAACGACCTGAACGTGCCGGCCATCTCCGAGCGCTGAGGCGCGCTTCGGCGCCGCGGCGCCGCGCCAAAGCTGGATTTTTCCCCCGAAATCTGCGAGAGACCGGCCGTGGACCGCTTCGAGTTTTACACGAGGCTGCCTCGGAACGAGCCCGGGGGTGTGGCCTTCACGAACGCCTACCTGACGGCCGTCCCGATCAAGGCCGTCGACAAGGTGCTCGACCTCGCATGTGCGAGCGGCGACCGCGCGACGTGGATCGCTCGCTCCCGCGGCAGCAAGGTCGTGGCGGTGGACGCCGACCGGCGCTACCTGCCTACGGTGCGGCGCAAGTCGTACGAGGGCGGCAGCGGTCATCTGGTGCTGCCCGTGGCGGCCGACTATCGCAACCTGCCGTTCCCGGACAACACCTTCAAGGTGGTGCTCGCCGAGGGCGCCGCCATGAGCCTGGGGCTCAAGCAGGCCCTCACGGTGTGGCGGCGCGTGGTCACGCCCGAGGGTCACCTGTGCGTGACCTACCCCGGCGTGGTCAACAAGGACGCCCCCGCCGAGGTCCGCCAGGCGCTCGAGAAGCGCATGGTCGACCCCATGGGCACCCTGGGCGACTACCACGCCATCGTGCGCGCGACGGGCTTCGAGCTCGTGCACCAGGTGCCCCTGCAGACGGAGCTCTGGGAGCAGTTCTACGCCGACTCCATGCGGCACGCCTGGGCCCTCATGGCCTCGGGCGAGATCAAGGAGGACGATCCGCAGATTCGGGCGGTCGTCGCGGAAGCCCAATGGTTCCGCACCTTTGGCCGGTCGCGTGTCTTCCTGCAGGCGATGGTCTTGCGCCGCGTGCGCTGAACGCTGTACCCAAGCGCGTTTTCAGACCGTTGCCGACTCCGCCCGCGTCCGCGGGCGAGCCGCCCAGTTCCACTCACGGGGAGTTGCATGCGAGCCATGAACCGCGCGCAGTGCGTCTCCGCGGTCGCCGCCGGACTTTGGCTGGCGGCCTGCGGGGGCGATGACAAGAAGACCGACACGAGCACCGCCGACCAGGACGCCATGGTCCGCGTCATCGAGGACGCCGGGCCCGAGGCCGACGCGTCCGCGGGCGGGGGTGGCGGCGGCGGTGGCGCCGGCGGCGACGTCGGCGGGACCGGCGGCGACGTGGGCGG
>CAINDO010000146.1 GCA_903847385.1 uncultured Myxococcales bacterium
CCGGCGTCGGTGTCCCGCCCGTGGCCGCCGCGTCTGCGGGGTCGTCCGTCGCCGCCTCGCACCCGCCCAACACGAAAAGGCCCACCACCGCCCAGCGCGCTCGCATCGTCAAACCTCCGCGCCCGCCCGACGCCACGCGCCCACGCCGAGCACCAGCCAGCCGGCGATGAAACACGCGCCGCCCAGGGGGGTGATCATCGCCAGCGCCCGCGTCCCGGTCAGCGCGTAGCCGTACAGGCTGCCGGAGAACAGCAGGATGCCCAGCACGAGCAGCCCGCCGGCGACTCGCGCGCTCTTGCCCAGGCCGCGGTCGGCGGCGTACCCCACCGCGAGCAGGCCCAGGCCGTGGATCGCGTGGTAGCGCGCCGCCGTCTCCCAGATGGCCAGCATCTCGGGGGTGAGCATGGCCTTCAGGCCGTGCGCCCCGAACGCGCCGGCGGCCACGGCCAGCGCGAGCATGAAGGCGCCGACCGCGAAGAGGCGCGACATGGTTCAGTTCTCCCGGTGGACGAAGAGCGTCTGGCGGCTGGAGAGCTCTTCGTCCTCGCGGGCGATGACCGTGATGCGGTTCACGCCCGCCTCCAGCGGTACGCGCGCCGAGAAGCGCATGCGCTGCTTGTCGGCCTCGGGCGCGCTGTTGCTCTTGAAGAAGACCTTCTTGTTGTTCACGTAGATGAACAGGTCCTGGATCAGCCGGCCGCCGAGCGCCTCGCCGCTCAGGGTGAGCGCGCCCGTCTTCACGCTGCCGCCGCCGGGGCGGTCCACCAGGGTGATCACCGGCGGACCCTGCAGCGCGGCGGGTTTCAGGCCCGGGTAGCTCACGTTGCCGCCCTCGGACTGGGCCTCGACCTCGCTCGCGGCGACCCACCCGAAGAGGCGGTCGCCCACGGGCACGCGGTACCAGTCGCCGAGCTTCGCGTCCGCCCGCACGGCGCCCGTGGCCGTCGAGACGGCCGGCGCGTCCACGGCGTTCACGCCGCGCACCGCCACGTCCGGTCCCTTTCGGGGCGACAGACGGAACTTGCCGGCCTCGAGCGTGTCCTCGGCGCCGGCCACCCGCAGGGTGTAGACCTCGCTGGTGGACTCGCGGATGTCCGTGTCCGAGACGATCAGGTTGATCTGCACGTCCGGCTTGAACAGCTCGTCCTTCACCTTGAAGGCGAATCGGGCCTGCTTGCGCTCGCCGGGCTCCATGTTGTCCAGCGTGACGCGGCCGCGCTTGATGAACACCGGGCGCGTCTCGTCGTCCTCGGGGTTGTTGACCGTCGCGACGGTCGTGTAGCTCTTGCCCTCGCCGGCGTTCTGGACGTCGAGCACGAGCTCGACCTCTTCACCCTTCTGCAGCAGGCCGTCGCCGTTGCCGCCCTGCCGGTCGTCCAGCGAGAACGCCAGCGCGAACCGGGGCCGCGGGAGCTGCTGCACCGTCACGTTCACCACGGCGGGCGCGGGCACCTTGGCGTCCTGCTCCTTGAGCTCGATGCGCACGGCGTCCGTGCGGCTCAGCGCGCTCTTGGGGACCTTCATCTTCACGGGCCACGTGCGCGACTCCCCGGGCGGGATGTTGCCGAAGAGCAGCTCGTGGGCCTCGAAGAGGTCGTTGTCACAGTGGGTCATGCCACGCACCTGTCGCAGGGGCGCCGTGCCGGTGTTCTTCACCGTGGCCGTGAGCACGACCTCCTCGCCGGCGGTGACCTTGCCCTCGGGCAGGCTGCTCTGCACCTGGATCTCGGCCGAGGCCTTGCCATTGCCCGCCGCCAGGGCGCTCCAGTCCACGCCGCGCTTGGCGAGCGCAGCCGCGATCCTGGCCCGCTCGTCCGCCGCGCGCTTCTCCAGCACCGTGCGCGTCTCGGCCAGGAAGGCATCCCGCTGCCCCTTGTCCGTGGCCGCGATCAGGTCGCGCGCCAGGCCGATGTCGAAGTCGACGATCAGGTCGTTGGGGTTGTCCTCGATGCGCTTCTGGAGCTCGGCGTCCTGCAGGTACTTGAAGGTGATCTCGGCGGTCACGCGCTTGGAGATCTCGCTGGACTCGTGGTCCAGGTGGGCGGGCAGCTCCTTCTCGCCGCCCTTGTACTCCTCGCTGCGGAAGAAGTCGGTGTCGCTGTCCGTGAGCACGACCGGGGTCGTCGCGATGTCCGGCACGATGCCGACGCTCTGGATGCTGATGTCCCCGGGCGTGAGGTACTGCGCGATGGTGAGCTTCAGCGCCGAGTCGTCCTTGTTGTCGTAGATGACCTGGACCGAACCCTTGCCGAAGGTCTGGGCGCCGATGATCACCGCCCGCTTATGGTTCTTGAGCGCCCCGGCGACGATCTCGCTGGCGCTGGCGCTCTGGCTGTCGGCCAGCACCACCAGGGGGTAGGGCTCCTCGGTGCCGACGCGGTTGGCCACCTTGGGCTCGCGCAGCTTGTCCCCGTAGCCCACGGTGGTCACGATGTCGCCGCTGTCGATGAAGCGGTCGGCCACCTTGATGGCCTGATCGAGCAGGCCGCCGGGGTTGCCGCGCATGTCGATCACCAGGCCCTTCAGGCCGTGGGCCTGCTTCTTCATGTCCTCGAGGGCCTCGCCGAGCTCCTCGTCCGTGGTGTTCTGGAAGTTCTTGATGCGCACCAGGCCCACGCGATCGGTGAGCAGCATGTGGTCCACGCTGGCGATGCGGATGTTGGCCCGGGTGAGCGTGAACTTGCGCGGCGCCTTCCAGTTGTCGCGCACGATGTAGATGTCGACCTTGGTGTTCGGCGCGCCGCGGAGCATGTCCACGGCGTCCTGCAGGGCCAGGTTCACCGTGCTGTCCTGGTTGATCTGCACGATGCGGTCGCCGGCCTTGATGCCGGCCTTGGACGCGGGCGTGTCGTCGATCGGGTTGACGACGGTGAGATGCGTTTCCTTGATGGCGATGACGATGCCCAGGCCGCCGAACTTGCCCCGCGTGGAGAGCTTCATCTCGCGGTAGTCCTCGGGCTTCATCAGCACGCTGTGCGGGTCGAGCGTCTTGAGCATGCCGTTGATGGCGGCGTACTCGATGTCCCGGAACTTCTGGAAATGCTTCAGGTTGTCCTGAACGAACCGGAAGATGTCCTTGAACTTGAAGGACATCTGCCAGAGGTTGTCGACGTCGCCGAGGTCGAAGGTCTGCTCGGCCTGGTCGACGCGCACGGTGATGCGCTTCGGCAGGCTCCGGGCGTCGTTCTCCGTCTCGACGAGGACCTCCGGCACGGAGCGCATGACCTCGTCCATGGCGCCGCCGATCATCTTGCGCTCGTTGATGCGCGAGGGATCGACGTAGTTCTCCTTGATGTGGATGACCGCCCGGTTGAGCACCTGCAGGCTCTTGAGGTCGTAGTCGGCCGGCGGCGTCTCCGTCTGCGCGCTGGCGGGGCGCGTCTTGAACTCGAGCTGCCAGCCCGGATCGCCATATTCGTGAGTGACGCTGACGTAGAAGGCCCCCACGAGGGCCACGAGCGCGACGAGCGGTTTGATCATCGGTTCAACTCTGACGGTGGTCCCGTCCAGATTCCAGTTTATGCATTTCACCGGACATCGGCGAACCCCATACAACCTTGACAGGGCGGGCCCCCCGGCTTATGCCCGAGGCAATCGCAGGAGCACGTTTCATGCCCGAAGCACCGTTGATACTGATTGCCGACGACGACCAGGAGATGCGCCGCCTGGTGCGCAAGTCCCTGGAGAAGCTGAACCTGCGCATCGTCGAGGCCCGGGACGGCGAGGAGGCCATCGCCGCCATCGTCGAACACCGCCCCGCCGGCGCCGTGCTGGACGTGATGATGCCCGGCCTCAACGGCTGGGAGGTCTGCCGGTACATCCGCAGCAAGACCGAGTTCGACCACGTGGCGGTGCTCATGCTGACCGCCATCGGCAAGACGACCAACGAGCTCACGGCGCCGCTCTACGGGGCGGACGCCTACCTGGACAAGCCCTTCGAGGTCGCCGAGCTGACGGCCACCGTGAAGCGCATCCTGGACGAAAAGAAGGTCTGACCTTCAGAGCTTGTCGAGGACCTTGCGGGCCGCCTTGCCGGCGCCGTCGGACTCGTTGACCAGCTTCAGCGCCGCCTGGGCGAGTCGCTTCGCGCCGTCCCGGTCGCCGCTGTCGAGCGCCTGCTGCGCCTGCCGCGCGATGAGCATGGCGCTGCGGCGCATCTTGTCCTGCAGCCGCGTGGCCAGCCCGTGCCCGGGGGAGATCTCCAGCACGCGGCCGTTGGCCTGCACGGCCTCGTCGTAGGCCTGCCGGTTGTAGGCCTGGATGGCGACCATGTAGAGCTGCTCGGCGAGCTGGCCGTCGATCTTCTCGCGGTGGTGGCCGCCGAGGCGGCGGTCCGTGGCCGCGGCGCGCGAGAGGGCGTCCGCGGCCTCGCGGGCGCGGCGGCTGCGCAGGGCCTTCTGGGCCGCGGCCCACTGGTCGGCGAACTCGCGGACGGCCTTGGCCTTGCCCTGGGCGTCCTTGGCGGTCTTGCTGCCGGGTGCGCGGCGGGCGGCCTTCTCCAGGGCGGCGGCGGCGTCGTCGAACTTCTCGTCGCGGTAGAGCCGCAGGGCCTCGCTGATGTCCGCCTTGGCCCGCTTCTCGGTCTCGGCGCTCGCGCCGGCGTTGGCGGCGCTCGCCGGGTCGGGGCGGCCCGCGGCGACCTTGACGGGCTCGACGCGCGCGGGCTCGGGCCGGATCTCCGGAGCGGCGGCGGCCGTGGCCGGGGCCTGTGGCGGCAGCGCGGCCGACGGGGCGAGTGTCGCCGGGGTCGGGGCGGCCGAGCCGGGGGCGTTCCCCGCCGCGCGGTTCGCCTCGGCCAGCGTGTCCAGCTCGGCGATCAGGTTGCGGGCCTCGCTGTAGTAGACCGAGTCGCGGCCGATGCCCAGGAGCAGCGCCTGCACCGCCGCCGGGGGTTCGATGCCGACCTTGCGGCGCGCGTCGTCCAGGCGGCGCTGTGCGTCGCGCTCGCGGGCGATTCGGGCGGCGTGGTCGTCGAAGGGCACCTGCGCGACGAGCTCGGGACCCAGCTGCCGGGCCACGGTCAGCTCTTCCTCGGCGCGTTTCCAGTCGCGGGCGCGCATGGCCGACTCGGCCAGCTCCACGTGCGCCCGGGCGGCCGCGCCGGAGGCGTCGCCGGGGGCGTCGGCGCGGTGGCGGCGCACGAGCACGAGCACCACGAGCACGGCCAGGAACGTCGCCGCGGCCCAGAGGCCCACCCAGGTCCAGGGGATCCGGGGGCGCGCGGCGCCGCGCACGGGGCTGATCGGGGTCTGGCTGCGGCCGTGGTCGGTGATGGGCGCCTCGACGGTGCCCGGGGTGCCGGCGGGCAGCCGGGCGCGCGTGCGCCCGACGCTGAGGAACTCGATGGTCGTGTTGCCCAGGTCGATGCGGTCGCCGTCGTACAGCTCGGCCTCGGCGACGCGCTTGCCGTTCAGCGTCGTGCCGTTGCCGCTGGCCAGGTCGACGACCTTGAAGCCCTCGGCGTGGCGGTCCACACGGAAGTGTTTGCGGCTCACGGCGATGTCCATGAGCACGATGTCGTTGTCGATGCCGCGGCCGACCATCGAGCGGTTCCGGTTCAGGAAGTACGACTTCCCGGTGTTCTCGCCCTCGACGATGGTCAGCTTGCCCCGCGGCAGCTCGGGCACGACCTCGGGGGGCTCGTAGATGCCGGTGAGCTCGTTCTCGGCCGGGTCGGCCTTGGGCGCGGGCGCCGGGGCGGGCGCGGCGTCGCGGGCCACGGGCCGGTGCATGGGGCCCGGCGGGCGATGGGGCTTCTCCGTCGGCTTCTTGGGGCGCGCGGCGGCCTTGCCCG
>CAINDO010000147.1 GCA_903847385.1 uncultured Myxococcales bacterium
CGACCTGCCCGCCCGCCGCCTCACCGCCCGCGCCGCCGACCGTTGCGCCGCCCGCGCCGGCGTCCGCGTCTGCATCTGCCGTCGTGCCGCCGCTCGATATGCAGCCCGCCGCGGCCAGCGCGACCCATCCGAAAACAATCCGTGAAGTTGCCATGTTTCGTCCTCCCGGCGACCACCTTGATGCGGTTCCCTGGAGACCGAAAGGGCGATTTTCGTCACTCCGGCAGGCGTTTTTCCGCCGAACGGGCGTGGGCCTCCAGGCCCTCGAGCCGGGCGAGGGCCGCGGCGTCCCGCGCCAGGGGCGCCGGCGTGTCCATCGCGAGCCAGGTGCGCACGCGCAGGAACGTGAACACGCTCAGGCCGCCCGTGACGCGCGCCGTGCCGCCCGTGGGCAGCACGTGGTTGGGGCCCGCGCCGTAGTCGCCGAGCACCTCGGCCGCGCCGTGCCCCAGGAACAGACCGCCGTAGTGTTTGAAGCGCCGCAGGTGCCGCTCGGCGTCGGGCATGAGCACCTCCAGGTGCTCCGGGGCGAGCGCGTCGCACACGGCGATGGCCGCATCCACGTCCGCGCACACGACCGCGAAGCCCTGCGCCACGGCCGGGCGCGCGGTGTCCGCCGTCGGCAGCGTGTCGAGCTGTCGGGCGAGCGCGGCGTTCACGCGGGCCGGCAGCGCGGCGTCCGTGGTGACCAGGATGGGCAGGGCGTCCGGGTCGTGCTCGGCCTGGCCGAGCAGGTCGGCCGCGATGGTCTCCGGGTCGGCGTTGGCGTCCGCCGTGGCCAGCACCACCAGCTCCGACGGGCCCGCGAGCATGTCGATGCCCACCGAACCGGCGACGAGTTGTTTGGCGGCGGTGACCCAGCGATTGCCCGGCCCGACGATGACATCACAGGCGGGCACGGGGCCGGCGCCGTGGGCCAGGGCCGCGATGGCCTGCGCACCGCCGCAGGGCAACAGCGCGTCCGCGCCGGCGATGTATGCGGCGGCGAGCGTCACGGGCGCGGGCCGCGGCGAGGCCACGATGACATGCGACACACCGGCCACCCGCGCGGTCACGGCCGTCATCAGCACGGACGAGGGCAAGGGGAACCGACCGCCCGGCGCGTAACACCCGGCGCGCTCCACGGGGGAAACGGTGTGTCCCGCCCGGCCGCCCTCGATCTCCACGGTCAGGTCGACCAGCGCGCCGCGTTGCGCCTCGGCGAAGAACTCGATGCGGTCGCGCGTGCGCTCCAGCAGGGCCTGCTGGTCGGCCGGCAGGGCGTCCCAGGCGGCCTTCAGCGCCGCCCGATCGAGCAGCAGCGGCGCGTCGGGGGCGAGCGCGTCGAACCGCTCGGCGTAGCCCCGCAGGGCCGCCTCGCCGCCCGTGCGCACGTCCGACACGATGCGCGCGGCGGCGGTGAGCGTCTCGGCGTCCACGGCGGGGCGCGCGAGTGCCTTCACGTCCGCGGGCGTGACGATTCGAAGTCCCACAAAGTCGCTCATGACTTCGCGTTCCCGGGGCGGCGGCGCACCTTCAGGGCCCGGGCGTCCAGGTGCGCCTCGACCTGGCTCAGGGGCACGCCGGCGCGCACCATGGCCACCAGCGCGAAGTACATCACGTCCGCGACCTCGGCGGCCACGTGGTCCGGCTCCGTCGCCTCGGCGAGCTCGTTGGCCTCTTCGACCAGCTTGCTGCGCAGCAGGGCCGGATCCTCGAGCAACCGCCGCGTGTACGAGCCCGCCGGCGCCTCGGCGAGCCGCTCGGCCAGCTTGCGCGACAGATCGGTGATGCCTCGGTCGCCGCCCCAGCAGGTCCAGGTGTCTTTGTGACAGAAACCGGGCGGGGTCTGTCGCACGGTGAAGCGCAGCGCATCGCGATCACAGTCCAGGTCGATGGCGAGCAACTGCTGCGTGGCGCCGCTGCTCTCGCCCTTGATCCACAGACCCCGCTTGCGGGACTGATACACACCCCGCTGCAGCCGCACGGCCTCGCGCAGGCTCTCGGCGTTGCTGTAGGCCAGCCCGAGCGCGGTGCCGTGCTCGTCGCACACCACCGTGGGGAACAGACCGTCCGGCCGGTCGCTCACGAGCGGCGCGGCGATGGCATCGCCCAGGTCCATCCGGCCCGTGTAGAGCGCCATGCCGACCTGCGCGTCCGCGCCCAGCCGGTCGATGGCGGCCACGTCCTCGGGTGTGGTCACGCCGCCGGCGATGGTCACGCGCGCGCCGCCCGCGGCCTCGACCAGCGCGGCCACGGCGTCCAGGTTGGTGCCGCCCAGGCGCCCCTCGCGCTCCACGAACGTGACCAGGAAGCCGCTCACGTGCTCGCGCAGCTCGCGCATCCGGTCGGTGATGGTGGCGCCGGTGCCCTGCGTCCAGCCCTCGACCACGACCTGACCGTCCACGGCGTCCAGCGCGGCGATCACGCGCTCGCGGGGCAGCTCGCGCAGGATCTCCGGCTTGGCCATGGTGCCCAGGATCACGGACACGGCGCCGGCATCGAGCCAGTCCATCGCGGCCTGCACGCTGCGGATGCCGCCGCCCACGCGGCAGCGCGCGTGGGGCAGCAGGCCCTTGATCAGCGCGGCGTTGGAGCCCCGGCTCAGCGCGGCGTCCAGGTCGATCACGGCGATCTCGCCCGCGAGGCGGAACTTCTCGGCGATGGGCCGCGGGTCGCCGGCCTCCAGGACTTTCGTCTTGCCGCCCACGAGCTGGACGGTCTGGCCGTCCATCAGGTCGATCGAAGGCACGATCACAGTCTGATTCTCCCGCCGAAACCCAGGGAAACGAGCTCGGCTTTCACGCGCACAACGGTGTAATCGCCGTCGTGGAAGATCGACGCGGCCAGCACGGCGTCCGCGCCGGCGTGCAGCGCCTCGGCCAGATGCGCCGAGGTGGCGGCGCCGCCGCTGGCGATCACGGGCACCTGCACGGCCCCGGACACGGCGGCGAGCAGGTCGGTGTCGTAGCCCGAGCGGGTGCCGTCGCGGTCCCAGCTCGTGAGCAGGATCTCGCCGGCGCCGCGCTCCGCGGCCTCGCGCGCCCAGGCGATGGCGTCCCGGCCCGTGCGGTGTTTGCCGGACTGCGTCACGACCTCCCAGCCGGGGCGACCGTCCGCGTACCGGGCGGCGTCCAGCGCGAGCACGGCGCACTGCCGGCCGAAGCGCTCGGCGATCTCCGAGATCAGCGCGGGGTTCTCCACGGCGGCGGTGTTCACGCCGACCTTGTCCGCCCCGGCCTCGAGCAGAGTCGCGGCGTTCTCGGGCCGGCGCACGCCGCCGCCCACGGTGAGCGGGATGCCCAGCACGGCGCGGATGCGACGCACGGTGTCGGCGGCGGTGGCGCGCCCCTCGGGCGTGGCGGACACGTCGAGCATCACCAGCTCGTCCGCGCCCTGCGCCTCGTAGGCCGCGGCGCGCTCGGCGGGGTCGCCGGCGTCGCGCAGGCCGCTGAAGCGCACGCCCTTGACCACGCGGCCGTCGCGCACGTCCAGGCAGGGGATGATGCGATGGGTCAGCAAATGCGCTCTCCCGCTTCCAGCCAGCGCGTGAGCAGCGCCCGGCCCCAGGCGCCGGACAGCTCGGGGTGGAACTGACACGCCAGCACGGGGCCGCGCTCGAACGCGGCGACGAAGGGCTCGCCGTGTGTCGTCAGCGCGCCGTGCCAGCCCGCGGGCACCTGCGCCAGGCGGTAGCTGTTGGCGAAGTAGGCGTGACCGGGCTGCAGCAGCCGGCAACCGGTCTGTGGAATCACCTCGTTCCAGCCCAGTTGAGGGATCCGCACGCCGGGGCCGCGGAACCGCTCCACCGTGCCGGGCACGATGCCCAGGCCGGCCTCGCCCGGCGACTCCTCGCTCGCCTCGGCGAAGAGCTGCATGCCCAGGCAGATGCCCATGGTGGGCCGGCCGGCGGTGATCCGCTCGCGCAGGGCCGCGTCGAGTCCGCGCGCGCGAAGCTCGACGAGCGCCGCGGCGAAGGCGCCCACGCCGGGCAGCATCACGCGGTCGGCGCGGCGCACGGCGTCGGGGTCGTCCGTGAGCGTGGGCCGCCCGCCGGCGCGCGTCAGGCCCGCCAGCACCGAGGCCAGGTTGGCCGTGCCGGTGCGGACGACGAGCACGTTCACAGGACCCCCTTGGTGCTCGGCACGCCGCCGCCCACGTGGGCGATGGCCGCGCGCAGCGCCACGGCGGTGGCCTTGAAGGCCGCCTCGGCGCGGTGGTGGTCGTTCTCGCCGCGCAGCACGTCCACGTGCAGGCAACTGCGCGAGGCCACGGCCAGCGAGCGGAAGAAGTGGCCCACGTTCTCGCAGGCGAGGCCGCCCAGGGCCTCGCGGCGCAGGCCCAGATCGATCACCGCATAGGGTCGCCCGGACAGATCCCACACGGCGCGCGCCAGGGCCTCGTCCAGCGGCACGTGGGCGTCGCCGAAGCGGCGCAGGCCGGCGCGATCGCCCAGGGCCGCGTCCAGCGCCATGCCCAGCGTGAGCGCGCAGTCCTCGGCGGTGTGGTGGTCGTCGACCTCCAGGTCGCCGGTGCAGTGCAGCTTCAGGTCCAGGCCCCCGTGGCGGGCGAGCGCCGTGAGCATGTGGTCCAGGAAACCGATGCCCGTGCGCACGTCCGCCGCGCCGCTGCCGTCCAGCGTGAGCGCGCACTCGATGTCCGTCTCTTTGGTGCGGCGGCGCAATTCTGCGCGTCTTGCGGTCGAATCGCTCATGGCGCCGCCCCCCCGCCCCGCTGCGCGGGGTCTGCCCCCCCAAGGGGGCCCATTCGCTCACTTTGTTCGCTCATGGCCAAAGCGCCTCCCACTCATCGGGTTGCGAGAACACGCGGGCCGCGCCGGCGCGGGTCAGCGGTGCGGGGTCGGTCTCGCCGGGGGCGAGCACGCCCAGGGGCAGCACGCCGGCGGCGCGGGCGGCGCGCTGGTCGTCCGGCGTGTCGCCGAGCATCCAGGCGCGCGTCACGCCCAGGCGCGACAGGGCCAGCCGCACGGGGGCCGGGTCCGGCTTGAGCGGGGCCTCCTCCATGCACACCGTCGTCGCGAAGAAGCCGCGCAGGTCGAAGTGGTCCAGAAACCGGTCGAGATCGGCGCGCGGGCGGCCCGTGACGATGGCCAGCGGCCGCGCGGCGGCCCAGGCGGCGAGCTGCGCGCGGTTCACCCGCAGCGTCTCGTTCGTCCACAGACCCGGCGCCTCCGCGGTGCCCTGGTACAGCGCCTCGAAGCGGGCCTTCACGGCCTCGAAGGCGGCCTCGACGCCCCGCGCCGCCAGCAGCCGCTGCGTGACGACCCAGTCGTTGTTGGCGTTCCCGGCGGCCTTCACGGCGGCGATGTCCGCGCCCGTCACCGCCACGCCGAAGTGCGCGCAGGTCTGCACGATGGCCTCGCGGTACGAGGTCGACACGTCCGCGAGCACGCCGTCCAGGTCGAACAGCATGGCCTCGGGGGCGAGCGCGGTGCGCAGCGCGTGGTCCACGCGAGCGAACTGCGCCGGCGAGCCCGGGCAGGTCACGCGCACGGCGTCCTCGAGCATCGGTTTGCCCGGGAACGCGCGGATGCCGATGCCGAAACCGGCGAACGCATCGCGCAGCCACACCGAGTCCCGCACGCGGGCGAGCACGAAGTTGGCCTGCGACGGCTCCGAGCGCGCGCCGAGCTCCGCGAGACCCGCGGCCAGCGCGTCCCGCTCAGCGTGAATGGCCGAGATGAACCCGGCGACCTCGGCCTCGCCCTGCGTGAGCGCGGCCTCGGCCAGGGCCAGCGACGGCCCGGCGACGGGGTAGGGGCCACCGCAGGCGCGCAGCCAGCCCACGAGCGTCTCGTGCCCGGCGCAGTAGCCGATGCGCAGACCCGCCAGACCCCAGGCCTTGGAGACCGTGCGCACGATCAGCGCGTTGGGCAGCGAGAGCGCCACGGCGGCCAGGGCCTGCGTGTCGGCGTCCGCGAACTCCACGTAGGCCAGGTCGACCAGGATCAGCGCCTGCGGGGCGGCCGCGGCGACGCGCCGGACGTCCTCGGCGGTGGCCACGCCGCCCGTGGGGTTGTTGGGCGTGACGATGGCGACCATCGCGGTCTCGGGCGTGAGCGCCGCGAGCACGGCCTCGACGGGCCAGCGCCCCCCCGGCCAGGGCACGGAGTCGATCGCGCCCCCGGCGAGCCGCGCGTAGCGGGCGATCATCTCGAACGTGGGCTCGGGCAGCACGAGCCGCCGACCGGGCGCGAGCACGGCGCGGCAGGCGCGGTCGATGGACTCGTCTCCCCCCGCCGTGACGAGCACGCGGCGGGCGTCCACGCCCAGGCGCTCGGCGAAGGCGGCCTCGAGGTGGGCCGCGTGCGGATAGCGCCGCAGCAGGTCCGGCCCGTGCGCGCGCAGGCCATCGAAGAGCCCGACCGAGGGCACGGCGCCCTCGTTGCCATCCAGAAACAGATCGATGGGCGCGCCGGCGCGCGGCACGCTGTAGGCCGTGGCCTGGGCGGCGCCGGGAGAAGGCAGCAGCGCGAAGGTGGACATCGGCGTCAGGGCACGATCTGGCCGAGCGCGCTGACCACGATGTCCGTGCCGCCGCGGGCCTTGAGCTCGGGGATGATGCGGGGCAGATCGGCCCGGGGCACGGCCGCCTTGACGGCGTAGCCGGCGCCGCCGTGCAGGGGGCTGATGGTGGGCTCGCGCATGCAGGGCAGGGCGGCGCACACGGCCTCGAGGGCCTCGGCGGACACGTTGACCTCGAGCATGGCCCGCTTGCGGGCCGAGAGCACGGAGCCGAGCAGCATCACGAAGCGGTCGATGATGTCGCGTTTCGTCGCGTCCGCCATGGCCGCGGGGTGGGCGTACAGGCGCGTGGAGGACCGCATCAGCTCGCCCACGATCTCCAGGCCGTTGGCCACCAGCGTGGCCCCCGTGGCCGTGTTGTCCACGATGCAGTCGGCGTCCTCCGGCGGGAAGACCTCCGTGGCGCCGAAGGAGTAGACGAAGTGGGCGTTCAGGCCCTCGGCGGCGATCCAGCGCTGGGACAGCGCGCGGTACTCCGAGGCCACCACCAGGGGGCGGCCCAGCGCGCGGGGCAGCTTGCCGCCCACCAGCAGCTCCACGGGGGCCGCGGCCACCAGGCGCACCGGGTCCATCTCCGTGTCCAGCAGCTCCACGAGCGTGCCCGAGGCGCCGAGCTCCTCGACCCAGTCCGCGCCGGCGAAGCCGATGTCGCGCGAGCCGGCGCGCAGCATCTCCACGATGCTCTGCGGTTTGAGCACCTTGGCCTCGACGCCGGCCAGCGACACGTGCGGACGATAGCCGCGGCTGCCCGCGCGCAGCTTGATGCCGGCATCGGCCATCAGGGCGGTCACGCCCTCTTGCATTCGACCTTTGGGCAACGCGAGCTTCAGCAAAACGGGACTCCGGTGACGATTCAGGCGGCCGAAGATTGCCCAGGGCCGCCCGGGAACGCAAGCTGCGGACACCATGTCCGTCTTTCGCCTCGACCGTCGCATCGCGTTCCCCGACCCGGCCCTGGCCGATCCGAGCGGGCTGTTGGCCGTGGGCGGCGACCTGAGCGAGGCCCGCCTGCTGCTCGCCTACCAGAACGCCATCTTTCCCTGGTACAGCGAGGGCGAGCCGATTCTGTGGCACTCGCCGCCCTGGCGGTTCGTGCTCCTGCCCGAGTCCCTGCACGTGGGGCGCACCACCGACAAGTGGATCCGGCGCGGCGTGTACACCCTGAAGTACGACACCGCCTTCGAGCGGGTGATGCGCGCCTGCGGCGAGACGCCCCGCCCCGGCCAGGACGGCACCTGGGTCACCGAGGCCATGGTGCAGGCC
>CAINDO010000148.1 GCA_903847385.1 uncultured Myxococcales bacterium
CGCCGGCCTGGTCGGCCCCGAGGGCCCGGCAGGCGCGCCCGGTCCCGCCGGTCCCGCGGGCCCCCAGGGCCCCGCCGGTGACCGCGGCGCCGCCGGGCCCCAGGGTCAGCCGGGCGCGGCCGCCGATCCGGTGGACGTCGCCACCACCCTGGCCTTCGACGCGTTCTTCGTCTCCGAGGTCGCCCGCGCGCTGGTGCAGGACCACGCCGCCACGCTGCGCGGTCCCGTCGGACCCCAGGGACCCGTCGGGGGTGCGGGCAGCATGGGCCCCCCGGGTCCCGTGGGCCCCGCCGGCCCCCACGGCCCCGCCGGCACGGACGCGACCATTCCCACGGGCGCGGTGATGCCCTTCGCCCTGGCGGCCTGCCCGGCGGGCTGGACGGCGGCGGACGGACAGGCCGGCCGTCCGGACCTGCGCGGACGCTTCCCGCTCGGGGTCGGTCCCCTGCCCCAGGGCGGCGTGCCCCCGGTGCTCAACGCCACGGGGGGCTCCCACCGCTTCCGCATCGGCGGCCGGGGCAACCAGTTCGCCTGCTGCACCGGCGACCAGGGCATGCAGGGGGTGATGCTGGAGTGGATCGGCGAGACGGGGGTCGTCCGCGCCGATCCGGCCGGCGACAACGGCCTGGACACGTTCAGCAACGAGACCCAGCACCTGCCGCCCTATACGGCCCTGCTCTACTGCATCAAGCAGTAGCGCGCGGGCTCAGGTCACCGTCCAGGACTCGCCGCCGTCGAGCAGGCGCTGCACGCCGCCGCCCTTGGACTTGGCCTTCGCGGCCGTGAGCTGGTCCTCCATCATGCCGTCGAACGTCGGCTTGGTCACGGCGCGGAACACACCCACGGGCGTGGGGAACTCCGGGTGCACCAGGCGGCTGAGGAAGAAGCCGAGGGCGGCGTTCGTCTCGTTGTGCACGAGGAGCTTGTCCTCGCCGTGCGTCGCGACGTCCACCACCATGGGGTTCATCTGCGCGTCGAGGGCGATGCCCTTGTCGCCGTTGGCCCCGAAACGCAGCGGCTTGCCGTGCTCCAGGCGGATCTCCGTCTCGGCCTTGGTCTTGCGGTCCGTCATGTAGTCGAACGCGCCATCGTTGAAGATGTTGCAGTTCTGATAGATCTCGACGAACGCGCTGCCCTTGTGGTGCGCCGCCCGCTCGAGCACCGCGCCGAGGCCCTTGGCGTCCACGTCCACGCCGCGCGCCACGAAGGTCGCCTCGGCGCTCAGCGCCAGGCTGATCGGGTTGAAGGGGTAGTCCACGGAGCCGGCCGGAGACGACTTGGTGCGCTTGCCCTGCTCCGAGGTCGGGCTGTACTGCCCCTTGGTGAGACCGTAGATCCGGTTGTTGAACATCAGGATCTTCAGGTCCACGTTGCGGCGCAGCGCGTGGATCAGGTGATTGCCGCCGATGGACAGCGCGTCGCCGTCGCCGGTGACCACCCACACGCTCAGGTCCGGCCGCGAGACCTTCACGCCCGTGGCGATGGAGGGCGCCCGGCCGTGGATGGAGTGCATGCCGTAGGTGTTCGTGTAGTACGGGAACCGGCTGGAGCAGCCGATGCCGCTGACGAACACGAAGTTCTCGCGGGGGATGCCGAGCTCGGGCAGCGTCTTGTGGACCTGCGCCAGGATGGCGTAGTCGCCGCAGCCCGGGCACCAGCGGACCTCCTGATCGGTCTGGAAGTCCTTGCGGCCGAGGGTCGCCGGGTCCGTATGGGCGATCTCTTTGAGGAAAGAATAGACGCTCATGCCTTGCTCCCGGCGTGCTCCGCGATGGCGCGCGCGATCTCGTGTTCCTTGAAGGGTTTGCCCTGGATCTTGTTGATGCTGACGGCGTCCACCAGATAGCGGGCGCGCAGCAGCATCCAGAGCTGTCCGAGGTTCAGCTCGGGGACGATGACCTTGCGGTAACGCTTGAGGATGTCACCGAGGTCGTTGGGCATCGGGTTCAGGTGGCGCAGGTGCACGTGACCGACGGTGTGACCCTCGGCCCGCGCGCGCTCGACGCCGGCGCGCAGCGCGCCCATGGTGCCGCCCCAGCCGACCACCAGGACGTCGCCCTCCGCGTCGCCGAAGATCTCCGTCGCCGGCAGGCTGTCCGCGATGCGGGCGACCTTCTCGGCGCGCAGGCGACACATGGCGTCGTGGTTCATCGGATCGTAGCTGACGTTGCCCGTGACGTTGGCCTTCTCCAGGCCGCCGACGCGGTGCTCCAGGCCCGGCGTGCCCGGGATCGCCCACGGGCGCGCCAGGACCTCGTTGCGGGCGTAGGGCTGGAACGTGGCCGGATCCGTGTGGAACTGCACCGGAATGGGGGGCAGCGAGGCCATGTCCGGGATGCGCCAGGGCTCGGCGCCGTTGGCCAGGTAGCCATCGGTGAGGAGCACGACGGGCGTCATGTAGGTCACGGCGATGCGCGCGGCCTCGATGGCGGCGTAGAAGCAGTCGCCCGGCGAGCTGGCCGAGACGATGGGGATCGGCGACTCACCATTGCGGCCGTAGAGCACCTGCAACAGATCGCTCTGCTCCGTCTTGGTGGGCAGACCCGTGCTGGGCCCGCCGCGCTGGACGTCGCAGATGAGCAGGGGCAGCTCGAGCATCATGGCCAGGTTCATGGCCTCGGACTTCAGCGCGATGCCCGGGCCGCTGGTGGTGGTGAGCGCGAGCGAGCCGGCGTAGGCCGCGCCGATGGCCGACCCGATGGCGGCGATCTCGTCCTCGGCCTGGAACGTGCGCACGCCCAGGTGCTTCTGCTTGGACAGATAGTGCAGGATGTCCGAGGCCGGCGTGATGGGGTACGAGCCCAGGAAGAGATCCAGGCCCGTCAGCTCGGCGGCGGCCAGGAACCCCAGGGCGGCGGCCTCGTTGCCGGTCATGTTCTTGTAGCGGCCCGGCTCGATGCGCGCCTTGGGCACCTCGTACCGCTGCGCGAACATCTCGGTGGTGTCGCCGTAGTTCCAGCCGGCCCTGAGGGCGCGGGCGTTGGCCTCGGCCACGACCGGGTCCTTGGCGGCCATGGAGCCCTGGATCCAGTCCAGCGTGTGCTGCATGTCCCGGCTGAACAGCCAGTACACCAGGCCGAGCGCGAAGAAGTTCTTCGTGCGCACGGCGGCGCGCTGGTTGAGGCCGACGTCCGCGATGGCCCGGAGCGTGATGTTCGTGATGTCGACGGGGAACACCCGGAAGGCCGACAGCGTGCCGTCCTCGAGGGGGTTGGACTTGTAGCCCGCCCGCTCCAGGTTCTTCACGCCGAACTGCTCGGTGTTGGCGATCAGGATGCCGCCCTGCTTCAGATCGGCGATGTTGGCCTTCAGGGCCGCCGGGTTCATGGCGACGAGCACGTCCGGCTCGTCCCCCGGCGTGAAGACCTCGCGGCTGCTGAAGTTGATCTGGAACCCCGACACGCCCGCGAGGGAGCCGGCGGGGGCGCGGATCTCGGCGGGGTAGTCCGGGAACGTGGCGAGATCGTTGCCTGCGAGCGCGGTCGTCTCGGTGAACTGCGAGCCCGTGAGCTGCATGCCGTCGCCGGAGTCACCGGCAAAACGGATCGCGACCGACTCGAAGGTCGAGCTGGATTTGCTGATGGTTGTTTCCATATGGCCGCAATCCTTTAGTGGAATCGCGGCGCCATCTCAACTCCCCGATTCCGGATTCCGGAACCCCGGATTCCGGCGGGCGGCGGCGATTCGGGTCGGGGCGTCAGAACTGCCCGTAGATCAGGCCCACGCTGGCGTAGGGGGCCAGGAAGGCGAGCGCCAGCGCGGCCCCCACGTAGCCCACGGCGCGCAGCGGCCAGGGCACCCGGGCGGCCAGGGCCGGCAGGTCGAACACACCGGCCGCGATGGTCACCGCGGCGAACGCCGGAACGAGCGCGACGGGCGCCAGATGCACCAGGCGCTCCCCCGTCGTCGGCGTGAACAGACCGGCGTAGTAGGTGCCGGCGGCGGTCAGGTCCTCGGCGCGGAACAGGACGAGCGTGAGCGTGACGAGCAGGAACGTCAGCGCCGTGCACCCGACGCGCCAGCCCGCCCGGCGGCGCCGCGCCTGCCAGTCCGGCGTGTTCGTGCGCTGCAGATAGACCGCGTGGGCGGCCACCGCGGCGCCGTGGATGACACCGAAGACCACGAACCGGGCCGCCGCCCCGTGCCAGAGCCCCACGGCGACGAACAGGATCATCAGGTTGGTCACCAGCGGCCACGGCGAGGCGCCCGGGCGGGTCCCCGGCGCGGCCCGGCGGACGGCCCGCCGCTGCGCCGCCATCGACAGCGGGAAGAACACATAGGCTTTGAGCCAGGCCGAGAGCGTGATGTGCCAGCGGTTCCAGAAGTCCGTGAAGTTGCCCGCCAGATAGGGCAGCCGGAAGTTCTCGGGCAGGTCGTAGCCGAAGAGCATCGCCACGGCCCGGGCCATGTCCGTGTAACCCGAGAAGTCCGTGTAGACCTGCACCGCGAAGGCCAGCAGGCCGACCCAGAGCGTGACCGTGTCGTAGCGGCCCGGCGCGCCGAAGATGGGCTCGACGGCCGTCAGGCTCAGCAGGTCGGCGACGAGGGCCTTCTTGAGGAGGCCGCGGAAGAAGAGCTTCAGCGCACGCCGGAAGGTCTCGACGTCGCGCGTCGGCGGCGCGGCGAGCTGCGGCAGGAGCTCGTGGGCGCGGACCAGCGGCCCGGCCACCAGCTTGGGGAAGAAGGCGAGGAACGTGGCGTAACGCCAGAAATCGCGCTCGGCGTCGGCCTCGCCGGACCAAACGTCGATGCAGTATCCGACGCCCGTGAACACGTAGAACGAGATACCGAGGGGCAGCGCGAGGCCCAGGTGGTCGAGGGCGTCCGTGTAGCGGAAGACACCCAGCAGGCCGAGCTGTGCGGTCAGCGCCGCCCCCAGGATCCACGCGCGCTGGGTGTCCGACCGCACGCGGCCGAGGGCGAGGCCGGCGCCGTAGCTCACGCCGAGCACGCCGAGCAGGACCGGCACCGCGGCCCAGCCGCACAGGCCGTAGAACAACAGACTGACCAGCGCCAGCCAGGGCACGCGCGCGCCGACGGGCAGCGCCGTATGCACGCCGAGCGCGAGCAGCAGGAAGAGCGGGAACTCGAGCGCGTTGAACATCATGGCGCGGGCAGCTCGCTGCGGGCGAACCCCACGGGCTCACCGGCCGCCGACGCGGCCAGGATGGGCCGGGCGATGTGCTCGCCCAGCGCCCGGGAGAAGCGCTCCCGCCCCGTACGGCCGACGAGGTGGTGGCCGTCGAAACCGCCGTCTCGCCGGAAGTAGTCGTCGTCGGTGAGACCGTACGCCGCGCGGTCGCGGACGAAGACGGGCACGTCCAGCGTCTGCCCGACCTCGCGCAGGAGCGCCACGTAGCGGGCCTGCTCGCCGTTGCGCAGGGCACCGGAGAACCAGTCGGACACCGGCGCGTGCACCAGCGCGACGGCCACGCCGGCGGCCCGGAAGTGTTCGATCATGGCCACCAGGGCGTCGCGCTGTTTCCCGCCCGTGCGGAAGTCGTGCAGGCTGCTCGGCAGCGGCGGCGGGGGCACGTCCGCCAGGTTCACGGCGCCGGTCGGGGCCTTCCGGGCGGTCGCGTTGTCCAGGACCTCGTCGACGACGTCCGCCGGCTGCGACGACGGCGCCGCCGGCGCGCGTGCGGGCCGGCCGAGCGCCCCGGCGACGCGCAGCCCGAAGTCGCGGATCAGGCGGCGGGCCTCGCCGTTGCGCGTGACGGCCACCAGGCCCGACCAGGCCAGCGGCGGGTGCGCATACAGGAACGCGCGGGTGTCCACGCTCGGGCCCTCGAGCAGCAGGTGCGTGAAGAAGTCGCCGACCCCCCAGAAGGCCACCGCCAGGATGGGGTTGCCCAGCGAGTCGTTGACGTCCACCTCGCCGGTCCCGATGAGCACCAGGCGCGTGCCGGCGGCGCGCAGCGTCTCGGGGCCCAGGAATCGGCGGGCGGCCTCGGAGGACGCGTCGAAGCCGCCTCCGTTGAACGCCAGATTCACCGCGGTCGTGCCGGCGCCCTCGGCGATCAGATCGGCCATCACCGGCCGGAACCGCGAGTTGCCCAGCAGCAGGACGGACGCCGGCCGGGGCGCGGCGGAGAAGTTCAGCAGGGCGTCCAGCGAGGTCTTGCGGGCGCGGGGGCCCACGATCAGGCCGCAGGTGACGTCCAGCGCGAGCAGGATGCCCAGGGCCAGCCAGAGCACGCGCAGCCGCCCGAGGCCGAGGCCTCGCGGGGCGGCGGCGGGGGCGGGACCAGGGGCTTGGGCGGCGACGGTCATGGCATTCCGGGGAGCGCGTCGGGACGAGGCGGGCGCGGAGCCTACGGCCGCACGCGCGCCGAATGCAACGCGTGCGGAGCGGGACGCCAGGTCTGTGCGGCCCCTTGACCGGCGTCGGCGCGCGGCCCAGGCTCCGCCGCATTCTCAGACTCCGTGGAGTGCTCCCATGTCCCAGTCCTCGTCCCCGAAGGTCGTCGTCGTCACCGGCGCCAGCGCCGGCATCGGCGCCACGCTCGCCGCACAGCTCGCCGCGGCCGGCCACACGCTCGTGCTCGCCGCGCGCCGCGAGGCGGAGCTGACCGCCATCGCCGCGCCGCTCGGCGCCCTGCCCGTCGTCACGGACGTGACCGACCGCGCGCAGGTCGAGGCGCTGTGCGCCCGCGCGCTCGAGGTCCACGGCCGAATCGACGTGTGGGTCAACAACGCCGGCCGCGGTATCACACGCCCCGTCTCGACGCTGACGGACGCCGACCTGGACGACATGATGTCGGTGAACGTGAAATCCGCGCTGTACGGCATGCAGGCCGTCTTGCCCCACTTCAAGGCCCGCAACGCCGGCCAGATCATCAACGTGTCCAGCGTGCTGGGCCGGGTGCCCTTCGCGCCGCTCCGGTCGGCCTACAGCGCCTCCAAGCACTTCCTGAACGCGCTCACGGCCAACCTGCGCATGGAGCTGGCGGCGACGCACCCGGGCATCACGGTGAGCCTGTTCACGCCGGGCGTCGTGTCCACGGACTTCGGCCTGAACGCGCTGCACGGGGGGCCGGACAACCGCATGCTGCCGGGCGCGCAGGACGTGACGGAGGTCGCCGGCCTGATCGCCGGGATGATCGAGTCTCGCCGCACGGACGTCTACAGCCGCCCCGGCTACAAGGACCAGGTCGTGGCCTACTTCTCCGCCGACGACATGGGCGCGTTCGAGCAGCAGTTCCAGCGCCGCTGACGCGCGTCGCCGGGTCGAATCAGCGCGCGGCGGGCTGCGCCAGCCTGAACACCGCCGGCACACCCGTTGCCCCGGACCAGGTGACCACGAACACATCGCCATAGTCGGCGTCCGTCAGCACGGGCGGCGACGCGACGCCGAGCGCCCCGAGCAGCAGCGGGACCGTGTCCGAGTGCTCCACGGCGAGCACGACGTCCGCGTCGGCCCGCTTGCGGAGCTCCGCGGCGAGCGTGCGCACGTGCTCGGCGGCATCTCGCCGACTGCGCACCTGCGGCACCACACCCGACCGCCGGGCGGCGGGCGCGGCCGTCTCCGCCGAGCGACGCGTGTCCGTGATGTAGATGGCCGCGAGCGGGCTCGCCTCGAAGAGCGTGGCCAGCCGCTCCGCCCGCACCGCGCCGGCGGGCGTCAGGGGCGGGTCATCCCCCGTGGCCTTCTCGGCGTGGCGCACCAACACGAGCGTCGTCGCGACGGCGGGGCCCGCGGTCAGCGTGAGGGCCAGGGCGAAGGCCGCCGGCAAGCGTCGAGCGTTTCTCATGGGGTCAGCCTACCACGGCGACTCAGGCGTCGAGCACCCGCCGCACCAGGGTGGCCAGGGCGTCCGGCGAGAACGGCTTGGAGATGAAGTTCACGCCGGGCACGAACGTGCCGTGGCGCGAGATGACCTCGCCCGGGTACCCGGACATGAACAGTCGCTTGATGTGCGGGTAGGCGGCCTGCACCTGCCCGGCGAGCGTGGCGCCGTCCATGCCCGGCATCATCACGTCCGTCAAGAGCAGGTCCACCTGCCCCGGGTGCCGCGCCAGGAACGCGAGCGCCGCGTCGCCGCCCGGCACCTCGAACACGCGATAGCCGCAGTGCGTGAGCATCCGCACGGCGACGCCGCGAACCGCCACGTCGTCCTCGACCAGCAGGATGCCCTCCGTCCCGCGGGGGCGCAGCGTCGTGCTCGCCGGCGTCTTGCTGGGGGCGACGAGGGTCCGCGCGGGGAAGAACACCTTGAAGGTCGTGCCGACGTCCACCACGCTCTCGACGGTCAGGTGGCCGCCGCTCTGAGCGACGATGCCGTAGACCGTGGCCAGGCCGAGGCCCGTGCCCCGGCCGACCCCCTGGGTGGTGAAGAAGGGCTCGAACACCCGGGGCAGCACGTCCGGCGGGATCCCGTGCCCCGTGTCGCTCACCGAGAGCAGGACGTACTCCCCCGGCGGCACGATGAAGGTGCCGACCCGCGTGGGCTCCAGCAGGGTCGAGTCCTCCGTCTGGATGACCAGCGTGCCGCCGCCGGCCATGGCGTCGTTGGCGTTCACCGCCAGGTTCAGCAGGACCTGCCCGAGCTGCGCCTCGTCCGCCTCGACGGTGCGCACGCTGGGCGCCAGGCGCAGGACGAACTCCACCTGCTCGGAGACGGACCGCCGCAGGAGCTTCTCGATGCCCCGGACCACGCGGGCCGGGTCGAGGATCCTCGGCGACAGGATCTGCTTGCGGCCGTAGGCGAGGAGCTGTCGGGTCAGCGCAGTGGCGCGCTCGCCGGCGTGTTCGATCTCGGCGATCTCCTCCAGCGCGGGCGCGTCCGGCGGCAGCAGCGCGCGCACCTCGGCGGCGCTGCCCAGGATGACCGTGAGCAGGTTGTTGAAGTCGTGGGCCACGCCCCCCGCCAGCGTGCCGATGGCCTCGAGCTTCTTGGCCTGGCGGAGCTGCTCCTCGGTCTGCAGCAGGCGTTCGCGGTCCCGCTCGCTCTCGGTCACGTCCTGAGAGATCGCGACCACGTGCCGCACGACGCCGGCCTCGTCGCGGATCGGCGTGAAGGTCGAGGCGGCGGTGTAGAGCGACGCGTCCTTGCGCCGGTTGACGACGCGCCCCGACCAGCTTCGACCGGCCAGGACGTCCGCCCACACCCGGGCGAAGTACGCTTCGGGGTGCGCGTCCGTGGCGAGGCGCCCGAGCGTCTGCCCCTCGACCTCGGCGCTCGAGTAGCCCGTCAAGGCCGTGAACGCCGGGTTCACGTACACGGCGCGCCCCTCGGCGTCGGTGATGACGACGACGTCCTGCGCGGCGGCGACGGCGGCCTTGAGCAGAAAGAGCCGCTCCTCGGAGAGGCGGCGCTCCGTCTCCGCGAGGCGCGTCTCGGCGGCCTCGGCGGCGTGCCGGAAGCTGAACCCGAACAGGGCCAACAGACCGAACACGGCGGTGATGTTGAAGCAGGAGAGCGCCGTCTGGACCTCGGGCGTGAGCGCGTGCCGCGGCGTCGCCGACTGCGAGCCCAGGAAGAGCGCGAGGAACACCGCCACCGACGCGCCTGCGAGCACGAGCTGCACGCGCAGGCGGCGCCCCTGCAGGAAGAGCGGGAACGCCGGGTAGACCATCAGGTAGTCCTGGAACCGAGTGCCCCAGCCGATGCTCCAGACGCAGGCCGTCTGGTGAATCGCCAGCTCGAGCAGGCACAGGGCGATCATCGTGGCGTGGTGACCTCGACGATTCGCGGCGAGCGCCGCCCCGTAGAGCGCGAAACTCACGAGGTTCAGCCAGAGCAGCTCCGTGGCCCCGACCCACGCGAAGATGGGCACGACGCACAGGTGGATGCCGATGGCCGCCACGCCGCCCAGATTGTACGAGACGAAGGTGCGGTAGTTCGCGGGCCGCACGGCCGGCGTCGGCGTGACGATGAACGAGCGAAGCGCCGCGAGGGCACGGCGCAGCACGTCACACCTCCGTCGGCTCGGAGAGGACCGTGATCCCCTCGAGGCGGAGGACGTCGAGCGCGTTGGTGGTCGTGGCCACGCCCGGGCGCAGGCGGTAGTCGAAGTGGAGCGCTTCACCATCGAAGCGGTCCGTGAAGTGGCAGGTGGTCACCTGCTCGGGGAAACGCGCCTCGAGCGCCACGAGCGAGAGGTCGTGCGTCGTCACCAGGCCGAAGCTGCGCGACTGCGCCAGGAGTTGCCTCGCCACGCTCACGCTGGCGACGTTGCGCTCCCGGCTGTTGGTGCCGCTGAGCATCTCGTCCACCAGATACAGGCGGGGCGGCAGCGCCGTGTCCGCCTCGGCCGCCCCGCACTCGTCCAGAATGCGCCGGATCCGCTTGACCTCGGCGTAGAACCGGCTCAGGCCCTGCTCGGGCGCGTCCGTGACCTGGATGCTCGTGGACAGCCGGCAAGGCTGCATCCTCAGGCGCGCAGCGCACACCGGCGCGCCCGCCTGCGCCAGGATCGTGTTCACGCCCACCGTGCGCAGGAACGAACTCTTGCCGGCCATGTTGCTGCCCGTGACGAGCACCATGCGTCCGGCGCCGGCGAGCGTGAAGTCGTTCACGCGGCGGCGCGCGGCCGGGATCAGCGGGTGTCCCAGGGCCTCGGCCTCGATGGCCACGGCGGCCCCGGGCTCCAGCTCGGGCCAGGTGTAGCCGTTGCCCAGGTTGTCCGTCGCGAAGCCACCGAGCGAGGCGAGCACCTCGAGCTCCGCCAGGGTCTCCAGATCGGCGCGGACGTGGGCGCCGTGCCGCGCGCGCCAGTCCATGAGCCGGGCGACCCAGAAGGCCTCCCACAGGAACAGCGTGTTCGCCAGCAGCGCCGTGAGCGGGTTGAAGCGCACGGCGAGACTGTCCGTGATGGTCTCGAGGCCCGTGAGGCGGTCCGAGGGCTTCACGCCCCCCGAGAGCAGCGACGTGCGCAGCTCCACGAGGCGCGGCGCGTGGAACCGGCGACGCTCCACCCGGGTGTACATGCGCCGCAGGCCCACGAAGGGCCGCGACTCGTCCCGCTCGACCAGCTCGGCGTACAGCGGCCCGAGACGGCCCGTGGTGACCAGGTGGAGCAACAACTGCACGCCCACGGCGATGCGCCACGGCGAGTTCAGGCCGAAGCTCGCCTGGGCCACGATGGCCGCCCACGTGAGGGGCACGAGCACGAACGCCACGCGGCGGCAGAGCGTCGCGAAGCCCGTGTCGGGCCGGGCCTCCGCCCACGTGACGAAGCGGCGCAGATGCTCGGGATCGAGCTCGACGATGCGGCCCTCGGCGTGCAACCGCCGGCAGAACCCCGGGGCCTGCGCGAGCTCGGCGGCGGCGGCCTGCGACGCGCGCACGGCGTCCGGCGGCAGCGGGTGTTTCAGGCGGTCGGCGAGGCGCTCGCGGGCCCACGGCAGGGCCGCGCGGGACAAGAGCTGGTACAGCGACCCCCGCCCGAAGACCTGCAGCTCGCCCAGGTGGGGCCAGGCCGGGTCGTCGAAGGCGGCGCCGTCGTCCGGGAGGGCGCCCCACTCGCCCGAGAGGCGGGCCGCGCCCTCGCGGTGGAGTTTCTCCAGGGCCTGCACGCGCGGCAGCCGCTCGTGCGGCGCGCGGTGCAGGTAGACTGCGACCAGGAACGCGACGAGGGCAACGCCGGCGATCGGCCCGTAGAGCCACGGCAGCTTGTCGTACCAGGCCGCCCAGCCGAACAGCGCGGCGAGGAAAAACGCTACGAGCCGGACGGTGGAGAGCACGGCGATGCGACGACGGACCCGGGCGCCGAGGCGCTCGTACCGGCCCGCCTGGCGGCGATAGCGGGCGACCCGGGGGTCGCTGGCATAGTGATCCGACATGAACCTACCAGTGCAGGCGGCTCTTCAGATTGCGGAAGAAGTAGTCCTGCTCGAAGAAGACGAGGCGGGCCGGCACGGTGGAGCGCTCCACGTGGATGGCGTCCCCGGGCGTGACGCGGACGACGTGGTTGCCGTCGCAGACCAGCAGGATCTCGCCGCCGCGGATCTCGTCCGCGACCTGGAGATCCACGCGGGCGCTGCCCGGCAGGATCATGGAGCGGCTGCTGAAGCTGTACTCGTTGAGCGGCTTGACGTTGATGCAGTCCACGTTCGGCATGATCAGGGGCGCGCCGGTGCTGAGCAGATAGGCCGTCGAGCCCGTCGGGGTGCCGACGATCACGCCGTCCCCCCTCGGGTTGCTCACGGGCTGACCGTTCACCTGGATGCCGATCTGGATCATGTGGGTGGTGCCCTTGACGACCACCTCGTTCACGCAGCGGTAGGCGGCGCCGCGGTGCGTGACCTCGAGCGTGAGGCGCTCCTCGAGGAAGTAGTCGTCCCCCAGCAGGCGCACCAGCACGCTGTCGAGCTCGCTGCGGTCGCTGGCGGTGAGGAACCCCAGATGCCCGAAGTTCACCGCCAGCACCGGCACGCCCGGCCAGGTGGAGAGCGCGCGCAGGACCGTGCCGTCGCCCCCGAGGGCGATGATGAGGTCGAGCGGCCCGATGCCCTCGGCGGGCAGTCGGGTGACCTCGATGCGCGCCCGGGAGAACAGGCGCTGGATGACGTCGAGTCGGTAATCGTCGTCACTCGCGTTGTCGCGCGTGAAGATTCCGACGTGTTTCAGCTCGAGCAGGCCGGCCATGGTGCGCAGACCATACGCGTCTGCGGGGGAATCGGACACTGAACACCTGCATCGTATCGCGATTTTCTCGGGTCGGGTGTACGCTCGCGGCCCTTTTCGAGACCCCGAGGTTCGTGATGCTCGTCGATCTTCACCTGACCCCCCGCGATCTCACGCCCCAGGCCCTGGCGAGCGCGGCCCGCAGCGCCGGCCTTCACGGCGTCGTGATCACCGACACCAACCGCACCGACCGCCTCCCGGCTTACCTGGACGCGGCCCGGCAGGCCGGCCTCGCCGCTTACGGCGGCGTCGAGCTCGCGCTCGAGCGCGGCTTTCTGGTCTTCATCCCGCGCGCCGTGGACGCCGCCTTCCTCGGCGCCCGCTGGTCCGCCGGTGCGGGCAAGTGGAACGCCCAGGCGGCCATCGCGGCCGCCACCGCCCTGCCCGGCCTGATCATCGCCGGTCACCCTTACTGCCGCGACCTGGACTCGGTCCTGTTCGACCACGTCTTCACGCTCCCGAACCTGGGCGCCGTCGAGACGCGCGTCGCCCGCGGCCGGCCCCTGTGGGACGCCATGGCGGACGACGTCGCCACCCGGCGCAACATCCCGCGCATCGGCTCCTGCGGCGGCGATCCGACCTACGTCGGCCGCGCCATGACCTACGTGCACGGCGAGCGCCTCTCGCAGGCCGCCCTGGTCGAGGCCATCGCCTCGTCCAACGTGTGGCCCATCGAGATGGAGGCCCGTGGCCAGAGCCGGCCCCGCGAGGAGGAGTTCATCGAGCCCCCCCGCCGCAGCCCGGACGACGAGGGCGACGGCGAGCGCCGCGACGACGACCGCCCGCGCCGGGGCCCCCGCGGTGAAGGCCGCGGTGGTCGCGACGGCGAGCGCCGGGGTCCGCGCCGCGAAGGCAGTGGTGGCCGCGACCGCCGCCCCCGCGACTGAATCCGTTCTCACACCCAACCAGCCCGAGGACTGCGCCTTTCATGTCTCTGCGCTTCGGCCGCACGGCCACTCTGTCCGCCCTCTCTCTGCTCTCGCTCCTGACCGCTTCGACCGCCCTCGCCAACAGCACCGGCCTCCCGGGGCGTGCGCGCGTCGGGTGCTCCGAGGCCCGCTGCCACACGGGCGGGCTCGCGCCCACGCTCGCGTTCGAGACGCCGACGCGGGTGGTCGCCCCCGGTGAGACCGTCGACCTGATGCTCACGGCCGCGGGGCCCCAGGCCGGCGGCATGGCGAAGGCCGGCCTGAACGTCGAGGCCGACGACGGCACCCTGATCCCCGACGCCGACGGCGTGACCAAGGCGCTCCTCGGCCAGCTCGTGCAGAGCGCGCCCGTCCCCTTCGACGGCGACAGCGTTCAGTTCATGTTCCAGTGGACGGCCCCGGACACGGCGGGCCCCGTGACGATCTACGCCGCGGTCAACAGCGTGAACGGCGACTTCAACACGACGGGGGACAACTCCGCCGTGATCGAGGCGACGATTCAGGTGGGCGACGCGGCGGGCGGCGCGGGCGGCGAGCCCGGCACCGGCGGTGATCCGGGCAGCGCGGGTGGCCTGATCGGCGCCGGCGGCGAGCCCGCCACGGGCGGGACGCCGGTCACGGGCGCGGACGCGGGCGTGGACGACACCAGCGACTCCGGCGGTGACTCCGGCGGCTGTCAGACCCAGCCGGGCAAGGCCCCGCTGTCAGGGCTGGGCGCCGCCTTCGCCGGGCTGGGCCTGCTCACCTTCCGCCGCCGGCTGCGTCGGCGCTGAGTTCTTCGGCGCCAGCGGCGCCGGGGCCTTGGGCGCCCCGGGCCGGTGGTACAAGCCCACGAGCTGCACGCCTTCGTAGAAAACGCCGTCCACGGGGAAGTCCGTGCCGTAGGCGCGCCACAGGTCGATCTCCTCCCAGAACTTGTCGCGCTGGTCGTGGTAGACGCCCCAGTTCGAGTACGCGGCGGTCCAGTCCCCCGTGTACCGGATGTCCTTCCGCAGCAGGCCGTCCTGCTTGTAAGCGTCGAAGGAGCCCTTGGTGGCGTCGTGCCAGAAGGCCAGGGCGTTGTTCTCGGCCTGCGCGTTGAGCGCGGGCAGCGCGCCCTGCGTGGCGTAACCCCAGAAGTTGCGCGGCAGGTCCAGCTCCGCCGCCCCCGGCGCGCCGCCCACCAGCTCGTTGTAGTAGGCCTCGCCGTAGCCGGCGTTGCGCAGCGTCGCCTGCGCTGCCGGGACGAGCATCAGCGCGCCCACGCTGGACACGGCCCACGTGCGGGGCGACGTCCCGCCGAGCATGCCGCGCAGCACGCGCTCCGTCCCCAGCCCGGCGGCCACCGCCAGAAACGGCATCGCCGTCATCCAGTGTTTGATGCCGCCGAAGATGGGGGTCATCGGCATCGCGATGATCAGGAACGGCACCGCCAGGTTGGCCAGGTAGGCCACCTCGACGGGGGGCGAGTCCTGCTTCTCGTTCACCTTGCGCCAGCCGGCCATCCACAGGCCGCCGAGGCCGATGAGCGAGAGCACGATGGTCGCCACCGGCAGCGTGGTCAGGCTCATCACGAAGGGGAAGTGCACCGGGAACGGCGGGTCGTACCAGAGCGTGCCCAGGTAGGCGACCGGGTAGTTCACGTGGTGCGAGTGGAACGCCACGTACTCCTGCAGGCGCTTCCAGGTGTCGAACCAGAGCCACGGCCAGTGCGCGAAGAACACGGCCGTGCCGAGCACGATCATCGACGCCGCCGTCCAGAGCGCGAACGTCACCGGGCCGCGCGCCTCGCCCTCGGCCTTCCAGGCGCCCGTGCGGCGCTTGAACGACCACAGGTCGAAGAGCGTCACGAACAGCAGCAGGAACGGCACGAAGAACGTGTTGAGTTTCGTCGCCAGACCGACCCCGAGGGCCACGCCGGACACGACGGCCCACCGGCGGCTGCGCAGCGCACGGAGCCACGTGTAGACGATCAGGACCCACATGAAGGTCACCGGGCCGTCGAAGCAGGCGAAGTGACTGTGAAAGAAGACCCGCGGCATGAACAGGAAGGCCAGACCGGCGACGATGCCCACACCGGCGCCGGCGATCATCGCGCCCAGCAGGTAGGTCAGCCAGGTGGCCAGGCCCGCCATCACGATGGACGGCATGCGGTAGGCCAGGATGTGCGAGTCCACCCAGCCCAGGCGGTCGTGCAGGATGCGGTGGCTCAGGCCGAAGAGCGTCTTCATGAGCACGGGGTGCTCGTGGTTGTAGCCGAAGCCCTTCTCGATCTCGGCGCGGCTGAACGAGGGGACCTTGGCGTCGAAGATGCCGAGCACCCAGTCGCCGGCCTTGTCGCCGGCGAAGAAGTAGAAGCTCTCGTCGCGCGGGACGCCGACCTCGGACGAGGTCGTCACCAGCAGGCCGATGGTCAGCAGGCAGAGCAGCGCGCCGATCAGGTGGTCGCGGCGCGTGGGCAGGGTCAGCGTCATGGCGTGCTCCCGGGCCGCGTGTTCACCCGCACCGTGGGGTCGAAGCAGAAGTGGGCGTCCGCGGTCGCCGTCGTCGTCAGCTCGAAGGCCAGCGGCGCCGGGCCCGAGGGCAGGGTCGTCTCGAAGTGGTGCCAGCCCTTCTCGGCGGGCACGGGGATCGACTGCAGCTCCACGCCGGCGCGCAGCACCCGCAGCTTGGCCGGCTTCACCCGGATCTGCTTGGCGTAGTTGTCGGCGACCATCGGATCGGAGAAGCCGAAGTCGATGGACAGCGTGTCCCCCCCGGGCGCGTCGTTCCAGGTCAGGCGCACCGCGGCCTCGGCCATGGGGTGCATCCAGAGGCAATGGCGCGGCGTGTCGCCGATCAGGCGGACGTCCCGGCTCACGTGCAGCCAGGGGTTCAGGCCGCACTCGGGATCGCGGGCCCTCTGGTCGAGCCGGCGCCCCACGCTCTGCCCCAGGCAGTTGCGGGTGGTCTCGGGCGGGTCGCGCAGGTCGCAGTGCCAGCCGCGGCCGCTCCAGAAGTCGCAGAGTTTCGTGGCGCCATCGGGCGTGTGCCGCGTGTACAGGGCGTCTTCCAGGTGGGCGTAGAGGTCGCCGACGACCTTCGGCCCGCCCACGCGCACGAGATCCACGCTCACGTTCCCCGCGTCCGTGTGTTCCAGCAGCGTATGTGCGGGCGGCAGCCGGGACGCGTCGTACCCCAACGCGCCGAGCACCCAGAGGCGGTCGTAGCGGGCGAGGTCGGTCGTCGCCAGGTCGCGGGTGTGAAACACCGGCAGGCCGGCGAACGCGGTGCGCCCCTCGCCCTGCGTGTAGGGGGCCCAGGTGACCCCATCGCCCGGTTGCAGGCGCGCGCGGACGGCGTCGGCGGCGGTCTGCCACTCGGCGCGCGTCGGCACCCGGTCGCGTTGCCAGGTGGCCACGCCCGCCGAGACGAGGATGAGGACTGGGACGAGAAACCAGAGATTCGGTCGCATCGGGGGCGGGTTTGTAGCACAATTTCGCGCGCCCATGACCACGCGTCTCCCCAGGTCGTGCCGACTCGCGGCCGCGCTCGCGCTGTTTTTCGGCCACGCGGGCTGCCCCGGCTTCGGCGATCGCCTGCCGCCGGACGCCGCCCTGCCCGACGCCGGCGACGCCGCGGGCCTCGTGGACGCCGACTCGCCCACGCCGGAGGCCGGGCCGCCGGCGGACGCCGCGCCCGACGTGCCGCCGGCGCCCCTGCCCCGCTTCGACCCGGACGTCGCCGACTTCCTGTTGCGTCACTGCAGCCTCTGTCACGGCGAGCTGCCCGTCGGCGGCGCGCCCTACGCGCTCGTGACGCTGGAGGAGACACGCACGCACCTCGCGGCGATCCTCGACCGCGTCGTGGACAAACGCGACATGCCCCCGGGCGGCGGCGTCGTCACGGACGAAGAGCGCGAAATGCTGACCCGCTGGGCCGAGGGGGGGGCGGTGCCATGACACTCGCTCGCGCGCTCGCGATCCTCGCCCTCCTCCTCGCCGCCGCCGCCCACGCCACGCCCCTCCACGCGCTGCGCACGGGGGCCGCCTGCGGCGACTGCCACGTCTCGCCCGCGGGGGGCGGCCTCAGGACCAGCGCCGGCGCGCGTTTCGCGGCCGTCGACCTGCCGACCTTCGTTCTCGTGGATGCCGAGCCGCGCCGCGCACCATCTCGCCCGCCCTGGGTGTCCCTGGGGGGCGACGCGACCCTGGCCTTCGTCTCGCCCGCCGGACCCGTGGACTTCGTCCCGGACGCCGAGGCGGAGCTCGGCCTGGCCATCCGGCCCTACAACCCGCGCGGCCACCGCGAGGGCCGCATCACGCTGGTCGCGACGCCCGCCTTCGAGCAGGACGGAGAGACGCTGCAGGTCCGCGACTACTCCGTGCTCTACGACGACCTGATGCTCGACCTCGCCGTGCAGATCGGGCGTTTCGTGCCGGCCTTCGGCGAGCGCTTCCCGGACGAGGCCGCGCGCCCGGTGACCGGCGCCGAGGTCAGCGTGCGGCCGGGGCCCGTCGATGTACACCTCGCCGCCCATCGGCCGGCGCCGACCTGGGACGACCCCTTCGCCTCGAACGCGGGCTGGGGCACGCATCTGGACGTGACCTGGCAGCCGCGCGGCGGGCGCCTGGGTGCCAGCGCGGCGCTCTTCGGCGGCGCGCCCGGCCGGCGGTTCGTCGGCGCTCTGCATGGCGGCTTCGATCTCGGCGCCCCCTTCGGCGTGCCATTGATCTACCTGGGCGAGTACGACCTCGACCGCGGCCCGGGGACCTCCGGCGATGGGACGCTCGCCCTGCGCGCGCAGCACCTCGTCGAGTGGCGCGTCCTTCGGCCCGTCGCCCTGTCCGCGGGCTACGCCTGGGCCGATCCGGACACCGAGCTGCGCTACGACTCGCGCCACGAGGCCCGCGCCGAGGTGCGCTGGGACGCGCTCACCCACGCGGACCTGAGGGTGGTCTACCTGCACGCGTGGCAGTTCCCCGAAGAGCGTTTCGCGGCCAGCGACGACACGCTGACGCTGCGCCTGCACGGCGGCTTCTGATGCGGCTCTGGCCTCTCGTGGCCGCGCTGGCGGTGGCGTTTTCGGTCGCCCTCCCCGGCCGCGCGCCGGCGCACCCCCTGGCGCCCACGGAGATGACCGTCACGCTCGGGCCGGACAAGGCGGACATCACGCTCACGATGGCCTGGCACCTGCTCGTCGACGAAGGGGCGGACCCGGAGGCCGCGGACGCCTACCTCGACGCGCAGTTGCGCGCCACGGGGCCCGAGCGCGCCGCCTGGCTCGCCCGGCTGCGTGCGTGGCTCGCGTCGCGCCTTCACCTGGTCTGCGACACCGCCGAGGTGCCGCTGACGATCGCACTCCCCACCCTGGAGACGCCCCTGCAGGCCGAGCTGCCGACCTCGACGCTGCCCGCGCTGGCCGTCGAGGCCGAGGCCGCGCTGGGGTCCGCGTCCCGGTGCCGGCTCCGCCTGGACGAGCGCCTGGGGACCGTCGTGCTGCGCGTGCGACCCCGCGGTCCCTCCGCGGAAGACATGCGCCTGCTCGCGCCCGGCGAGGCGTCACCGGACTACGATCTGGGGCACGGGGCGAGGTCGACGGGAGAGACTCACCGCCCCCAAGTAGCACCGCCGACGCCGCCGCCCTCCCTCGTCGGCTACATCGTCATCGGCTTCGAACACATCGTGCCCGACGGCCTGGACCATGTGTTGTTCGTGCTCGCGTTGTTCTTCCTGGGCGCGGGTGCGAAGCCGCTGCTGTGGCAGGTCACGGCCTTCACGGTCGCGCACTCCGTCACGCTGGCCCTCGGTCTGCTCGGGTGGGCGCAATTGCCCGATGCCGTCGTCGAGCCGGCCATCGCGGCGTCCATCGCCTTCGTGGCGCTCGAGGATCTGTTCGGCGACCGCACGGCGACGCGGCGTCGTGTGGCCGTTGTGTTCCTCTTCGGCCTGCTGCACGGATTGGGGTTCGCCGGGGCGCTCCGGGAGACGGGTTTGCCCATGGACCGCTTCGCGTCGACGCTCGTCGGGTTCAACGTGGGCGTGGAGCTGGGTCAGCTCGCGGTGCTCGCCGCGGCGTTCGCCCTCACCCGGCCCCTTGCCCGATGGGCCCGCTACGAGGCCCTCGTGCGGCGCCCCGCCTGCGCGGCCATCGCCGCCACCGGACTCTACTGGACGCTGACCCGGCTGCTCTGAGCCTCGTCGAAAGACCGGGCGACGGGCAGCGGCAGCGTGAAGTAGAACCGCGCCCCGTGCGGCGCGGCGCCCTCGACGCCGACCTCGCCGCCCATGTGTTCGACCAGATGTTTCACGATGGACAGCCCCAGCCCGGTGCCGCCCATGTCCCGCGAACGCCCCGGGTCGACGCGGTAGAACCGCTCGAAAACACGCTCGCGGTGGGCAGGCTCGATGCCCGGCCCGTTGTCCTCGATCTGGACCCGCACCCGCCCCCCATCGACCGTGACGAACGACCGCACGCGGCTGCCCTCGGGCGAGTACTTGATGGCGTTGTCCGTCAGGTTCACGAGCACCTGGTCGATCGCCTTGGGATCGGCGAGCACCCGCGTGCCCATCGGCACGTCGTTCACCAACAGGATGCTCTTTCGTTCGCCCTTGGAACCGAGCTGATCGATCACGTGCTCCACGGCGTCGTGGAGGTCCAGATCGATGGGTTTCATCTGGAACTGGCCGGCCTCGATGCGCGACAGGTCGAGGAGATCGCCCACCAGCCGTGCGAGGCGCTCGGCGTTGCGGTGCAGCGCGTCGACGAACCCCCGCGCGGCGGCCGGGTCCTCGAGCGCGCCGTCGAGCAGCGTCTCGGCGCTGGCCAGGATGACCCCGACCGGCGTGCGCAGCTCGTGCGACACATTGGCCACGAAGTCCCGCCGTACGGTCTCCAGGCGTCGCAGCGCCGTGAGATCCTGGAGCACCAGCACCATGCCCTCGCTCGCCCGCAGCGTGCCGCCCTGCACCAGCAAGCGCCGCCGCCGGCGCCCGGGCCAATCGACCTCGACCTTCACGCTGCGCTCGCGCGGGATGCGTTCCAGGACCTCGCGCAGGATCGGCAGCCGCGACACCTCGATCAACAGCCGCCCGACGGGGGGATGCTCGAGCTCGAAGAGATACATCGCCGAGCGGTTGACCAACGTGATGCGATGCTCGGCGTCCAGCGCGATGACCGCGTCCGACAGACCCTCGAGCACGGCCTCGAATCGGTCGCGCTCTGTCCCCAGCGTGGCCACCGTGTGTTCGAACGAGTCGGCGAGCGCGTTCAGCGACGCCGGCAGACCGCCGAGCTCACCCGCCGGGCCCAGGCGCGGCACGCGGCTGCCGCCCCGAAGCGCGACGATGTTGCGCGCGCTGTCCTCCATGACCTTGAGCGCCCGCCCGAGCACCCGCGAGGTGTGACCCACCGCGGCGCCGGCGAGGCCGAGGCCGATGACCACCAGCAGCCCCAACAGACCGTAGAGCCGCTGCAGCGCCTCGTCCGTGTGAATGGCCCGGCCGAAGACCGCCGCCTCGAGGGTTCCGTCCCGCGTCGGCACGCGGATCGCGACCGCGCGCCACAGCGAGCCCTCCGGCTGCGGCAGCACGCGTGGTTCGGGTGAGTCGTCCGCAGGGCCCGCGGGCCAGGCGACGGGGCCGGAGGCCAGCATGCGCCCGTCCGCGGTGCGCAGCGCGTAGACCGTATCGGCGTCGTGCGGCTGCGCGGCGACCCAGGCGGCGACGGCGTCGGTCCCCGGCGGGCCCCCGCCACCTCCCAGGCCCTGCGCGCCGTGTCGAAGCCAGGCGGCCTCGGCCCGCAGGCGCCCGAGCAGGACCTCACCCAGGCTCGACCGCATCAGACCGCCGAGGCGCCCGCCGACCCAGAGGACGGCCACCAGCGCGCACAAGGCCCCGATGGCCAGGAATCGGCGGCTGATGCCGAACCGCACGCGACCTCAGTCCGATTCGTTGGGCGCGTCCGGGGCGCTGCGCCACCGGTACCCCACGCCGCGCACGGTCTCGACGTACTCGCCGGCGGTGCCCAGCTTCTCGCGCAGGCGCTTCACGTGGGTGTCGACGGTGCGCGTCGTCACGTCCGCCTGGATGCCCCACACGTCGCTCAGCAGCGTCTCGCGGGTCTGCACGCGGCCGCGGCGGCTCATGAAGGTGGTCATCAGCCGGAACTCGAGCGCGGTGACGTGGATCTCCTGGTCGTCCACCCAGACCCGGTGGGCCTCGGTGTCCAGCCGCAGGCGCCCGAAGACCTGCGCCGGCGCGCCGCTCTCCGTGGGCTCCGTGTGGGCCCGCCGCAGGATGGCGCGGATGCGCAGCACCAGCTCGCGCACGCTGAAGGGCTTGGTCACGTAGTCGTCCGCGCCGACCTCGAAGCCCACGACCCGGTCGATCTCCTCGGTCTTGGCCGTCAGGATGATCACGGGCACCTTGCGGGTGCGCTCCTGGCTGCGAATGCGACGACAGATCTCCGTGCCGCTCATGTCCGGCAGCATCAGATCCAGCAGCACCAGGTCCGGCGCGATGCCCGCCGAGAGGAAGTCGACCGCCGCTTTGCCGTTCGTGGCGGAGCGCACCACATAGCCCTCACGCTGGAGGTTGTATTCCAGCGTCCGGACCAGGTCCAACTCGTCTTCGACCAGAAGAATCGTAGGGTTCATGCGGCCGCACTCCAGCAGGGGCCCGTGACGTTCCGGTGACGGGGGGGAAACTTTCCCATCAGTCGCCCCCGGGCGGCTCGGCCACGGCCTGCCCGACGAGGAAGGCCCGCTGCGCCTCGAGCAGCCCTGAGGCGCCCGCGAAGCGCGCAGCGTCGACCCGGGCCGCGGTGTCCCCCTCGACGAGAGACGCCGCGGTCAGAAACGCACCCCGCAGGTCGGCGCCCCGCAGGTCGGCCCCCGCGAGCCACGCGCCCTCGAGATCGGCGTCGCGCAGGTCGGCGTCGCGCAGGTCCGCCCCCCGCAGGTTGCCCATCGTGAGGTTCGCCCCCCGCAAGTCCAGGCCGGACAGGTCCGCGCCCCGAAAGTCGCAGTCCTTGAGCTTCAAGCCGCGCAGGTCCGTCGCCGCCGGCCGCCAGCCGCGCAGGTCCAGGCCCCGAAGCGTGCGCCCGGCGTAGGGCGCGAAGTCGGTGGCGGCACGGAAGCGAGCCAGCGTCTCGGGCGGCACGGAGCCGGACACGTAGCGTTCGTTCCCCGGCCAGGGGTCGGCGTTCTCGTGGTAGCCGTCGGCGCGCTCCCAGTACCCCGGGGCGGGCGCCGCCAGCAGCTCCACGCGGCGCAGCCACTTCAGGCTCTTGTAGAAGTAGCGCCCGGGGGTCACCGTCCGGAGCGGGAAGCCGTGGGCGATCTCGAGCGGCCCCGCGTCCGTGCCGTGCACCAGCCAGGTGTCCCGTCGGGCGACCTCGAGCGGGAGGCCCGTGTCGTGGTCCCGCTCGGACCACGCGGTGAAGCGCACGTAGGTCGCCTCGGGAGACACGCCGACCTCGTCGAGCAGCGTGGCCAGGGGCAGCCCCAGGAAACACATCGCGCGGTGGGACCACCGGGTGACACAGTGGACGTCCATCTCGAGGCGCTGCGTGCCCCGGGCGATGAGCTCGCGCACCAAGATCACACGGGGTCGGACGACGAGGCCGGTGAACTCGACGGTCGCGCTCTCCAGGTCCAGCGCGGCGGGCGACGGCGCGCGCTCGCCGACGACCGGCCACTTGCGGGTCGGCGTCTGGTCCGGCGGCAGCCAGCCCTCGGCCATGGCTCAGGCGCCCGCGCGCAGCCGCGCGAGCACGCGGAACGTGTTGGCGCCGCCGGGCCGCCGCATCAGGGGCGCCAGCAGGGCGTCCAGCATCAGCATGCCGGCCAGGATGCCCATCCCGAACGTCCAGCCGACCTTGTGGCCGAGGCGCCGCCCCAGCCCCGCCGGGGGCAGCCACGGCCGCGCGGGTTTGGGCAGGATGCGGTTCAGGAACAGAGAGGTCGCCAGGAACAGATCGAGCGGGTGGTGTGTCTCGCCGCGGTGCCACAAGACGGCCTCGAACCCGTGCTCGCCGAGCAGGCGCTCCAGGTTCTTCACCGACAACAGATGCAGATGCTGCGGCTGGAACCAGGGCAGCCAGTATTTGCCCAGGATGCTGCCCCAGGCGCAGTCGGGATCGGGCACCTCGACCAGGAACAGACCGCCGGGCTTGAGCGCCTTGGCCGCCGCCGCCACCTCGGCCCGGGGGTCCAGCGTGTGTTCCAGGTAGTGACTCATGCTCACGACGTCGTACTGACCGGCGAGCGTGGGCGCGACCTCGGGGAACAGACCGCGGTAGGCACGGTCGACCCAGCCGCGCCGCTGGGCTTCGAGGATGCCGGCGCTCAGATCGAGGCCGTCGAAACGGGCCCTGGGCCAGGTGTCGCGCGAGATGCAACACAGGTGACCGCTGCCGCCGCCCACGTCCAGCCACGTCTCCGGCTCGCCGTGACCGATGACCATGCGGGCGCGGGCCTCATAGACCTGGGGTCCGGCGCCGAGCAGCGACTCCAGGGCCTCGGCGTCCAGGCCGTCGTAGAAGTCGCGATAGTAGAAGTTCAGGCCGCGCACCGTGAGCTGCGGGTTCTGGAAGATGTGTCCGCAGTCGGCGCACTTCTCCACGTGGAACCGCCCCGGCTTGAACTGGAACAGATCACCGACCTCGAGGAAGGGTTCGAGGCGTGACTGCCCGCAGATGGGGCAGTCCGGCCGGCGCGCCTGGAAGAACGGCTCGGTGCCGTCTTTCATCAGCTCGGCGTAGATGGGGCGCAGGGCGTCCACGGGATCGGCGCCGCCGTTCGGATCCGGCGGGCGCCAGCGGCCGAGGGCCGTGCGCAGCCAGCCGTACACCTCGAAGAGCGGGCGCAGCGCGGCGTAGGGGAACAGCTGAGCCGACTGCAGGCTCGTGCCCGCCAGGACCAGCACGGGGCGTGTCATCCACGTGCCCAGGAGCGCACCGGCGGCCTCGGGGTGCCAGTACGCCGCCCCGAAGATGAGGCCCAGCCAGGCCACGCGCGCGGCGAACAGGGCGCCCGTCATGCCGCCCATCGCCGCGCGGGCCAGGGCGAGGCGCTTGTCCGGGTCATCGGCCGCGCCCCGGAAGGCGGGGGCCACGGCGAAGTCGAAGTCCGTGCAGGCGAAGCGCTTGAGCGCGACCGCGCGCCGCAGAAAGAGCACGGGGTCGTCCGTTTGTGGAGGCGTGTCGGTCAGCTCGGCGCGCTCGAGCGTCTCGACCTCCACCAGCATCGCCTGCCCGGCCGTGAAGCCCCGCGCGAGGCGCATGCGGCGGAACTTGGGCACGTCCAGCAGCGAGAGCAGCCCCAGCGAGAGCTCCGGGGCCAGGTTCGATGGCCACAGGTCCAGCACCTTGAGGCCGTGTTTGCGCGCATGGGCGCTCGCGGCGCGTCGGGTGGCCTCGTCCAGCACGACGCCGGGGCCCGTCAGGAAACGATGCGTGGGCGAGACCGGCTCGTCGCTGGGCGACAGCTCGGCGAGCGCCTGTGCGCGACCGCGGAGCCGGAACGAGTCCAGGAGCACGAGCGCCGCGAGGATGTAGAGCAATACGCTCATGGGGTCGCGACCGGGCCCGCCGGCAACGGCTGCGAATAGACAGCCACGGAGGTCTCGGTCTCGAAGAACCGGACGGCCACGACGGGGAAACCGAGCCCGCGCAGGTGGTCGAAGATGAGCTTCGCCAGGTTCTCGGCGGACGGGTTCACGTCCAGCGCGACGAAGGTCTCGCCCTGCGCCGTGAGCACCGGCACGAGCGGGTCGTCGCGCCGCAGGAGCAGGCGGTGGTCGAAGGTGTCGTCGATGAACCGCTGCGCCGCGACCTGCAGATCGGAGAAGTCCATCACGAAGCCGCGGGCGTCGAGCGTCTCGCCGCCGACCACGATCTCGACCTTGCCGTTGTGCCCGTGCACGCGCGCGCACTTGCCGACGTAGTCGAGCAGGCGGTGCCCGTAGCAGAAGTAGACGATTTCGGAGACCTGAAACATGGCCCCGGTTTATCGACGTCCGCGGGCGCGGCGTCAATCCGCGAAAGGCGCGCTCGTGAAAACGTACTTGCCCACCGCGAGCCGGCGCCCGTCCGGCGAGAACACGCCCGCGCCGGCCCCGCCCTGGAGATCGGCGCCGAGCGTCCGGACGAAGCTCAGCGAGGGGACGCGGTACAGACCCACCCCCCCGACCCCGGCTGCGAGCGACGCCGCGATGCGGCCGTCGGGCGAGAGGCTGAACCGGCTCCCGAAGCCGTCGAGCGCACGCCCTTCGCTGCGCCGGATGCGCGCGTTGGCCTCGAGGTCCCAGACCTCGACCCAGGCCGAGGTCGTCGCGAGGAGCAGCGGCCCCACGCCCCCGGTGAAGGCCAAGCCGATGCCGGGGTTGGGGAGACCCTGGGGGTCGATCTCCAGGTCGATGAGGCGCGTGTGTTTGCGCTCGGCCACGTTCCAGATGATCGTCCGGCCCTCGGTGCGCAGCTCGGCCAGGAGTTGGCCGTCCGGGCTGAAGGCCAGGGCGCTGGCGGCGCTCGTGAGGCCCGGGGCGGCATAGCGGAGCATGACCTCGATGCGGGCGTCGGCGAGCGTGTAGAGGGCCACGAAGGGTTGTCCGTTGGCGGCGAACGCCACCGCCGCCCGCCCACGCGCGGCGTCCACGGCCACACCGCCGCTGAGCAGCGGCGTCACGTCGTCGACGACGGGCTCCGCCGTGCGCGTCTGCCGAGTGTCCAGGTTGAAGAGCACGGGCTGGCGCTCCGAGGTCACCCCCCAGGGCAGCCCCACGCCGAGCCCCGCCTGGGGGACGGTGACGGACAGCATCTCGACGCTGCGCCCGTCCGTCGGCAGCAGCGCGAGGCCAGCGCCGATGGTGCCCAGAAGCGTCGTGTCGTCGACCCACCCGACCGGCGTGCAGGCCCCGGAGTTGGCCGGGCACGCGAATTCGGTCTCGGCGAAGTAGATGTCGGCGGGATCGGCGGGCAGGTCGATCGTCTCCCAGCCGGTGCCGGGCCACGTGCCGCCCGACGGGCTGAGGAACGGCTGGCAGGCCACGCCCCCCTGAAGCTCGCAGGCCTGATCGTCCCTGCACTCGACCGTCTCCCAGGTGCCCTGCCCGTTGCAGTCCTCGCGGTTGCGGCCATTGCATCGCTGTTGGCCGGCGGAGCAGACCATGGCGCAGTCCACCGGACAGGTCGCGGGGTCCTCGCCGCCCTCGCACTCCGCGTTGCCACAGGCCGCCGCCCCGGCGCAGTCGACGCAGAACACCCCCTCGCGGGTGATGCGGTCGAGCCCGCAGGTGCAGGGGATGTCGAAGTTGCAGACCACCAGGCACTCGCTCTTGCCCTTGCAGGCGGCGCGCACGCTGCCACCTTCGCCCACGAGCGGGATGTCCACCTGCCCCTCGCAGGCGGAGGTGGCCTCGGCGGTCAGGTCGGGGCTGCTGCCCGGCGGGCACTGGGCGAGCAGATCGGACTCGGCGCAGGAGATGCCGGTGTTGGCCCCATTCGTGCCGGGCGTGCCGGGCTCGTCGCCCGCCGTGTCGGCGTCCGAGCCCCCGCAGGCGAAGGTGCACAGTGTGGCCGCCAGAAGCGCGCCATCGAACCATCGTGTCTTCATCACAGGCCCCCCGCCCGAAACGTCGCGACCCAATGGATCGACTGCGTGCCCGCGCCGAACGCGCCTCCGACGACGGCCAGCCGGGTGCCTCGGGCGCTGAAGGCGAAGTTCGTGGCGCCGTAGGCCGTGTAGCGCTCGGCCAGCGTCGGATCGGGGAACGCGTCCGTCGTCGGCAGCGCGTCCGGCGCGCTGGAGTCCCAGTGGAGCACCGCCTCGAGCCGCTCGCCCGTTCGCTGGTCCCACAGGTCGAGATCCGCCACGAAGGGCGCGCCCTGCCCGCCGGGCCGCGCACTCAGCACCGCCAGCGCCCCGCCGTCGGGCGTGAAGCGCACGATCGGGACCGCCGAGGTGGCGATCGTGGCCAGTTCACGCCCGGTGGTCACGTCCCAGATCTCCACCGTCGGCTGGCCAGCGGCGCCGTTGCCGATGGCCAGCCGGTCCCCCGAGGGGTCGAAGGTCAGGTTCACGACCGTCCAGCCGCTCGCCCCGGCCGTTCGACACAGGGTGTAGACCCGGCGCCCGTCGGCGGTGTTCCACAGATCGACGCCGTCGGCGCAGGCCGGATCGGACCCCGGCGCCGGATTGAGCCCCGCCCCCTGCGTCGCCAGCAGTCCGCCGTTGGGCGACACGCCGAGCACCGCCGCGGGGTAGCCGCCCTCGCCCGCGCGGGAGAGCACCAGCGGCCGGCCACGGCGCTCGGCGTCGTAGGTGAGAACGGCGGGGGGCCCCCCGGCCAGGGTCACCGAAGCGGCGGCGAAGCGACCGTCGGGCGTGAGCGCCATCGGCGCGCGGGCGAGTCGATAGATGCCCGTGCGCGCCAGGGCGACGTGGGTCGATGTCCGGGCGTCGAACCGGAACAGCTCGGCGTTCGACAGGAAGGCCGGATCTCCCACCCCGTTGAAATCATAGAAGTTCCGGGCCCAGACCACCGTCTTCCAGTCCGCCGAGAAGGCCGCCTGGAACGTGAGGCCCACGTCCGGATTGCCCTCGTCGCCGGCCATCTCCGGCGGATAGGTGGCCTCGTTCTCGGCCACCCCCTCGGGCGCCGGACCCATCTGGAGCGAGTAGCGGGCCGCGCGTTTGGGCCCGTAGAGCACCAGATAGTCGCCGTCTTCGACGTCCGCCGGATGCACGCGCTCCTTCCAGTCGAGCGCGAGCTCGCCGTTGCGCAGCTGCCCAAAACCCGCCCGCGCCAGGTCTTTTCCATACGCGCCGGTGTTCAAGTCCTGGGTGACGATCGCCAGATTCTCCAGCACGTAGCCGCGGTTCGGGACCGGAGGCGTCGCGACCGCGGTGCCCGTGCCGTCCGGTGGCAGCTCGCCGTTCCCGAACCACACGCGGCCGTCGACCCGCTCCTCCCGCGGCTCGGGCTCCCCGGTCTCGCCGCCGCGCTGGACGTCGTTGCGCAGGCAGAGGGTCAAGCCTCCGCCGGCGACCTCGCAGGTCTCGCCCTCGAGGCAGGCCAGGCGGGCCCAATGCCCCGTGCCGTCGCAGCTCTCGCGGTCGGTCCCCTGGCAGCGCTCCTGGCCGGGTGTGCAGTCCCCGGCGCAGTCCTCCGGACACGCGAGGTACGTCTCGCCGCCCTCGCAGACGCCGTTCCCGCACGCCGACGCGTTCGCGCAGTCCGTGCAATACACACCGTCGCGGGTCACGGAGTCCACGCCGCAGGGGCACGGGGTGGCGAACCGACACGCGACGTGGCACGTGCCGGCGCCGTAGCAGCGACCGCTCACGGAGCCGGAGTTCTCCACCAGATCCACCTCGCCGTCGACCTGGCACATGCTCTCCGCGGACGCGCCGAGGAGCGGATTGCTCCCGGGCGGGCACTGAGCGATGAGATCACTCTCGACGCAGGCCTCGCCCGTCTGCGTGGCTTCCTCGCCGGGGCCATTGCACGCCGGACCGGCCAGCAGCGCGGCGATCGTCGTCAGCAGTCCGTACGCTCGCATGCACCCTCCTCGTTCGGTTCGAGGCGGCCCGTGGGGGAACGAGGCGGCCGATCGCATCGCGGACTCCATGGTGTGATCCTGGGGATGTCCCACATATACGCCCACGATCACGGCGGTCCAAGTCGCCACCGAATGCTCTGTCCCGAAAGACTTGAGCGAATTGCGCAAAGTGGGTCGTCGGCCACCCTTTGGCCGGCAATGACTCACCCGCTCGTGATCCAGATCAAGGGACGGGGCAGTCCTGGGAAACCCGCACGGTAAATGCCGATGGTCCACCCACGCTCGGCGCATTCACCTGCCGGCAAGATCGAACTCAGGAGAGGCCCAACATGAACCTTCGCCATCCTTCTCTGAAGCTGAAGTTGCTCGCGTCCTTCGCGTTCGTCGCCGCCCTGCTGGCCGCCGTCGGCACCGTCGGCGTCACGAAACTCAACGAGCTCGACGAGGCCGACACCCGCCTGTACGAGAAGATGACGGTGCCGCTCGCCGACCTCGGCGAGGCCGGCGTCGCCTTCCAGCGCAGCCGCGTGAACTTCCTCGAGTTCCGCACCGCCACGGACCCCGAGGTCAAGAAGGACCTCCACACCCGGATCGGCGAGCGCCGGGACGACGTCCTGAAGAACCTGAAGAACTTCGAGGGCACCATCCTGACGGACGCCGGCCGCGCGACCTTCAACGCGATGCTCGCGGACGTGAAGCAGTACTTCAAACTCCAGGACGACATGCTCGCCCTCGAAGAGGCGGGCAAGGACGCCGAGTCCGAGGTCATCTTCAAGGGCGAGGGCGCCGTGGTGCGCAAGAAGGTCCAGGAGCAGCTCGACTCGCTCTTCACTCAGAAGGTGAAGATCGCCAAGGAGACCTCGGAGGAGAACGCCAAGACCTCCGACGCCGCCCAGAAGCTCATGACCTCCGCCGTCGCCATCGGCGTGATCGGCGCCATGCTCCTCGGCTTCTTCCTGAGTCGCAGCGTCTCCAAGGCCCTGACCCGCGTCGTCGAGACCCTCACGGACGGCTCGAATCAGATCAGCTCGGCCTCCACCGAACTCTCGGCCTCGTCCCAGTCCCTCGCCGAGGGCGCGACGGAGCAGGCGGCCTCGCTCGAAGAGACATCGTCCGCCATGGAACAGATCTCCGCGATGACCCAGCAGAACGCCGGCAACGCCGAGACCGCCCGCAAGCTGGCCGCCCAGGCCGGTGACGCCGCCCGCAAGGCCAACGAGTCCATGGCCCACGTGGTCGCCAACATGGACGACATCTCGCAGGTCGGCGAAGAGATCGGCAAGATCGTCAAGACCATCGACGACATCGCCTTCCAGACCAACCTGCTCGCCCTGAACGCCGCCGTCGAGGCCGCCCGGGCCGGTGAGGCCGGCGCAGGCTTCGGTGTGGTCGCCGACGAGGTCCGCAACCTCGCCCAGCGCGCCGCCTCGTCCGCCCAGAACACGACGAACCTCATCGAGGGTGTCATCCGCAAGATCACCACGGGCACCGAGCTGGTCCGCAAGACGGACAGCGTGTTCCGCGAGGTCGACAGCTCCGTCGCCAAGGTCAACGACCTGATGGCCGAAATCGCCACCGCCAGCACCGAGCAGTCCCGCGGTATCCAGGAGATCTCCTCCTCCATCCAGCAGATGGACCAGGTCACTCAGCACAGCGCCGCCGCCTCCGAGCAGGTCGCCTCCGCCGCCGTCGAGCTCTCCTCGCAGGCCGGCTCCCTCGGCGAGGTCGTGTGGCTCCTCGAGAGCATCGTCAACGGTGAGCAGGATGCGCTCCACACGACCGAGAGCCCGGCCGACGTCGAGCAGCCCCGCCACCACGAGACCCGCCGTCCCACCCAGGGTCGCGGCCGCAACCTGAACGGGCACGGCCGCCACGCCCACGCCCACGCCTGAGCATCCCGTCGCCCGCGAAGGCGACGCCCGCCCTCACCCCCTCCGGTGTGACGCGGCGTGTGGACCGAACCCCCTCTCCTCGGTCCCCGCGCCGCGTCCTGTCTTTTCTCGCCCCCGAGCGTCTCCGCTCACCCCCCGGAATCCAGGAACAACTCAGGGCGCCGCGCTCGTCGGTGCCGCGCTCGTCGGTGCCGCGCTCGTCGGTGCCGCGCCCGCCGAACGGGCCGTGAGCGCAGCGATCTGACCTTGCCGGGCGTAGTCCGCCGCCTCGCCCAGGATGCGGGCGGCCTCCTGCGGGGCGTGGAACCCCATGCTGTTCTCCGCGGCGATGAAGTCCAGCCGCCACTGCGCCTTCTGCTGGAAATCCATCGCCGAGGCGAGCTGCTCCGGCGTCGCGCCCTGCGCCTTGGCCTCGACGATGCCATCGATCAGCGCCACGATGGCCTGGCCGCTGCGCTGCATGAGATCGGAGTTGCGGGACTGGATGACCTCGACCCGGGCGGCCATCTCGGCCTCGCTGGCGCGATGACAGGTCTGGCAGGCGCGGTTGATGTTCAGGAGCGGCGAGCGGACCCAGTGATCGCTGACCTTGCTGGCGCCCTCGCGCATGTAGGGCATGTGACAGTCGGCACAGGAGACACCTGCGCGGGCGTGGATGCCCTGGTTCCACAGCTCGAACTCGGGGTGTTGCGCCTTGAGAATGGGCGCGCCGGTCTCCTTGTGGGTGTAGTCGGAGAAGGCGTGGCCATCGGGGAAGGTCGTGGCCTTCCAGAACGCCTCGATGTCTTCGACCTTCAGGCCCTGGCCCCAGGGGAAGGTCAGGGGCATCTTCGTCGAGCAGTAGTATTCCACGTGACACTGGCCGCAGACATAGGACCGCATCTCGTTGCGGGTCGCGTCCACGTTCGGGTCGTAGGGTCGGTCGCGTTTGCCCTCGCGCCACTGGTCGATGGAGTGCAGCGCCGGCACGGCCGCGTCCGAGGCGGCGAGCGCCTGGATGCCGCGGATGAACCCCGGGCGGGTCACGCGCAGGGCCATCGTGTCGGGCTCGTGGCAGTCCACGCAGCTCACCGGGTGGGCCTGCCCGGCGTCGTGCAGTTTGTCGTTCAACTCCTTGTAGCTGAACTTGTAGCTCGCCTCGAAGCCCTTCATGGCGTCGCCGTCGCCGAGCTTGCGATACAGCGGCATCACGGAGGCGTGGCAGTGCAGGCACGAGCCGGACTGGGGCTTGGACAGGCGCTGCGTGGCCTCCTGGTCTTCGAGCATGTGCGCGTGGCCGCGGCGGTCGCGGTAGTCGATGGAGAACGCGTAGCCCAGGAACATGCGCTTGAGCCACGGATCGCGCTCGATCTTCTCCTCGGGCATCGCCTCGTTGCCGCCGTGGCCGCCGAAGCGGGTCTTGGTGGGCAGGGCCGTGCGCTGGTACCCATCGTACTGGGCGGGCCAGTTCTTGCCCCAGACCGCCGGATCCGTGGTGTCGTCGTCGACCTGGACGACCCGAATGAAAGGCGAGCGCTCCTCGGCCTTGCGCTCGAAGATGTTCACGAGCAGCGCGGTGGCGCCGGCGGTGGCGGCGGCCACGCCCAGGAGCACGGCCACGTGGAGGCCCGTTCGGGCGGAGTGGGTCGAAGCGGGGCGGGCGGGCTCGGTCATGGGGTGTTTCCTTTGCGGGGTGCGGTGGCGGTGGGGAGCTCTTCCGGGCGCAGGGCCCCGCCGAGGCCGGCGCGTTCGCCGTGGCCCACGGTGGCGTGGCAGTGCACGCAGGTCACGGCGTCGTGATCCGTGCGCGCGCCGGCGACCATCCGGTGCACGGCGTCGGCGTGGCAGCGCAGGCAATTCTCCTGGAGAATCGAGCTGTTGCCGGGCTTGATCTGAATCGGCTCGGCGAAGTCCTGGAGCGTGAACCCCTTGGAGTGGTGCCACCCGTTGGTGGCCTTGGCCAGGTACTTGGGGATGAACGCCTGCGGCAGGTGGCAGTCGACGCAGGTGGCCACCGTGTGGTGGCTGGCCTTCTGCCACGAGTCGTACTGCGGCCGCATGATGTGGCAGTTCGCGCAGGCCCGGGGCTCGGTGCTGAAGTACGACAGCCCCTCGGCGTACCGGAAAGTGAAGCCGCCGAGGCCGGCCAGGACACCGACGGCGGCGGCCAGGAGCAGGGTGCGACGGGCGGGGGGACGGTTCGCGGTCGGGACGTTCATCAATGGACCTCGCGATCCAATTTAGAGCATCCCGGGCGGACTCACAAGACGTGCGCGTCCGTTGATTGGTCCGACACGGCCCGCCTCAGGGGGCGCAGGGGCTCTCGAAGTCGATGTCCGTGCCCCAGGGCGTGCACTCGTCGTTGTCGTCGAAGAAGGTCTCCGACCACACCTGCTCGAAGACGCCGTCGACGTGGCGCAGCACGAGGACCGCGTCCGTCACGGTGGTGCCGACCAGGCCGGCGATCTGCCCGCCGTGCAGCAGCGCGCCGGACAGCGGGTGCCAGGAGAGCAGATCCTGGGGCACCGCCCAGCGTTCGGTGCCCCCTCTGGCCACCCGCCACGCGGCCCGGTGCTGGTCGGCGAACGTGTTGCAGTTCTCCAGGTCGAACTGGAACCCCAACAGCAGCGCGTCGAGCCGCTCGGTCGGCGCGCCGAGCTGCCAGCGGACCATCACCTTCGAGGTCGCGCCGCTGATGTGCGCCCAGTCGCGGGCCAGGGACCGGGTGAGCGACCCCTCGGCGAACTCGGCCAGGTGGGGGGCGGGGGCGGCGCCCGAGGCGACCGCGAGTTTCGTCGACTCGAGCGGCGACCAGGTCAGCGCCGGGACCGCCCCGGTGCCCTCGGGGCTGCCGATCACCAGCGGCGCCATGACCGTGCCACAGCCCTCCAGGGGCAGCACCGTCGCGTAGCTCGGCTCGCAGCCGTCCGTCGCCACGTACAGGGGTTCACCGACCTTGGGCGTGCAGGCGCCCGTCGGGGTGAACACGGTCAGCTTCGCGCGCTCGGCGCGGGGCAGCACGGCCTCGCCGGCGTTCTTCGGGGCCCGCGTGGGCTTGAACGCGGGGGACTCGTACGGGTCGCTGCCGGGTTTCACCAGCGCCGCCGGGCGCCCCATCTCGTGGAACAGATGCACGAAGACCTTCCCGTCGCGGAAGATCAGCGGCCGCACGTGCCGCCCCTTCAGCAGCCGCGCGGCGTCCGGCCAGCCGGTCCGGTCGGCGGGCGGGGGGGACTTGCCGGCGTCCGGCTCGGCGAGCACCTGCGCGGCGGCGGCCAGGGCGTCGCGCACCGGCCCGGCCGCGGCGGCCTCTTTCACGCGGGCGAATCGAAGATCGGCCAATCGGGCTTGGGACGCCTCGTCCACCGTGATCGCCGTGGCCGCGTCCGTCACCAGACCGCGCGTCCAGGCGAACCCCTTCGCGTCGACCAGCCACAGCGCCGGCCCGCCGCCGGCGGCCATCGACACGTCCTCGAACGTGACCCCCTGCGCGTGTTCGATCGAGACGACCGGGTTCACGGCGGGCTCGTCCGGGTTCATGTTGCCCCCGGCCTGCACGGACCAGCCGACGATCCGCAGGTCGCGCACGCCCGAGATCGCCAGGGCCTTGCCGTCCCAGGGTCCGACCAGGACCGCGTCCGTGGCGTCGATCGTCAGGCGCTCCGGCCCGCTCAGCGTCAGCGTCGCGTCCGCGAACCGCGGCCCCGGGCAGATGCGCAGCAGGTCGTCGCTGCGCAGGGCGGCGACGGCCTCGGCGAGCGTGGGCTGGGGCAGAAGCTCCGCTCCGCGCCGGATCACGGCCGCCCGGTCCTCGGTGCACTGGGCGCGCAGATCGGGCAGCGGCGCGAACGTGGCCGGCGCCGTGGGCGGCGCCGTGGGCGGCGCGGTGGGCGGCGCCGGGACGGACTCCGTGGGCACGGCGGGCGGCGCGGGCGCCTTGGCGCCGCAGGCGGCGAGCAGGGCGGAGAGCGAGAGTCGGGCGAATCGAGTCGGGGTGGGCGTCGGGCGGGTCATGGCGGCTCCGGTGGGTCTGCGCCGTGGGATAACACGGGCGACGCCCGCAGCGCCCCTCGGATGAGCGGCGTGTCCCCGCCGCCGTATCCCCGCCGGCGGTTCCGTGGTAGCCGTGCCCGATGGACACCTTCGAATCCACCGCCCTCGACGACACCCGCCACTGGCTGAACCGCGCGGTCATCGGGCTGAATCTCTGTCCCTTCGCCAAGGGGGTGGTGGCCAAGGGCCAGGTGCGCTTCGTGGTGACCGCGACGAACGACCCGGCCGCGCTGCTGGCCCTGCTGCGCGACGAGCTGACGTTCCTGGCCGGGAGCGACCCGCTCGAGGTCGAGACCACGCTGCTCATCGCCCCCAACGCCCTGCCGGAGTTCCTCGACTTCAACGACTTCCTGGGCGACTGCGAGGCCGCGCTGACCGCGCTCGACCTGGACGGCGTGCTGCAGATCGCCGACTTCCACCCGCGCTATCAGTTCGGCGGCACCCGGCCCGAGGACGTCGAGAATCACACCAACACGGCCCCCTACCCCACGCTGCACCTGCTGCGCGAGAGCAGCATCGACCGCGCGGTGGAGAGCGAACCGGACGCCGAGGTCATCTACACCCGCAACATCGCCACCCTGCACGCTCTCGGCGCGACCGGCTGGGACGCCCTGCAGGTCGGCCCGCGGCTGCCCCTGCCGATGTGACGACGGGCGAGATTGGGCAAGTCCCCGCCTTGATCGACCCGGCGGTGCCTGCGACACTGCGCGCCGCATGCAGAACCAGACCCCTTCGAAGCCCGCCGCCGCGCTCACCCCCTACGCTCGCCTGCAGGCCGCCTGCCAGGCCCGGATCCTCGTGATGGACGGCGCCATGGGCACCATGGTGCAGCGCCACAAACTCGTCGAGGCCGACTACCGCGGTGAGCGTTTCTCCGCGCACCCCAAGGACCTGAAGGGCAACGCGGACCTGCTCGTCCTGACGCGCCCGGACGTCATCGCCGCCATCCACCGCGAGTACCTGGCCGCCGGCGCGGACATCATCGAGACGAACACCTTCAGCGCCACGGCCATCGCGCAGCACGACTACGCGCTCGATGCCCTGGCCTACGAGCTGAACGTCGCCGCGGCGAAGCTCGCGCGGTCCGTCGCCGACGAGTTCGAGACCCCCGAGCGCCCGCGCTTCGTGGCCGGCTCCATCGGCCCGATGAACCGCACGCTCTCGATCTCTCCGGACGTGAACGACCCGGCCGCCCGCAACATGACCTTCGACGAGGCCCGCGCGGCCTACGCCGATCAGGTGCGCGGCCTGCTGGACGGCGGCGCGGACATCCTGCTCGTCGAGACCATCTTCGACACGCTCAACGCCAAGGCGGCCCTGGTCGGCCTCTCCGAGGTCCTCGCCGAGCGCGGTCTGTCGCCGGAGCGCGACATCCCCGTGATGATCTCGGTGACCATCGTGGACAAGAGCGGCCGCACGCTCTCCGGCCAGACCATCGAGGCCTTCTGGCTCAGCGTCGAGCACGCGCACCCGTTCAGCGTGGGCATCAACTGCGCCCTGGGCGCCCGCGAGATGCGCCCGCACCTCGTCGCGCTGGCCAAGGTCGCGCCGTGCCGCATCACCTGCTACCCCAACGCCGGTCTGCCCAACGCGTTCGGCGGCTTCGACGAGGACCCCTGCACCACGGGCGGCCTGCTCGAGGAGTTCGCCCGCGCGCACCTCGTCAACGTGGTCGGCGGCTGCTGCGGCACCTCGCCCGACCACATCGCCGAGATCGCCCGACACGTGGAGGGGCTGCCGCCGCGCGCGCTGCCCGCGCCCGACCACGGCTACGGCGAGCTGGGCCGCTTCTCGGGCCTCGAGCCGCTGATCCTGCGCCACGACGCCGACTCGAACTTCCTGATGATCGGCGAGCGCACCAACGTCACGGGTTCGGCCAAGTTCGCGCGCCTGATCAAAGAGGGCAACTACACCGAGGCCGTGTCCGTGGCGCTCGACCAGGTCCGCGGCGGGGCGAACATCCTCGACGTGAACATGGACGAGGGCATGCTCGACTCCGAGGCGGCGATGACCCGCTTCCTGAATCACATCGCCACCGAGCCGGAGATCGCCCGGATCCCGGTGATGATCGATTCGTCCAAGTGGAGCGTGCTCGAGGCCGGCCTGCGCTGTGTTCAGGGCAAGGGCATCGTCAACTCCATCAGCCTGAAGGAGGGCGAGGCCGACTTCCTGGCCAAGGCCCGGCGCATCCAGCAGTACGGCGCCGGCGTGGTGGTCATGGCCTTCGACGAGCAGGGTCAGGCCGACACGGTGGAGCGCAAGGTCGCCATCTGTCGGCGCGCCTTCGCCCTGCTGCGCGAGACGCTCGACTTCCCGGCCCGGGACATCATCTTCGATCCCAACGTGCTGGCCATCGCCACGGGCATCGAGGAGCACAACGACTACGCCCGCGCCTTCATCGAGGCCACGCGCCAGATCAAGGCCGCCTGCCCCGGCGTGCGCATCAGCGGCGGCATCTCGAACCTGTCGTTCTCGTTCCGCGGCAACAACATCGTCCGCGAGGCGATGCACGCCGCGTTCCTGTATCACGCCATCCGCGCCGGCCTGGACATGGGCATCGTCAACGCCGGTCAGCTGATGGTCTATCAGGACATATCGCCGGCGCTGCTCGAGCGGATTGAGGACGTTCTGTTCAACCGCCGCCCGGACGCCACGGAGCGCCTCGTCGAATACGCCGAGACGGTCAAGGGCAGCGTGGCCCGCAAGGGCGCGGACCTGGCCTGGCGCGAGGGCAGCGTCGAGGCGCGGCTCGCCCACGCGCTGATCCACGGCGTGGTGGACTTCATCGAGGCCGACGCCGAGGAGGCCAGGGTGAAGCTCGGCCGCCCGCTGAGTGTCATCGAAGGCCCGCTGATGGACGGCATGAAGATCGTCGGCGATCTGTTCGGCGCCGGGAAGATGTTCCTGCCGCAGGTGGTCAAGAGCGCCCGCGCCATGAAGCGCGCCGTGGCGCACCTGCAGCCCTTCATGGAGGCCGAGAAGGCCTTGGCCGGCGGCGAGGCCCAGGCGCAGGGCAAGGTCCTGATGGCCACCGTCAAGGGGGACGTCCACGACATCGGCAAGAACATCGTGGGCGTGGTGCTCGGCTGCAACAACTACGCGGTCGTGGATCTGGGCGTGATGGTGTCGTGCGATCGCATCCTGGATGCGGCCATCGCCGAGAAGGCCGACATGATCGGTCTGTCCGGTCTCATCACGCCCTCGCTGGACGAGATGGTCTACGTGGCCGAGGAGATGAAGCGCCGCGGCATGACCATGCCCCTGCTGATCGGCGGCGCCACGACGAGCCGGCAACACACCGCCGTGAAGATCGCGCCCATCTACGACGCCCCGGTGGTGCACGTGCTGGACGCCTCGCGCGCCGTGGGTGTGGTCTCGGCCCTGCTGGACGCGAAGCAGCGCGTGGACTTCGACGCGAAGAACCGCGCCGACCAGAGCCGCCTGCGCGAGATCCACAAGCTGCGCAACGACAAGGCGCTCCTGCCCTTCGCGCTGGCCTGCGAGAGCCGCGCCCGGCCGGACTTCTCCACGCCGGCCCCGGTGGCGCCCTTCACCGGCGTGCGCGTGCTCGAGGACATCCCCCTCGAGTCGCTCGTGCCGTACATCGACTGGACCTTCTTCTTCACCGCCTGGGAGCTGCGCGGGCGCTTCCCGCAGATCCTGGAGCACCCGGAGCAGGGCGCGGCGGCGCGCGATCTGTACGCCGCGGCGCAGGAGATCCTGGGGCGCATGGTGCGCGAGCGCCGCGTGAAGGCCCGGGCCGTGTACGGCTTCTGGCCGGCCGCCGCCACCGAGGACGCCGCAGACATCGTGCTGTACGCGGACGCCGCGCGCACCGAAGAGACCGCACGGTTCCCCATGCTGCGTCAGCAGGCCGTCAAGACGGACGACAAGCCCCACACGTCGCTGGCCGACTACGTGGCGCCGCTGTCCGCGGGCGGCGACTCTGTGGGCGCCTTCGCGGTCACCGCCGGCCTCGGCCTGGATGCCTTCGTCGCCGAGTTCGTGGCCGCGAACGACGACTACAGCGCGCTCATCGCCAAGGCCCTGGCCGACCGCCTGGCCGAGGCTCTGGCCGAGTGGTTGCACGCCCGGGTGCGCGGCGAGTGGGGCCACGGCGAGGCCGAGCCCCTGACCAACGAGGACCTCATCGCCGAGCGCTACCGCGGCATCCGCCCGGCGTTCGGTTACCCCGCCTGCCCCGACCACACGCTGAAGGGCACCCTCTTCGACTTGCTGGGGGCCCGCGCGCAGGGCATCGAGCTCACGGAGAGCTTCGCCATGACGCCCGCCGCCAGCGTCAGCGGTCTCTACCTGAACCACCCGGACGCCCGGTACTTCCTGCTCGGCAAGATCGGGCCGGACCAGGTCGAGGACTACGCCCGCCGCACCGGCCGCAGCGTCGAGGAGACGCGCCGCTGGCTCAGCCCGAACTTGACCTGAGCCACAGCGGCGAACACGACCATTGCGGCGCCCGGCGCGGGTGAGCGATGCTGTCGCCGCCATGTCGCGACGCGTCCGAACCTTGTTGCACGGCGCCGTTCTTGCATACGGAACGTCCGCGTGCGCCCAGCCGGGGTCGGTGGTCCCCACCCCGCCGGCGACCGCGCCGAAGCCCGCCCCCAGCGCGGCCGCACCGGCGCAGCCGCCCCGTACCGAGGACCAGAAAGTGGTGAATGCAGTGACCATCACCGAGACCACCATCGCCGACGTCGGCGATCTGCGCATCGGGGTCAGCAACGTCTGGGAAGACAGCTTCACGGACGCCCAGGGCAAGTCGCAGCGCGGCCCGACGGCCATGATGTCCGTCGCCGACCAGACCGGCCGCGACCTGCACCGCGAGCGCGTCCACGCCGGGTCCGCCGTCACCGTGGGCGGCCACCGCATCGTCATTCAGAACGTCCACGCTCCGGAGAGCGGTCGCGGCAGCCTCACGCTGGCCGTCGAGCCCGGTGCCGAGAAAGGGAACCCCTGATGGCCGCCAGCAGCTCGAAGTCCCAGAAGACGGACAACGCCCAGCCCCAGGGCGCCAAGGCCAGCATCGCCATGGCCAACGCGCCCCAGACCGTGCAGCTCACGCGGTCCTGGCTGAAGTACGTGAAAGACCTGCCCGGCGCCGAGTCGGCCAAGGCGAGCACGCGTGGCCCCATCGTGGGGGACGACGCCGCCACGACCCGCGGCCCCAAGGTCGGGGACGACAAGCCCAAGCCCCCCCAGCGGGAGGAGCCCAAGCCCAACACGACGCACGACGGCAAAGTCCACGAGGCCAAGTACGGCGAGTTCGGCAACCAAATCTTCAAAGATGGCGCCGCCCTGGACGACATCCAGCAGGGGTACATCGGCGACTGCTTCCTGATCGCCGCCATGGGCGCCGTCGCGATGCAGCGGCCGGAGCTCATCGAGCAGATGATCAAGGACAACGGGGACGGCACCGTGACCGTGACCCTGTGGACGGACGGGCGCGCGCTCTCCACCCCGGGCTCGGGCAAGGCCGTGGAGGTCCGGGTCTCCATGAAGCTGCCGAGCTCCAACGGCAGCACGCCGACCTACGCCAAGAGCTCCAGCAAGGAGCTGTGGCCGTCGCTCATCGAGAAGGCCTACGTCGCGCAGTTCGGCGGCGGGGACTACCAGAACCTGAACTCGGGCGGCAGCCCGGGGGACGCGATGACGGCCATCCTGGGCACGGAGTCCACGGGCTTCAGCACCAGCAGCGTGAACGCGAAAGAGTGCGTCTCGCAGCTCGAGTCCATGCTCAAGGGCGGCAAGTCCGTCGTGGCGGCCACCTTTGGAAAAGATGCCGCGAAGGACAACGAGCCCCTGCGCAAGCTGGCCGACGAGAAGAACGTGCACGCCTGGCACGCCTACGTGATCAAGAAGGCGGACGCCAAGGCCAACACGGTCACGCTGTTCAACCCCTGGGGCAGCTCCCAGCCCGCGGAGCTGACGGCCGAGGAGTTCAAGCAGCTCTACGTGTACGTCTACACCGGCAGCCCCAAGGCCCCCGGCTCCAGGTAAACCCGGGGCCCCTCAGAGGGCCGGCGGAAATGGACGCCGTCGCGAGCCGGGCGAGGCGCCCGACCTCGCAAGGCGCGGGGGTGCACAGCCCCTTGTGGCTGTACCCGGGGTACTGCCCAAGGGGTTGGGGGTCCCCGCAACGAAGCGGGGCGGGATGCATCGGCTGGCGTAGCAGGTGGACATTTCCGCCGACCCTCTCAGAGGC
>CAINDO010000149.1 GCA_903847385.1 uncultured Myxococcales bacterium
AGCCCGCGGCGGTCGCCAGGGCCCACGGTCGCTCGGTCGCGGCCGGGGCGAGCGGGTCCGGCGCGGCGGTGGGCGGCGCGGCGGCGCTCGGGGGGCCTGCGCTCCGGGCCGAGGCCGGTGCGGCAGCGGGTTCGGGGGAGACCTCGGCCGGGCCGCACCCGGACGAGGTCAGCGCGACGACGAGCGTCGCGGCGAGGAGGCCGAAGCCTGGGAGCCGGGGAGGTCTGCGCACGCGCGTCTTTTACGCGATCCGGGCGCGTCTGTGCACGCAACTGCTGGCCGGGTATGCTCCCGGCCCATGTCCGCAACGCTTCGGCTGTATCACGCAGAGCCCACCGGCGCGCCCTTCGAGGCCACGGTGATCGCCCACGACACTTTTCAGGGCCGCGCCTCGGTGCTGCTCGACCGCACCGGATTCTACCCCGAGTCCGGCGGGCAGATGGCCGATCGCGGGCGCCTCGGCGACGCCGAGCTGGCCGACGTCCAGGTCGACGACGCCGACCGTGTGCACCACCTGCTCGCCGAGGGCGCCGCCCTTCCGGCCTTGGGCGCGGTGCTCACGGGCACGCCGGACCGCGTGCGGCGCCGCGTGCACCAGGCGCTCCACACGGGGCAGCACATGCTCTCGCGCGCGCTGGTGGACGTCGCCGGCGCGGAGACCATCTCCTCGCGCCTCGGCGAGACGGCCTGCACCATCGACACCCCCACGGACGTCCTCCGCGAGGTGGACGTCGCCCGGGCCGAGGCCCTGGTCAACGAGGTCGTCGACGCGGACGTGGCGGTGCGCGCGTTCTTCCCGGACGCGGACACCCTGGCCGGCCTGCCCCTGCGGCGCCGCCCCAAGGTCACCGAGAACGTGCGCGTGGTGATGGTCGGCGACTTCGACTGCTCGCCCTGCGGTGGCACGCACTGCACCGGAAGCGCGCAGGTCGGGCTCGTGCGCGTCGAGGGCGTGGAGCGGTACAAGGGCGGCCTGCGCATCACCTTCACGGCCGGCCCGCGGGCGCGGCAGAGCCTGTTCGCCACCCAGCAGACCCTGGCGGCCCTGGCCCGGGACTTCACCTGCGGCCCGGCGGACGTGGCCGGCGCCATCGAGAAGCTGCGCCGCGATCTGACGGCCGCGCGCGAGAACGGCGTGCGCCTGCAGGAGCGCCTGGTCGACGCCATGGCGGCCCGGGTGCTGGCCGAGGTCGGCGACGCGCCGCGGTTCGTGCTCGCCTGCCCCGGCGAGGACGCCCTGTTCCTGCGCGCCCTGGCCAAGCGCCTCACCGCCGTGACCGGCGCCGTCGCGCTCCTGGCGGCGCCCACGCCCGAGGTCACCCGCTACGTCGTCGCGCGGGGTCCAGGCGCCGACTTCGACTGCGGCGGCTTCGTGAAGCGCCTGAACGCCCGCACCGGCGGCCGGGGCGGCGGCCGCGCCGAGAGCGCCGAGGGCCAATACCCCGGCATGGCCCCCTGGGAGGCCCTCGTCGCCGAGTTGGCGCCATGAGCGGAGTCGCGCGCCCGCCCCTGGACCCCGTCCGCAAGAAGTATCGGCGGGCGTTGTTCCAGTCGTTCGTCGTGCGGTTCCACGCGCTGCTCATCGTCGCCGCCGTCGTGGGCACGGGCCTCGGCCTCAACCGGCTGTGGCTCGGCCTGGGCTTCGAGCATCTCATCGGGCGCTCCCTGTTCAACTGCTTCGTCACGTGGGGCGTGTTCCTGGGGGCCGTGCGGCTGTGGGTGCTCTACGCGCACATCGTCGACGAGCGCCTGGCCGCGCTGCACCCGGACGAGGCCGCCCTCGCGCCGCCCGACCCGCCGCTCGGCGAGCCGCGGTCAGCGTCCGGCACCACGGACGCCGCCGAGGGCAGCCTGCAGGTCGCCCGGGGGCTCGCCGAGTTCGCCGTCGACGCCGACGTCATCGGCGCCATCTTCGGGGGCGTCGCGCTGGCCATCGCCGCGTTCGTCGCGCTGGCCGCGGTGGTGCCCTGGCTGTGGGTCGAGGTCCCGGCCATGCTGGTCGAGGCCGCGTTCCAGGTGGCGCTCTCGGCCTCGCTCGTGCGCCGCGCCGGCCGCCTGGCGCGCGCCGCCGAGGGCCCCGGCTGGCTCAGCGTGCTGGTGGTCGGCACCTGGGGTCCGATGGCCATCGTGACCGCCATGGTGCTCGCCGTGACCACGCTGGCGCACTTCGCCTGCGACGCCCCCACACGCCTGAGCGGGTGTTTCCTGCCATGACACGACACATGCTCCTGGGTCTGTTTGTGTGTGGCTGCGGCGCGGGTGAGGTCAGCTCCGGCGCCGCCGGCGAGGACTTCGGCCGCGACGGCGCAGACCTGGGCGGCCTCGACGGCATCGGCGGCTTCGGCACGCCCCAGCCGCGGCCCGATCGTCTGTTGCCGCCGGTGGGCGGCGATGTGGCCCCCGCGGACCAGGGCGTGGCCCCCGCGCCCGATGGGTTCGTGGCACCCCCGACGACACCGCCCGGCCCGGACCCCGACGCCGCCGCGCCCCCGCCGCCGCCCCCGACCGAGCCGCCACCGCCGCCGCCGGACACACCTGCCGATTCCACGCAACCTGATCACTCGTTCCGCGGCAACGTGATCACCTTGTCCAGGCGAACGTGATCAGGGCGGAGCGACGGGGGCGGTGGTTACTTCGCTTCGGTGTCTTCTTCCTCCTTTCGTTGCGAGGGTCCCTTGAGGGCGATCTTGTACGCGCCGTGGATGAGGCGGTCCATGATCGCGTCTGCGACTGTGGGCTCGCCGAGGTAGGCGTGCCAGTCGCCGGTGGGGAACTGGCTGGTGATGATGGTGGCGCGCTCGCCGTAGCGATCCTCGATGAGCTCGAGGAGATCGCGGCGTTGCTTGTCGTTGAGCGTGACGAGGCCCCAGTCGTCGAGGACCATGAGGTCGGTCTGGGCGAACCGGTTCATCAGGGTGGCATAGGTGCCGTCGGCGCGAGCGAGGGTGAGCTCGTCGAGCAGACGGGGGATCCGGCGGTACAGGGTCCGATGGCCTTTGCGGCAGGCTTGCTGCGCGAGGGCGCAGGCCACGTATGTCTTGCCGGTCCCCGTGGCGCCGGTGATGAGCACGCGCTTGTGTGCGGCAATCCACTGGCAGGTGGCGAGCTGCCGGATGAGGGGACGGTCGAGGCCGCGCTGATCGGCCTTGCGCAGGTCTTCGAGGCAGGCCTGGCCGATGCGCAGGCGCGCGTCGCGGAGGCGACGTGTCATGCCTCGGTTCTCGCGGTGCAGCACCTCGGCGTCGACGATGAGTCCGAAGCGCTCATCGAATCCGAGGCCAGCGTACTGGGGGTCATCCTGTTGCTCCTGCCAGGCTTTGGTCATGCCGGCGAGACGCATGGCGGCGAGCTTCTGAAGGGTGGGTTCGTTCAACATGGGTTCGTCGTGCTCACTGGTAGTATTCGGGCCCGCGCACGTTCTCGTGGTGGCGAGAGACGCGTTCGGGGACGGGTTGTTCGATGGGGACGAGGTCGAGGCCGCGTTTGAGGATGGACTCGACGGATCGGTATCCGCGGGCGCCCACCTCCAGGGCGCGGCCGGCCGCCGTTTCGAGGCGCGGATGGCCGTAGTCGCGGGCCAGGCGGATGATGCCGAGACAGGCACGGTAGCCCTGCTCCGGATGCGGGCGACTCTCGAGGATGGAGGCCACGAGGCGCTCCGTCAGGGGGCCGATGGTCGAGGCCCAGTGGACGAGACGGGCCGGCGTCCACTCGGCGTGAGCGCGGTGGTTCGGCGGCATGTGCTCCAGCGCCGTCGTGAAGCCGGAACCGTCGGAGCGGCAGTGCGAGGCCACACGGTTGCCGTTGTGAAACATCTCCACGGTGCTCGCCGTGCGCCGCACCATGAGGACCTCGCGGACGAGCGCGTGCGGCACGGAGTAGAAGTGCTTTTGCACCACGACGTGGTAGTCGATGCCCACCTTGGCCTTGCTCCACTCGCTGTATTCGAAGGGCTCGGCGGGCAAGGGCTGCAAGGCGGGACGGTCGACCGCCTCGAAGAGTTCCCGGCGGCTCCGACCGTCGAGGCGTCTCATGGGACGGTCGTTCAGCTCGCGGCACAACTCCTGTATGCGCGCGTTGAGCGAGGCCAGGTCGTGGTGCTGCTCGTTGCGCAGGCGGGCCAGGATCCAGCGCTGGGTCATCAGCACTCCAGCCTCGACCTTCGCCTTGTCCTTCGGTTTGCGCGGGCGTGCCGGCAGCAGCGCGACGTTGTAGTGCCGCCCGAGCTCCGCGTACGACCGCTGCAGGTCCACCTCGTAGGACCCCGACCGGGTCACGGCGCTTTTGAGCTGGTCGGAGACCACCATCGCCGGTACGCCACCGAGGGCGGCGAAGACCCGCACATGGCTGCCGAGCCAGTCCGACACGCGCTGGGTCTCCGTCGCCTCGACGTACGTCAGGCTCGACGCGCCCAGCACGGCCACGAACAGCTCCACCTCCCGCGGCGCGCCGGTTCGCGGGTCCACGACGCGAGGACGCTTGCCGGAGTAGTCCGTGAACAGCTTCTCGCCCGCCTTGTGAACCTGCCGCATGGAGGGCGGGCACCGGCGGTCCAGCCAGCTCCGGTACCGCTCGCAGAAGGCGCTGTAGCGCAGCCCATCCGAGTGGGCCGCCAGGTACTCGACGTGCAGCAGCTCGAGCGTCACGCCTGGTCGACGCAGCTCATTGTGCAGCTGGACCGGATCCGGCTCTGGTCGCTCCGTCCCGGGTTTGATCCGAGGGCCGTAGATCCTGATCTCCAGGGCCTCGTCCGTCAGGCCCTCGGCCATCGCCCAGGTCAGCCCGAGGAGCTTCACCCGGGTCATCACCTGGGAAACGGTCCCGGCGCTCACGCCCGCGCTGCGCGCCGCGACGCGGTTGCTCAGCCCCTGCACCCACTTCAGTCTCAGAATCTCTCTCAGCTTCGACATCGGCACTCTCAGGTTGGCCATCGCCACCTCCTTCGGCGGCGAGGATCCATGTTCAGTGCCCCGAGTCGACTCCGCACCGGTTCCACCCGATGAGCCCGATCGCGTTGCCTGGAATCGGTGATCGACCGCCCTGGAAGCGGTGATCAGGACCCCTGGAACGCGCGATCAGATTGCCTGGAACGGGTGATCACGTTCGGTGGAACGGGTGATCACGTTGCCGTGGAACAGGCGATCAGGTTGGTCTGGAACGGGTGGTCACGATGGCGTGGCGCCATCAA
>CAINDO010000150.1 GCA_903847385.1 uncultured Myxococcales bacterium
GCGAAAGGAGAGCCTGACGCTCTCGGACGGTCCGGTCCGCAACGCCGCGATCTTCCATGCACGGAACGAGACCTCGGATCTCTGCTGGTTCCTCGCGGGCCGCCCGAAGATCTGGGAGGACGTGCGGCTGCCGGCCTTTCCTGCGGGCGACGCGGACGCGGTCTCCGCCGAGCGCACCCTGCCGGCGATCATCGACTACTTCCGCGACGTGTTCGGCCACGACGGCTGGAACCGCCGCGGCGGCGCCAACCACGCCTACGTGCACTATGGCGTGAACTTCACGAACGCACAGTGGCACGGGGTCTGCCAGTACATGCAGTTCGGCGACGCCGTGGCCAGCGACGACGTGATCGCCCACGAGTACACCCACGGCGTGGTGCAAGCGACGGCCGGCCTGGTCTATGAAAACGAGCCCGGTGGTCTGAACGAGAGCTTCGCCGACATCTTCGCCACGCTGTTCACGGACGACGAGCGCATCGGCGAGAACGGCATTCTCAGCTTTTGCCCCAGCCTCGGCCGGAACCAGCTCCGCTCGATGGCCGATCCGACGAACTGCGGGAATCCCGACCACGTGCTCGCCGCCGTGAGTGGCGATGGCCAGGGCCAGCGGCCGAACGTGGCCTGGCCGGACGCCGACGACAACGACGTCGGCTGGGTCCACACGAACAGCAGCCTGCAGAACAAGGCCGCCTGGCTGCTGGCCAAGGGGGGCAATCACAATGGCTTTGCCATCCGGGCGTTCGGCAACGTCAAGACGGGGCGCCTCTTCTACCGCACGCTGTCTCGACGCATCGCCTCGCGCGCGACCTTCGCCGAGGCCGCGCGCCGCGCCCTCGACGAGGCCGAGCGCATGGTCGGCGAGCGCGCCGACGACTTCGCCCCCGGGGATGCCTGCAACGTACGAAACGCCTTCGCCTCCGTGGGTCTGTTGACGGGCGACGCGGACTGCGACGGCCGCCTGGACGCCGCGGAAACGGACGACGACGCCGACGGCGTGCTCGACGCGCGCGACAACTGCCCCGCCGCGCCCAACCCCGCGCAGGCCGACGTCGATCGGGACGGCCTCGGCGACCCCTGCGACGCCGACGCCGACGGCGACGGGTTCCGCAACGGGAGCGACAACTGCCCGCAGGTCGCCAACCCCGATCAGGCCGACGCCGACGCCGACGGCCGCGGCGACCTGTGCGACGACGCCGACGCGGACCGGGTCCTCGACGTGCGCGACAATTGCCCCGACGCCTACAACCCCGACCAGCGCGACACGGATCGCGACGGCCGCGGCAACCTCTGCGACGACGACGACGACGGCGACGGCCGCCTCGACGCCGTCGACGGCTGCCCGGTCGACAGGAACGATGCGGTCGACCAGGACGGCGATGGCCTCGAGGACGCGTGCGACAACTGCATGCTCGTGGCGAACCGCGACCAGGGAGACCTGGACGCCGACCGCGCGGGTGATGCCTGCGACGACGACGACGACAGCGACGGCCTCTGGGACGCCGACGACCCCTGTCCGCGCGACACCGACTTCCGCGCCGGCGAGCTCGAGCGTCTGCTCGACCTGGACGGCGACGGGGTGCCCACGGCGTGCGACCCGGACGAACAGGCCTGGCTGAACGGCGCCAGCCAGGGTCCCATCGAGAGTTTCATCGAGAACCTTGCGCAAGAGCCCGTGCGGCTGCCCATCGGCCCCTGCCTGCAGTGTCCGGACTACCTGCCCGGCGACACGACGATCCAGGTCCAGGTGGAGGCGCCGCTCGGCGCCCTCACACGGGTCGTCGACGACGCGGGCACCGTCGTGGGGCAGCCGAACGTCGGTCAGGAGTTCCAGATCGGTCCGCTCCAGTCGCTGTACTTCGACGCCGCCGCAGACGTCAGCTACCGCGCGCCGGGCGGTGCTCCGGACGCGGCGACCTTCGTGGGCCGGCGCTACTTCCTGGAGATCCTGCCGCCCCCGGCGGAGCCCGGCGTGGGTTTCCCGCTGTCGGTCTACGTGCGCTCGAACCTGCCCTGAGCTGGGCGCAACCCGGCCGTCCTCAAAACACCCAACCGACCGAAAGCTCCCCGTCGAAGGTGATGGGGAACTTGTTGTAGGTCTTCTCCACCTCGGCCACGGCCTCCTTGGCGTCCGGATCCTTGCTGTCCGTGCTCAGGTCGAGGCCCATGAGCTTGCCCACGCCGAAACGCAGCGTGACGTTGAAGCCGGCGTCCCAGCACCAGCGATAGCCCACGTTCCCCACGACGGGGAAAGCCGAGGCCGACACGTTGTACTTCGTGCCGTCGATGGAGGTCTCCGAGCTCGCCGTGTTGAACCCCACGTTGACCCCCAGGAACCCCGACTCCTGGGACTCCGACCAGTGCCAGCGGTAACCGGCCAAGGCGCCGAACCCCGAGCTGTCGATACCGTCGGCGGAGCTCCTGGAATACTGGGCCTCGGCGAGCAATCCGTGCTGGCGCCCCATCAAACGCTCGTAGTTCACCGAATACGACCCATACAGCAGACCGATCGGGCTGACATTGACCGAGTTCTCCTTGTGCAGCGCCGTTTCGTCGGCCTGCACCAGCGGCGTGGTCGCGGGCGCCTCCGCCGCCGGCAAGGTCTGTTCGGGCGTCGGCGTCGTCGCCACGTCCTCCGCCATCGCCGTCGAGGAAAGCGCACAGATCGCGCCCATCACGAGCCACTGGTACGTGTGCATGTCGAATCCCTGTCGTTCGGGGTTGGTTGCCAGTTTCGCCGCCGGACCCTCGCCCGGTGACCTGGCTACCGACGGTGCACCTCCGACGGAAATTCAGCGCCTCCGTGAACTTTTTTTCGCTTCCCTTTGCCTACGAATGTGAGGAATAATAGCCGGTTTCATCCCATCGAAACCATGACACGAGACAGATCTCGACTGGACGAATCCGACACATCGTGGGTGCCTGAGCCGTTGCGTCGAACGCTGGGTCATGTTCATCACCGAGTCCACCGACCACGTCGTCACGCTGAGTTCAAAACGTCTCTCCTTTCGAGAGGCGAGGTACTTGCGCCCGCGGCCGGTTCTTTTTTGACCTCGAATCTTCCTTCCCGACGGAACCGTGCTGCGGATTCCTCCGATTGACGGGCGCGGGTCGCGACGCGCAGTCTCGCGCGCTCACGAACACGCGGGGACGATCGCGAGGCGCACCGCGCCGCGCCGGCCCCGACGCCCCGGAGTCCCCGATGCGCATCTCCCGCCTGGCCCTGGTCACCGCGCTCACCCTCGGCCTCGCGCCGGCGTGTGATTCGCCTCGCGTCGGGCCTGCGCTCTCGGCCGACGCCGCGCCCGCCCCCGCGCCCGACCGGGGCTTCGCGGCCGACGCCGCACGGGACGCGGCGCC
>CAINDO010000151.1 GCA_903847385.1 uncultured Myxococcales bacterium
CCGCGGACGCGCCCGACGCCGCGCCCATGGCCGACGCCGCGCCCATGGCCGACGCCGCGCCCATGGCCGACGCCGCGCCCATGGCCGACGCCGGCCAGGCATGCCTCGGGCCGCGGCCAGACTGGCAAGTCGCCGCGTTCCCCTGGCCATTGACGCAAGTGTACAGCGTGGCGATTGGCAGCGACGCGGACGAGTTCCACCCGTCCTGCGGCCGACTCGACGGCGCCGAACACACGTTCCTGGTCGGCCCCGGTCGGAGGTTCGGGTATGTCTTCGCCACGGTCGACTGGGGCGGCGCCTACCCCGGCACGTTGTCGGTTCACTCCGCCTGCCCCCAGCCGCCGGGCGAGTCGCTGTGCGTCGCCGGAGAGGGTGGAACGGTCGTATTCCCCGTGTTCGGGTACGAGCCTGTCTATGTGGTCCTCGACGGCGCCCCCGGCCAGGACCGGGTCAACGTGACGTTCAGCACCATCGACCCCATCGCCCTCGGTGAGGTCCGGGTCTACGCGACTCCGGACGCGGCCCGCCTCGTCGTGGACGTCGCGGCGTTCGAGGGCAGCTTCCCGCTCGCCGAGATGCGGGTCACGCCCGCCGACGCGAGCGGCGAACCCCTGCCCGGGGCGTCGACGATCGCCCTCTCACTCGACGCTCCGGTCGAGGCGCCGGGGCCGTCGTTCCCCGTCGTCGCCGAGGGCGCCGCGCAGGCCGAGTTCGTCCGCCTCGAGGGGGTCGACACACTCGGCCTCGTCGGCCCGGCGACGGTCGTGCCCGTGGGCGCACCGCCGGCCCTGGACGCCGGCGATGCGTGCGTGGCCGATCACCCCTACGCCCCCTGCCCCGCGGACACGCGCTGCGCCCTGGACGGCGACGGGCGCCGTTGCCTGCCGGTCACCGCCCCGGTGCTCCGGAGCGTGGACGCCCGTCTGGACGCCGAGACCGGCGACCTCGCCCTGACGGGAGACGTCGACGACGCGGGGGACGACGCAGTCGGCCTGCAGGTCACGCTCCTGGACGCCGCCGGCGCGGCCCTCCTCGAATGGGGGACTGCGGCGGTGGCCGACGCGACGACTTACACACCCTTCACCGCGCTGGAGGCGGCGGGGCCGGGTCGGGCCGCCTTCGAGCTCGCGGCGCTCGGGGTCGGGCGGCTCGCCCCCGGCGCCGTCGCGGCGCGCCTCGTGGGGGTCGACGCCCTGGGGGTCACCGGGCCGGCGGTCGAGGTGAGCCTCGACGCACCGGACGTGCTGGCCCCGGGTGACGCCTGCGAGGTGAACATCGCCCTCGGGCGCTGTGGTCCCGGCGAGCGTTGCGACGTCGCAACATCTGGAGCGAGCCCGACCGGGACGTGTGTGCCCGCGGCCGAGCCGGTGTTGCGGGACGTCCACGCGCAGATCTCCCCGGTGACCGACATGCTGTGGGTGGAGTTCACCCGCGACGTCGTGGGCAACGCCGGCGGGGGAGGCTACGTGCGGCTCTTCCTGGGCTATGCGCCCGGCGCCAGCGTCCTCGACGAGATGTCCCCCGCGCTGCGCAACGCCTACGCCCCCGCGCTGATCAACGACGCGGCGGCCGACCTCTGGGCCGTCGCGCCGGACGGCGGTATGCGCTATCGGGCGATGGTGCCCCTGATGCCGGGCCATGCGGCGCTCGTCGTCCGGATCGGCGTGCAGCCCGCCAACAATCGCGCGGCGCCCTCGGCCGTCTTCGACGCCGGCTTCTCTCTTTTGACCCGCCACGCGGAGGGTGAGCGCTGCGACATCGCGGGCGCGTTCGTCGGGTGCGCGGCGGGGCTGCACTGTGACGACGACCCGGGTTTTGCCGGGGAGGGCGTCTGCCGCCCCGCGACCCCGCCCGCGCGCCCGGAGTTCCAAGGCACGATGCTCCACCCCGACGACCTCGGGCCGCCCCGGGCTCGGCTGCGGGTCGTCGCCGATCCGCTGCCCAGTCACGTGCGACTGCGTTTCCTCGACGCGGCGGGAGAGCCCGTCGCAACCCCCCCTGAGAACCTCCGCGTTCTCGTGGCGGGGTACAGATTCTGGGACCGGTACTGGCTCCAGGCGCGACCGAGCGGCGCGGGCACCCCCGAGGCCGACGTCGAGATCCGGCTCGATGATGGCCTCGGCGGCTGGAGCGACGACGTCGTCGGGGTGATGGCCGCGGCGTCCGACGCCGAGGGCGAGACGGGCGAGTGGGTCTACGTGCCGCTCGGCGAGCCGGCGCGCGTCGAGGTCGGCGCGCCCTGCGACGTGGCGGGCGTCGACACGCTCTGCCCCGGCGGGGCGGTGTGCGCCGTACCGGGCCCCGGCGCGCCCCGGCCGGTCTGCACCGCCGTGCCCACGGACTGCCCGGTCGACTGGCGGGTCGTCGACCTCGGCGCGCATCCCACCCCCCTGGGCTTCAGCTACACCGGCGCCAACCGGCGGCCGGTGGTCGAGCCTTTCATGCCGTGCGGCGGTCAGGGTCGGGCGGTCGTCCATCGGCTCGTGGCGCCCCGCGCCGGCCGGTACTGGGTGAACGTTCAGGCCAGCGAGGGCACCCCAGTGCTGGGCATCCGCACGTCCTGCGCCGAGGAGCGCGCGGACGTGCCGACCCGCTGCGCCGCGGAGGCGGACACCCAGGCCCTCGACCTCGACGCCGGCCAGGTCGTGCATCTGTTCGTGGACACCGCCACGAACGACCCGCTGCAATACACGCTCACCGTGCTCGGGCCCTGAGGGGGCGTCTGCCCCCGCCGGCGAGCAAGTCGAATCTCCCCGAGAGAACGCGCCGCCGTTTCAGTACGCGGTGTCACCCCACGTGTCACCGTGACACTGTCACGCAGGGGGTGTGACAGCCCGCAACACGGCCTGTGACGCGGTTTTGCGTCGATTTCCGCTGGCACGATCCCTGCTCTGGTCCCTCCCGACTTCGACCACACCGAACCGGGGGAACCGCCATGAACAGCTTCGACACCGCTCAGCACACCGACCTCGACCTCATCGCCCGCGCCACCGCCGGCGACGCCAAGAGCCGCGCCGGCCTGGCCGCCCGGCTCGACCCGGCCATCCGCGGCCGCGTGGAGCGGGTGCTCCGCCGCCTGACGCCGGGCTGGGCCGAGGACACCGACGACGTCGCCCAGGCGGTCTGGGTCGTGCTCCTCAAGAACGACGCGCGGCAGCTGCGGGCCTTTGCGCCCGAGCGGGGCATCAGCCTCGAGGCCTACGTGGCCATGATCGCCGAGCGCGAGGTCCGCAATCACATCGCCCACGCGACCGCCGCGAAGCGGGGCGCCGGCCGACGCGCGCCGCTGACGGACGAGATCGCGGCGCTCGCCGTCGCGCCGACACCCAGCCCGGAGGAGCAGGCGGTCGCCACGGACCTCGCCGAGAGCCTCGTCGAGGCGCTCGTGCTGCACTTCCCGGAGCGTGCCCGCAACGTGATGACCCTGTGTTTCGAGCGCGACGAGGGCGCGGACGCGGCGGCCCGCGCGCTGCAACTGCCCTCGCAGCAGGTCTACAACTGGGTCTTTCGGCTCCGGAAGGCGTCCCGCGTGTTCCTCGAGACGGCCGCCGCCTGAACCCACCCGCTTCCATCCAACGGAGAACACCATGAAGTCCAGGACCTCGAACACACGCAACCGGGCCCCGTGGGCGACCTTGCTCCTCGGCCTCGCCGCGACGGCCTGCGCCGACACGGACCGGGCGTCGAGCCCCGGCGGCGAGGCGGGGCACACCGCGCCCGACGCCCGGGTCGAAGCGCCCGACGCCGACGTCGATGCCGACGCGCTGCCGGACGCCGAGCGCCCCGACGCCGGCCCGCTGCCGGACGCCG
>CAINDO010000152.1 GCA_903847385.1 uncultured Myxococcales bacterium
GCCCTCCAGCCCCGCGGCCGCCGCCAGCGCGGGCACGCGCGCCCCGGCCTCGCCCGCACGCTTGACCGCTCGCCAGATCAGCGCCACCCGGTCCGGCCCCGGGTGCGCCTGCTCGATCAGGAACTCGTGGATGCGCGTGTCGCCCGCGACGTGCAGCAGCAGGCAGTGGGCCGGTTTTCCGGCGCGGCCGGCGCGCCCGACCTCCTGGTAGTAGCCCTCGAGGTTCCGCGGCAGGTCCACGTGCAAAACGGCCCGGACGTCGCCCCGGTCGACCCCCATGCCGAACGCCGTCGTGGCGACCACGATCTTCGCGCGGCCGGACATGAAACGCGTCTGGGCGTCGTCCCGGGCGGCCTCGTCCAGGCCGCCGTGGTAGGCCGTGACGGCGTTGGCCCCGAGCGCCACGCCCAGGTCCGCGGCGTAGCGCATCACCCGCTTGCGCGTGCTGGCGTACACGATGGTCGCGCCCCCGGCCGAGACGCCCCGCGGCCCGCTCAGGAAACCCAGCAGCCGCTGCAGGCGCTCGGGCTCGCCGGCGCAGCGCCGCGCCTCGAGGTAAAGGTTCGACCGCAGGAACCCGTGCACGTGGACCGCGGGCTTCACCAGCCGCAGCTGGCGCACGATGTCCGCGCGCACGTCCGGCGTGGCGGTGGCCGTGCAGGCCAGCACGCGCTCCGGCCCGAGCTCCGCGAGCACCTCGCCGAGGCGCACGTATTCCGGTCGGAAATCGTGCCCCCACTGGCTGATGCAGTGGGCCTCGTCCACGGCGAAGAGCGCGGGCGGGCGCCGCTCCAGGGCGCGCACGAACGCCGCCTGCCGGAACCGCTCGGGCGCCACGTACACGAACCGGATCTGCCCGGCGGCGAGCCGGTCGATCACGCCGCGCTGGGCCTCGGGCGAGAGCGTGCTGTTGAGCAGCTCCGCCGCCACGCCGCGGGCCTGCAGGGCGGCGACCTGGTCGCGCATCAGCGCGATGAGCGGCGAGACCACGACCGTGGGCCCCGGCAGCAGCAGGCCCGGGAGCTGGTAACACAGGCTCTTGCCCGCGCCAGTGGGCATCACCGCCAGCGTCGGGCGGCCGGCCAGCACGTCCCCGATGACCTCGGCCTGACCGGGGTGAAAACGGTCGAAGCCGAAGTGGCGTTTCAGGTGCCGGGCGAGCTCGGCGGGGGTCGGGGGTGTCTGCATGTCCTCGGGCATCGCGCGGGCCTCCACAGGACTTCATCGGCCACGCGGGGCGCGTGTCGCACGATGCGCGCGCTTTTCACTGCGGAGGCGCACCCGCTGGTGTATGCAAGCCCCATGAGCGCACACAACGGAAAACCGGATCCCGAGGCGGAGCGCGCGCAGGTCAAGGCCGTGTTCGCCGCCCAACAGGCCGCCCGCGCCGAAGAAGAAGCCCGCAAGGCGCGCGAGGCCGCCGAGGCCGCCGAGAAGGCCGCCGAAGCCGCCCGCCAGGCCGAAGCCCGCGCCGCCGAGAAGGCCGCCGAAGAGGCCCGCAAGGCCGAGGCCCGCGCCGCCGCGGCCGCCGCCCGGGGCGCGACACCGACGCCCACGGCGGAGAAGCTGCGGTTCCCGGGCATGAGCCCGCGCGCCTACGAGCACCCCGCGGACGCCGCCGCCATGGCGGCCCTGCGCAAGCTGCCCGGCTTCGACACGTTCCTGCGTCGGTTCATGGGGGCCATCGGCGAGCGCCGCCTGCGCTACCTGTACCTGGCCTCGGCCGTGCGGGTGAACGAGCGCCAGTTCAGCGAGCTCTACGCGGCCTACCGCGAGTGCTGCGAGATCCTGGACATCCAGAAGATCCCCGAGCTCTACGTCTCGCAGAGCCCCATCGTGAACGCCGGCGCCATCGGCCTGGACGAGCCCTTCATCGTGCTCAACTCGGCCACGCTGGAGCTCTACCCCACGGACGAGATCCCCTTCGTGCTCGGCCACGAGCTCGGCCACATCCTGTCGGACCACGTGCTCTACAAGACCATGCTGCGCATCCTGCTCCAGCTCGGCCTCGGGCGCATGGGGCTGCCCGGGCTGGCCATCCTGGGCATCATCGCCGCGCTCAAGGAGTGGGACCGCAAGAGCGAGCTCTCGTCCGACCGCGCCGGGCTTCTCTGCGTGCAGGACGCCGACACGGCCTATCGGATTCTGATGAAGATGGCCGGCGGCCCGCAGACGCACCAGATGGACGCCGGCGAGTTCCGCAAGCAGGCCGAGGAGTACGAGCGGGGCGGCGACCTGCGCGACAGCGCGCTCAAGCTGCTCAACCTGCTGTGGCTGTCGCACCCCTTCCCCGTGCTGCGGCTCGCCGAGCTCGAGCGGTTCGTGGAGCGCGGCGACTACGCGCAGATCCTGCGCGGCGAGTACGTGCGCCGCACGGACATGGACGACCGCCGCATCATCGACGAGTGGTCCGCCGGCGCGAACGCCTACAAGCAGCGCATGGCCGAGTCCGAGGACCCGCTGATGAACTTTCTGCGCGACTTCGGCAGCAGCGTGGGCGAGGCCGGCTCGTCCGTGTGGGACTCCGTGCGCGGCGCGTTCAAGAAGAAGACCGAGGGCGGCGAGAAGACCGAGAAGGCCGACCCGCCCCCGCCGGACAAGGCCGAGAAGGCCGATCCGCCCGCCGACAAACCCGCCGACCCGCCGACCGGGGACGACGACGACCGCCGCCGGACCTGAGCCTCAGCCCCGGCTCAGGCGGGCGAGCAGCGCCGCGCAGGCCCGGTCGACCATCTGGTACACCGCCTCGAAGTCCTCGGCCGTGCCCGTGTAGGGGTCCGGCACGGCGCGCAGGCCGAAGTCGGGCAGCTCGTCCAGCAGCAGCCCGAGCCGCGCGCGCTGTCCGGGCCGCTGGTGCCGGCGGATGGTCGCCAGGTTCGAGGCGTCCATCGCCAGGATCACGTCGTACATGTCCATGTGGGCGGCCGTGAACTGGCGCCCGCGCTGCGCGCTGATGTCCACGCCGTGCCGGCGCGCGACCTCGATGCTGCGGTGGTCCGGCGGGTCGCCCACGTGCCAGCCCCCCGTGCCCGACGACGCGATCACGAAGCGGTCCGTCAGCCCCGCCTGCGCGACGTGGTGCCGGAAGATCCCCTCGCCCAGAGGCGAGCGGCAGATGTTGCCCAGACAGACGAACTCGACGGCGGTGACCTCGCGGCTCATGCGTGTTTGAACTCGATGGACTTCAGGTGGTGGGACTGCTTCGCCAGGTAGGCCAGCATCACCAGGCCGGCGGCGGCGGTGCACCAGGCCGGCGGCAGGTCGGCCTTGCCGCGCAGCACCAGGTACCAGGCGCCGCTCAGGAAGATGAACAGGAAGTTCAGGAAGTTGTTGGCCGCGAAGGCCCGCCCGCGGCCCCCGGCCTCGATGGCCGCCTGCAGGTACGCGTTCACCGGCACGAAGAAGATGGCCCCGAACAGGCCCGTGCACAGCAGGCAGACCACGGCGAATGCGTAGGCGCCCGTCGCGGGCCCGAGCAGCGGCCCGATGGCCGTCAGCGCCACCTGCGCGGCGACCATGCCCGTCGCGCCGACGAGCACCACGCGCGACGGCCGGAAGCGGTTGGCCAGGGGCGCGGCGAGCAGGCTGCCGGCCACGATGGACACGCTCTGCGCCATGAGCAGCCAGGAGATGCGGCTCTTCTCGCCGTCCGGGATGTCCAGCCAGGCGGCGCCGGCGAGGCCGTTGATCGACTGGTTCAGGACGCCGCCGTTGAACCAGAACAGCGACATGCCGATCACCACGGCGAACAACGCCGGGCGCTCCTTCAGGCTGGCGAGCGTGTCGCCCAGGCCGGCGAAGGGGTTCAGCCCGATGCGCAGCTCCGGTCGCATCGCCGGCAGGGGCCGGATGCGCAGCGCGAACAGCAGGCCGAGCACCGCGAAGACCACGCAGGGCAGGCCCACGAGCCAGAGCGCGCCGTGCAGGCGGTCCATCAGCGGCCCGGGCAGCGCGCCGCCGAGCAACACGGCCAGAAACGTCGTCATCGCGACGATGGAGTTGGCCCCGAGCAGGCGCGTCTCGCCGACCATCTCGGGCATGCCGCCGTACTTGCACGGCCCGAAGAAGGCCGAGTGCACGCCCATCAGCGCGAGCACGCCGAGCATCGCCGGCCAGCTCATCAGCGCCAGCGCGCCCATGCCCAGCGTGAGGATGCCGATCTCCAGCATCTTCATCACGACCATGATGCGGCTCTTGCTGTAGCGCTCGCTGACCTCACCCGCGATGCCGCCGAGCAGCACGAAGGGGATCGAGAACACGGCGAACGCCAGCCCCTGCTTGTCCTCGCCGGGGAACAGCGTGCCCGCGGCCAGCAGCAGCACGATCTGCTTGTACAGGTTGTCGTTGAACGCCCCGAGGAACTGCGCCCCCACGAAGCCGAGGAAACTCCGGTTTCGGGACAGGGGCGCGTCGACGCCGGCGTCGGTCATCGCTTCGCGCCCGGGCGGCGGCGGCGAACGCGCGCCACGGAGAGCGCGCCGAGCAGCAGCAGCGTCGTGGCCGGGA
>CAINDO010000153.1 GCA_903847385.1 uncultured Myxococcales bacterium
GACGTCCGGCGGCGGGACGGGCGCGGCGTCGGGCGTGACGGCGCCGCCGCCCGCAGCCGCGGCGTCGGCGATGGCCGCATCCGGCGATCGGGCGGCATCGGGCGTGCTCGACGCCGCCGTGTCACCCGAGTCGGCGTCACAGGCGGGGGCGACCAGGGCCGCGCCGAGCGCCAGGCAGACGAGCCGGCCCCGCCTCACGGCGCACCACACGTGGTCACGCCGACCGCGTCCTCGGGGAGCATCTCGCCGGCTCCGTGCACCGTGATGCGCATGGACACGATGTTGGCGGCGTCGTTGGCGACGTTCAGCATGGCCAGGTACAGGCGACCGCCCTCGGCGGGCAGGCAGCCGCCGGCCAGCGTGGTGGACTGCATGAACGATCCGCCCGGCGTCATCATGGCCGGGGCCACGGCGATGCGCTGGTCCGAGGTGATCGTCAGGCCGCGGCCCCACTCCAGGCCCACGGGCTCGCCCACGCGGGTGGCCAGCTCGATCTGACCCGCGCCGCCGCCGCCGCCGAAGCCCGGAATGCCCGCGGCCACGGCCATGATCCAGCTCAGCTCGACGCCCGTGGTGCCGGGCTCGAGGTCGATGTACCACTGATTGAACCCGGGGACCTCGCGCAGCCCCGGTGCGCCGACGGACTGCACGCCCTCGACCACGTAGGGAACCTGGTCCTCCGAGGTCACCGCCGAGAAGGTCCGCCACTCCTTGGCGCGCACGCAGTCCAGCACGCCGTGCTCGACCAGGATCGCCCGAACGGCCTCGACCTGGGCGGCGTCCACGTCCTCCGTCGCGGCCACGAGCAGCTCGCCGGCCTGTTGGAAGTTGGTCTCCTGGCCGAACTGAGCGAGGGCCTGGAAGACGATCCGGTCGGCCTTCTCCGCGCCCAGGGCCGTGCGGATGGCCCAGACCGCGGCGCCGAAGATGCGGCCGTCGGCGTGGATCTCGTTGACCAGGTCGTCCGGGCAGCGGCGCTTGACGCTCAGGTCGCGCACCAGGTTGGGCGCGAGCTTGCCGATGCCGTACTCGCCGACCACGGCGGTGTCGGCGACGCTGGCGGCGAAGTAGTCGGCCAGGGCCTCGTTCATGGCCCGGGGGGCGTCGTCCACGCCGTACGCGTCCAGCACGCGCCCGTTGAGGCGGCTCGTGCCGATCACGGCGTGGGTGTACTCGTGCATGATGACCGAGGCGTCGTAGCTGAAGTCGTGACCGGCCTGCCCGAAGATGATCGAGTCGGTGTCACGGCCCGGCAGGCCGAGCTGTCCGGCCAGGGCGTCCCAGCTCTCTTCGGGGAAGTACGCCGCGTTGGGGAAGTCGTACCAGCCGTTGGGGCCGGGCCGGAAGTCGCCGAGCGGGATGGGCGGCGTGATCTTGAACTGCAGGTTCACGATGGCCGGCAGCGGGAAGTCCAGCCAGTCCACCCCGTGCGCGGCCTTGAAGTAGTCGTGCACGCGCGTGACGTTGCGGTACATCATCATGCCCGCGAACTCGTCGTTGCCGTCGGCCTCGTCCTCGGGGGGGCGCACGCTCAGGTAGTTGCCGTCCGGATCGGGCTGCGTGTCCTGGACCTCGTGGCAGAGCGCCACGGTGAAGTTGCCGAAGGGCATGGCGGTCAGGCCGCCCTCTTCCTTGCGACAGTTGAAGACCTGCACGGACGCGTTCGTCAGGCGGCCGTCCTCGGTCGTGGTCTCCGGCAGTGTGTACTGCGTGAGCTCGCCGTCGTCCGTGATGGGGTCGTGGGCGTAGTTCCAGCCCTGGGGCTCGGCGATGTGGGGCGGCGGTGCCGCATCCGGCAGGAGGGCGTCCGGGGCCTCGCCGCCGCCCGTGTTCCCGCCGGTGCTGCCGCCCGTGGTCCCGCCCGTCGCGCCGCCGGTGCTGCCGCCC
>CAINDO010000154.1 GCA_903847385.1 uncultured Myxococcales bacterium
CCCGAGCGCCCCGCGGCCGCCAAACCCGCGCCCCGGCCCGCCGCGCGCCCCTCCGCGGCCCCGGCCGTGAAGGTCGAGCGCCTGTGACGCCGCGCACGCTCGCGCTCTGTGGTGCCCTGGCGCTCTCCGGGAATGCGCACGCGGCCCCCGCGCCCGCCAAAGGCGCCGAGGCGCAGCGCGCGCAGGCCTACGTCGACCTGGGCACGTCGCTGTTCAAGAAGCGGCTCTTCGAGGCCGCGCTGGCCGAGTTCGAGCGGGCCGAGCCCCTGGTGCCGCAGGCCGCGACGCGCGCCATCGTGCGCTACAACATCGCCCGGTGTCTGGAGGAGCTCGCCCGGCCCGAGGAGGCGTTGGCCGCGCTGGATCGCTACCTGGCCCTGCCCGACGACGCCGAGGCGCAGAAGACGGCCCGCGACAAGCGCGCACGCCTGCTGGAGCTGCACTTCGGCAAGCTGCGCGTGGACGCCCGCCCGGGCGCCGCCACCTGCCGCCTGACGCGCCGCGCGCCGCCGCCCACCGCCGCGACGCCGACCGCCTGCCCGATGCGCGAGACGCCCGTGCTCGCCGGCGAGTACGTGGCCGTGCTCGGCGAGCCCGCCCCGGACGCCCCGGACGCCGCGGGCGCCCCGAGCGCGCCGCCGGCCGAGGAGCGCGTGGTCGTCACGCGGGGCCAGACCACGCGTGTGACGCTGACACAGCCGGCGTGGCTGCGCCTGGAGATCCCCGTGGCCGACGCCACGGCGCGGGTCGACGACGCACCGTTCGGGGCCGCGCCCCGGGCCGAGGGCGCGCTCACGCCCGGCGCCCACGGGGTGCGGGTGATGCAGGGCGCCGAGGTCCTGTGGCGCACGGAGCTGTCGCTGAACCCCGGGGAGGCGCGGGTCGTCACGGTGCCCCTCGAGGCCCCCGGCGTCGCCGATGCCACCGCGCCCCGCGCCGGCCGCGGCCCCTGGCCCTGGGTCGTGGCCGGGGGCGCGGCGCTCACGCTCGCCGGCAGTGGCTTCTTCTACGCCAGCGCCCTGTCCGCGCTCGACCAGGGCGACTCCGCGGTGAAGGACATGGCCGCGGCGCAGACCCAGGCCGACTACACCGCCGCGCGGGCCGCGGTGCGCGGCCACGACGACGACGCCCGCTTCGACCGCGCGCTCGCGCTCGGCCTGGGCGTGACCGGCCTGGCGCTGGTGGGCTTGAGCACGTGGTTGTTCCTGCGCGCCCCGTCGAGCCCGGAGTCCACTCCGGCGGTGGCGGCGGACGCGCCGCTCTCGGTGAGGTTCTGATGGCGCGCCGCGCTCTGTCCACGGTCCTCGCGGCCGCCGGCCTCGCCGGCTGTCTCTCCGTGCCCGAGCGCGACCTGCCCGCCTACGCCGGCCCGACGGGTGTGTCGCCGGACGCGGCGGGCGGTGGCGCCGGCGGCGGCGGCGGTGGTGGTGACCTGGCGAGCGCGACGGACGCGCGGACACGGGATGCCCGGCCGGGCGCCCCGGACGCGGAGATGGCCGTGTCGCCCGACGGCGGCGTCACCCGGGATGGCGGCCTCTCCGTCGACGGCGGCGTCGCGAGCGCCGACGACGTCGGCCCGTCCGGCCCGGACGTGCCCTGCACCGCCGCCCCCGAGCAGTGCAACGGCCTGGACGACGACTGCGACGGCGCCGCCGACGAGGGCGATCTGTCGGCGGTGTGTTACAGCGGCCCGGCGGAGACGCTGGGCCGCGGCATGTGTCACGGCGGCGTGCAGCGGTGCGTCGCCGGCGCGCCGGGGCCCTGCGAGGGTGAGCAGGCGCCCGCCCGCGAGGACTGCAACGGCCTGGACGACGACTGCAACGGTGCCATCGACGACGACGGCGCCGGCCACCCGGCGATTCAGGTCTGTTACGACGGTCCCATCGAGACGGAGGGCGTGGGGCCTTGTCTCGCGGGGTTCCAGCGCTGCGAGGGCGCGGCCTGGGGCGCCTGCCGCGGGCAGGTGCTGCCCTTCGGCGAGGTCTGCGACGGCGTGGACGACGACTGCGACGGACAGATCGACGAGGACGCCGGCCAGTGCGGCTGCGCGGCCGACGAGCGCCGCGGGTGTTACGCCGGCCCCGAGGGGACGGCCGGGGTGGGCCTGTGTCGCGCCGGCGAGCAGGTCTGCGATGGGTCGACGAGCACCTTCGGTCGATGCGAGGGCGAGGTGCGCCCCACCGGCGAGGTCTGCAACGGCCTGGACGACGACTGCAACGGCGCGGTGGACGACGCCCTGCCCGGCGTGGGCGCGCCCTGCTCGGTGGAGAGCGGCGCCTGCCGCAGCGACGGCGTGACCGGCTGCGACCCGGGCTCGGGGAATCTGGTGTGTCGCGCGCCGCCGGTTTCCCCCGTGGACGAGCGGTGCGACGGCCGGGACGACGACTGCGACGGCCGCGTGGACGAGGGTTTCGGCGTCGGCGGGCCCTGCACCGTGGGCACGGGCGCCTGTGCCCGCGGCGGGGCCGTGGTGTGTGTCGGCGTCGGCGCGGTGTGCGATGCCGCCCCCGGCGCGCCGGCGGACGAGGTCTGCAACGGCGGTGATGACGACTGTGACGGCGCGACGGACGAGGCCCCGGGCGGGGGCGTGATTCTCGCGCCGTGCCAGATCCCCGGCGGGCCGTGCCCCGATGGCATCGCCCGCTGTGAGGGCGGTGTGTTCGGCGCCTGCGCGCCGGCGGGCGCCGCCGAGATCTGCGACGGCCGCGACAACAACTGCGACGGCCGCGTGGACGAAGATCTGCCGGGCTGCGAAGGCTGCAATTCGCCCGGCAATCTGCGGCGATGTCTCGTGCCGCCCCCCGGTGAGGACGGCGTGGGTGTGTGTCGCCACGGCAGTCGGGTCTGTCTGCCGGAGGGAGTCTGGAGCCCCTGCCGTGATCTCGTCGTGGCCACGGACGAGGTCTGCGATGCCGAGGACGACGACTGCGACGGCGCCGTGGACGAGGGTCTGCAGGGGCCCGCCTGCAGCGCGGGCGAGGGCGCGTGCCGGGTGGAGGGGCCGACCGTGTGTCGAAACGGGCAGTTCGTCTGCGAACTCTCGGCGGGCGGCGGCCCCGAGGTCTGTAACGGCCTCGACGAAGACTGCGACGGCCGGGCCGACGAGGACTTCACGGGCGTCGGGACGCCCTGCGGCGTGGGCCAGGGCGCGTGTTACGCGGACGGCGTCGTGGTGTGCGACTCGAACGGGCAGTTCACGTGCACCGGACGCCCCGGCTCGCCGAGCGACGAGACGTGCGACGCCATCGACAACGACTGCGACGGCCGGGCCGACGAGACGTTCCCCATGGCGGGGGAGGGTTGCGACACGGGGAACCCGGCCCCGGATTGCCGCTTCGGCAACTGGGCTTGCTTCGACGGCGTGACCGTCTGCGACTTCCAGTCGACCCGGGAGTTCTGCGACGGCATCGACAACGACTGCGACGGCGCGGTGGACGAGGACTTCTTCCCGCGCGGCTGCGAGATTCCCTGAGCCCGGGCGGGCCCGCCGGCCCTCTCAGGGCTCGCTGAGGCAGTCGGCCAGGTCCACGGGCCGGCGGAAGCGCGCGTAGTCGAAGCGGGCGTACAGATCCGGGGCGACGTTGGCGTTGGGGCGCTCGCCCTGACTGTTCCAGCCGTTCGTCACCAGGCCGAGCTGGACCTCGTCGGGCAGGTCCGGGCGCTCGTAGCGACGGATCTCGCGCCAGCCGGCGTCGTTGCTCAGGAACCGCGCCATCACATAGGTCGTGCCCACGCGACACAGGCGCAGGCGGCCCCGGTGGGGCGCGTCGTCCAGCAGCAGGACCGAGGCCGAGTCCGTGGTGGTTTTCGTCTCGGTGCCCACGAACTGCGCCTGATGGCCGATGTTCACCATGACCCAGTTGTCGGCGCCGGGGCCGTGGACCGGGTCGCGCAGCACGATGCCGCCGGAGTTGAAGGGCTGCGTGGGCGGGATGTCCACCAGACCCACGCGCCCGGCCACCAGCGAGGTCTCGAGCAGGATGTCACCGCGGACGGTCTGATACAGATACGGCCCCGTCGAGGTGCCGTACCACCCCGAGACCGTGGGCTGGATCGTGAGCTGGCCGTCGTTGCTCTGGTCGATGTCGAACAGCGTGAACTGCGGCGGTGTGTTCTCGACCTCGTGGCGGATCTGCCAGCGCGCGCGCAGCGTGGCGGCGTCGTCGAACTCGTCGGAGCTCCCGGCGAAGGGGTCTGCGGGCGGGACGACGGCGGCGTCCGGCTCGGGGGGAACGACCGCGGCGTCCGGGGTGATGACCGGCGCGGCGTCCGGGGTGACGACCACCGCGGCGTCGGGCTCGGGGGGGGCCACCGCGGCGTCCGGGGTCGCGACGATCACGGCGTCGGGGGTCGCGACGATCGCGGCGTCGGGGGTGACGACGACGGCGGCGTCCGGGGTGACGACGACCGCTGCGTCCGGCGTGACGACCACCGCCGCGTCCGGAGTGACGACCACCGCAGCGTCCGGTGTCACGACGACCGCAGCGTCCGGCCCCGGCCCCGGGGCACCGCCCGCGCTCGCGTCCGGCGTGGCGACCGCGCCGCCGGCGCTCCCGCCGATGCCTTCGCTCCCGCCGATCCCGCCGGGCGCGCCGCCGCTGCCGCAGGCCACCGTCGAGAGGGACACGTACAACAGACAGAGGTGAGATCCGCGTGTCATCGTCAGAGCCCCGGATGCTGGGGCCGCAGGTCGAGGCCCGCGGCGTAACCATAAGACACGGCCTGGGAGTATCCCATGGCCACGAGCCCGAAGGGCGCCTCGCCCAGCAGCGTGTGCGGGCCGTCGTCGACGGGCACCCAGGCGAAGTCGAAGTCCCCCGCGCCGACGGGCGTGAACAGACCGTCGGGCAGGGCCTCGCCGTCCAGGAACACCGTCGAGCCCAGGGGTCGAATCACCGTCAGCCAGTCCTCGGTGTAATCGGCGGGCGTGAGGATGAGATAACTCGTGCGGAACTGCTCAACGGGCACGGCCAGGATCAGGCTGGGGTCGCCGAGGCCGTCCGTCGTGGCCCCCTGGCTGGCGAGGTACTGTGCGACGGACACTGGTTTGTCGGCGGTGACCTCGAAGGAGTCGGCGGCGCCGATCTCGCGCCACTCGCCCGCGTTCAGCGTGAATTGCCCGGCGTCCCCCTGCGGCGGCAGGGTCTGCACGGTCGTGCCGTCCTGGGCGGCGACGATGCGCCACACGTCCGTCGACCCGCCGCGCGGCTCGCTGTGGGCCGCCAGGTAGTGCAGGCCCCACGTCTCGACCGGGAACAGTTGGTGCTCCAGGTGCTCGGCGCAGCAGCCATCGCCGACGACGGCCTCCTCGTGGCCGCCGAAGGCCGCGACGGGCTGGTCGGCCACGATGTGGGAGCCGGTCAGATCCAGATTTCCGCTGAACAGGTTCGAGCCGTCCGCCTCGATGTTGAGCACCTGGCCCTCTTCGAGCATGAAGGTCTGCGTCGTGCCGGCGGCCATGGCCGGCACGCCGTCGCCGGCCTCGACGTCGCCCGTGACCGTGACCTGCACGGTCGTCACGCCGGGGCGGGTCGCCAGCACCGTGAAGTAGCCGTGCTGCGGGGGCAGGTTGCCGATGGGCACGGGCGAGGTCGGCCAGGTCACGGCGTAGTATTCGCGGCCCAGCGCCTCGGCGGGGAGGAGGACCGTGCCATCGTTGCTGGCCACGCCGACGTTGTTGAGCGGGTTGAACTGGTACGCCGCGATGGGCCAGTCCGACTGGATCTTGAAGGACCGGTTCGTGATCCCGCTGCCGTCCACGTCCAGCCGGGGGAACGTGTAGACCGCGACCTCGCCCGGCGGGATCGACAGTTGGCCGTCGAGCAGGTTCACGCCGTCCGTGCGGGTGATGGTCACGGTGGCGATCGCCGCGCTGGCGTTGCCGAGCACCACGGCGTGGGGCACGGCGGAGGGATCTCCGAAGGGATCCGGGTAGTTGTCCAGGTCCAGGCTCCAGTAGGTGCAGCCGATGTAGGCCGGATCCTTGCCCTCGACCTGGCAGTCCGAGACACACTCGCCGGCGCGGCAGGCGGCGCCCAGGGGGCAGTGGACCTCGAGGTAGCGGCTGCCGTCGTCGGCGCAGACGCGCTGGATCGCACGGTCCACGCACCCCGCCGGGATGCCTGGGGCGCAGTGCACCTCGGCGTCGCCGGTCGGCGCGGCGTCCGTGTCGACCACCGCGAGGTCTGGCGTCGAGGCGCCCGTGTCGAGGCGCTCGGCGTCGAGGAGCGTCAGGGCCGCGTCCGGCGCGGGGCCGCCGCCATCGGGCAGCTGCGGGCCGGCGGTGGGCGGGGCGGGGGCGCCGGTGTCGGCGTTCGTATTGCTCGACGAGTCCGCGGGTGTGCAGGCGAGGAGGCCGAGGGCGGCGAGGGTGAAGGCGCGGGTGGGGCGAGACATGAAGACTCCCGGGGGACGGTCGTGGTGCAGATGTACGACAGCCGGGGGGACGCTGTCACGGTCCGGACGCGTTGACGCCCGGTGCACGCGGCGTCATCGTGGGCCCATGTCCGCGTTTCGCTTACGCACTTCCGGCCGCCGCGCCCGAGGCCGCTTCGTCCTGGCGCTCCTCGCGGCGCCGGTGTTCCTGTCGGCCTGTGACGAGTCGAAGCAGGCCCGTGATGAGCAGGAGCCGGAGCGTGACGGGTCGATGCCGACCCCGACGTGCGATGCGGACGCCGACTGCGCCGACGACGAAGCCTGCCGATGGTCCACCGGGACGAGCGTGACCGGCTGCGACTGCAACGCGGACGGCGTGTGTTGCGTCCCCGACCCCGAGCCGCACCCGGCCGGAACGGGGCGGTGTGAGCGCCTGGCGGCGCGCGGCGAAGCGTGTGTCGTCACCTCGCAGTGCCTCACGGGTCTCGTGTGTCTCGACGTCCACTACGACCCGGACGGCGGCCCCAGCGATGGGCACTGCGCCGCGCCCCCGGCGCTCGGCGAGCGCTGCGCCTGGGACGGCGAGTGCCAGGCGCGGACGGGGCACGACACGGTCGACGACACGAAGTTCTGCTTCGTCGAGGACGTCCGGGACGAACGGGAGGTCGGGGTGTGCGCGCGCTGGGGTTCGCTCGAGGTCGGCGACCACTGCACGCTGGATGGGGAGTGCCGACCGGGGAGCCTGTGCCCCTATACGGTGGAACCCGACATCGACAGCGTCTGCGTGGCCATCGGCACGACGGTCGGGTCGGCCTGCGTCCCGGACGCCGGTGACGCCGCGTGTGAGCCGGGCGCCTACTGCCACGCCCCGGATTGGCCCGACTCGGGCGTGTGCCGGCCGGATTCCGAGCGCGGCGCAGAGTGATGGGCCGGCATGGGCCCGTTCCGCCTCAGGGCGCCTCGAACGAGTTCATCTGCACGTTCATGTCGAAGGCCGCGCCCACGCCGCCCAGGCCGGGGCTGACCTGCAGGAAGTACTGCCGGCCGGCGTAGCCCGCGCCGCCGCTGACCCCGGGCTCGAAGTAGGCCGCGCCGGAGCGGGCGGGGAACGTGGCGACCATCTCGTGCACGCCGCCGAACGCGCTGGGCACGTCGCGCACGTCGCCGAGGCGGAACCCGCGCTCGTCGACGACGCTGATGGTCTGGCCGGGGGGCAGGGCCACGGTGACCTCGTTCATGACGCTCTCGAAGCGGTTGTCCAGGTCGCAGCCGTTGCAGGCGGGCAGCGTGACCAGATCCCCCGGGAGGACGGTCACCTGCACCAACTGGATCCCGAACGACGGGTCGCAGTCCACCGGCAGGAAGGTCTCCGGATCGCCGGGGGGCTCGCAGGCCTGACCGCGGCCGTCGCCGTCGCAGTCCGCCTGGCTGTCGTTGAACACGGCGACACAGTTGTCGCAGGCGTCGCCGAAGGCGTCCTGATCGGCGTTCTGCTGGTTGATGTTGCTGACCAGGGGGCAGTTGTCGACGTCGTTGGTTCGCACGTCGCCGTCCCAGTCGTCGTCACAGGCGTCGCCCTCGCCGTCCATGTCCAGGTCGGCCTGGTCCCAGTTGGCGATGGCCGGGCAGTTGTCTCTGGACGCGATGACACCGTCGCGATCCACGTCGTCACACAGGTCCCCCACGCCGTTGGCGTCGGCGTCGGCCTGGTTGATGTTGCTGACGCGCGGGCAGTTGTCGATCACGTTGGGGACCGTGTCGCGGTCGAGGTCGGCGTCACACTCGTCGCCGATGCCATCGGTGTCCAGGTCGCCCTGGCCCCAGTTCATCAGGTTCGGGCAGTTGTCCTGGGCGTCCGGCACGCCGTCGCGGTCGTTGTCCGCGTCGGCGCCGTCCGTCTGCCCGTCGCAGTCGGCGTCGCCGCCGCTCTCGCCGATGCCCACGGAGGCCCAGGCGTTGCGCACCTGGCACAGGTCGTTCGGGCCGAAGCCCGCGTGGCCCGTCTCGACCCAATACTGCGCGCGCTCGACGAACAGATCCCGCGCCTCGCCGAACGAGGTGTCGCTCGACACGCCGTCACGCAGCACGGAGATGTACAGCTTGCCGACCTTGTCGGGGCCGATGGCTTCGACGATGCGGCCGGTGTGTTGCCCGCCGAGGACGAGCAGCGTGGCGACCTTGTTGGGGATGCCGCTGTTCGTGTGCACGAACCCCTGGTCGTTGCACTGGTCCGGGTCCGTGCTGCAGTTGGCCGGGTTGTTCGCCGCGATGGTCCGCAGGCCGACGCCATCGCCGCTGGCGGCGGCGGTCATGTGATCCGGATCCATGAAGGCCGGGGGGTTGGCGAGGTCGCGCAAGGGCGGGCGCCGGCCGGTCACGGCGGGGTCGAGATCCTCGCCGAAGGTCGTGTTCGCGGGATCGAACAGAAACGCGAACACGTCGGCGAAGCTCTCGTCGAGCGCGCCGGACTGATTCTCGTAGTCGAGATCCTCGGCGTGCACGTCGATGCCGTGGGTGAACTCGTGGGTCAGCAGGTCGTCCTGAACCCAGGTGTAGCCGGCCTTGATCAGGTCACAGGGGCTCACGAACGAGGCGTTCGAGTACCCCTGGCCCACGTTGGTCACGATCTCGAACTGGCTCTCGCTGCCGTCGTACGAACGCAGGCCGAACTCGGCCTCGAAGAAGTCCAGGATGGCGTGGCCCAGGTCGTAGCCGCGCTGCCCGTCGCCGTAGGTGTCGGTGGCCGGGTCGTAGCCGTCGGGGCCGTCCTCGGTGAACCAGTAGTCGTCGTCGGTCTCCGAGGGCCCGAGCCAGCACGTGTCGCTGTCGGTCCCGTTGGCGGTCTGGACGTCGAGATCCTTCCACTCGCCCACGTCCATGATCTGGGTGAGGCGCTTCACGACGGCGCCGGTGTCCGCGTCCAGGTAGTAGATCCACATGCCGCGCTCGCCGGCCTCGTCCGCGCCGACCAGCGTCACGCGATAGACCTGCCGGGGATCCGCGGGCGCCGCCGGGTCGTTCTCCGCGTCCACGATGCCGCGGACGGCCTTGCCCATCGTGCGCAGCGTGCCGCCCAGGGGCCCGATGGCGCGGTTGATGGCGCCGGGGCCATCGAGCATCGGCGCGGGGAACGGAGGCAGATCGGGCAGCCAGTGGCCATGGGTCATGCGCACGTGGTCGCCGGCCAACTGCACGTTGAGCGCGGCGCCGAACACGGGCAGACCCTGGTGGCGCTGCCGGAAGTACAGGTGCTGCAGGCCGTCGTCGCCCCGCGTGGTCTTGCGGTCGAGATACAACTGCTCCACGGGGTCGCGCAGACCGTAGACGTCCTTGAAGCGGGAGAGGAACTCGAGGCCCTGCAGCAGCGTGTCGCCGTTCGGCTCGGGGGCGACCGGGACGTCGACCCGTACGGTCGTCGGGATGCCGCGGTCGAAGCGCACCTCCATCGGCCGCATCGAGGCGGTGTTCAGATCGATGAGGGCCACGGCTTGCGGGACGACGGGCTCGCCGACCTCGACGGGCAGGGCCGCGTCGGGGGTGGCCGCATCCATCTCGGACGGCGCGGCGTCGGCCGTGGGCGCGGCGGCGTCGTTCACGTTCGCGGCGGCGTCGTTCACGTTCGCGGCGGCGTCGGGCTCGGGGGTCGCGCCGCCGTTGGCCGTGGCGTCGGGGGTCGCGCCGCCGTTGGCCGTGGCGTCGGGGGTCGCGCCGCCGTTGGCCGTGGCGTCGG
>CAINDO010000155.1 GCA_903847385.1 uncultured Myxococcales bacterium
CCGCCGACCGGGCCGCCGCCGGAGCCACCGCCGGACTCGCCGCCGGCGGGGGCGCCCCCGTTGCCGCCGTTCCCGCCCGCGGGGCCGGCGTCCGTCGTCGTCGAGCCACCGCCGCCTCCGCCCGTGTCGCAGGCGGTCAGAGCGGTGGTCGCGGCGGTGCAGGCGAGGACGACCGCGAGGGAGAGGGTGGGGCAGCGCTTGAGGTGTTTCATCGGGCGGCATCCTATGCGGAAGCCACCCCTGCGTTCAACGCGCGCGGCGCCGGGGCCCCCGGCTCAGCGGTAGATGACCAGCCAGGCGTTCAGCGCGATGTTGCCGCTGCCATCGGGCGGCGGGGCGCGGCCCGCGAACCGGCCCTCGTAGGTCACCTCGGCCGTGCTGCCGGCCGGCGCCTCGTCCGTCACGTCGACCACGAAGGGGTCGACCTGCATGCCCGGGCACCAGCCGCCGCGGCCGAACCACCAGGTGCCGTACTGGTTGGGGGTCATGCCCCGGTCGACCATGTCCACGCAGCCGTCGGGGACCTGCGCCTCGGGGAACCCCTGCAAGTGCTCGCGCCCGTTCACCGTGTAGGCGTGCTGATGGTCGCAGAACTCCGCGCACTGGTTGGTCTCGGCGCCGTGACCCGTCGTGACGGCGTAGAGCTCGACACGCTGCGCGTCCGCGGGGATGTCCGCCGACACGGGCATGCGGCCGGCGTTGTACATGGCATTGAACGCGCCGCCCGTGGCGACGGAGATGACCGTGTCCGGCCGGAACCCCTTGCCGCGGTTGGAGAAGCGCAGCTTGAGCCAGGTGGCGGTCGGCTGCGTGTTCCACTCCGGCGCGAACTCCCAGCGGAACTTGCGGTGCCCACCTTCCTTGAGGAGCGCGAGCATCGGGGTCACGTCGACGACCCAGTGCGTCTCACGGTGGTAGCTGGTGATGAACCGCGCCAGCTCCGTGCGCTGCTCCATGCCCTCGGGGCCCTCGGAGAGCCAAAGGTACGCCAGGTAGTCCCACGCGCCGCAGTTGCCCACCTCGGCGGGCTCGCCGTTGGGGCAGCGCTGCTCGACCTCGACCTCGAAGGTGTCGAACCCGGCCATCGCGTCCGCGTCGGGCAGGTCGACTTCGACGTCCTGGAACCCGGCGACGGTCTCGCCGGCGAAGAGGGAGACCTCGGTGACGGTCTCGCCGGACATGCGCGCGGCCCGGTTCGCCTCGAAGTTGAAGTGGCGCGCCTCGTAGGCGGCGTACGCGATGTTGTTGGTCCACGGCCAGCCGCCCGCGCTCGCCGCGGCCTGATCGTAGCGGACGACGTCCGCCATCGACCCGACGCCGCGCACGCGCTGGAACCGGTCGATGGCCATGCCCCGGATACCGTGGCCGCGCAGCGCCGACTTGACCCAGCCCGAGATGTTCGCGGCGGGCTCCGCCACGAGGAGCAGGTGGGTGCGCCAGTGCGCGGCGTCCTCCTCGGACATGCCCTGAAGCACCGTGTCCACCTGCGCCTGCACCCGGCCCACGCTCTCGCGGGCCGAGTTCTCCGACAGCGACCGCGAGACGAAGATGTAGTTCACGTTGCGCGGCGAGCGCCCGATCAGATCGGCGATGTCCTGGGACCACGCGGCGGTGCCGACGGCGTCGGAGAGCGGGATCGTGTCCGTGAGGAACACGTAGCTCTCGCAGCCGTTCCAGTGGCGGCTCAGGCGGAACTCCGTGCCGTCCAGCAGGGTGGCGGCGAAGTCGCGCGCGAGCTGGTGTCGGAACGGGCCGAACTGGTCGGCGGGCGGGCCGTCGGGCGCGTCCGGTCCCTGGGGGACGATGAACGCCTGCACCGGCAGGTCCGAGTCCGCGCAGGCCGGGGGACCGATGGGGCCGGCGTCCGGGTCGGGGACGGTCGCGTCCTCGGACGCCA
>CAINDO010000156.1 GCA_903847385.1 uncultured Myxococcales bacterium
CGGGGGGGCCACCGCGGCGTCCGGCGCGACGGGCTCGACGGCGGCATCCGGCGTGGCGGCGGCGGCGTCCGGCGTGGCGACCACGGCGGCGTCGAGCTCCACGGGGGCGCCGGCGTCCGGGCCCGCGCCACCACCGACGGCGGGGGCGTTCACGGCCTCGTGGATGCGCTGCTCGAGCTTGGCCTTGAAGGCCTGGGCGATGGTCCGAGGGCGGAACTCGGCCACGGGCGCGCTCAGGCCGCGGACGAAGGAGAAGCCGCGGAGGCTGTCGCCGTCCGAGGGGCGCTCGCCGTCCTTGAGGACCGCGGTGCCGTCGGCGCGCATGTTGCGCTTGAAGGTGAAGGTCGCGCCGTTGAACTCGACGTCCACGCCGTCGCGCTGGCCGTGCACGTTGAAGCCGGCGCGCTGCAGGGCCTTCTCGCTGTTCTCACCGTTGCCGATGCAGCGCTCGCGGAACTGACCGTAGTTCAGGTCGTCGAGCAGCGAGATGTCGCACTCGGGGCGGTTGACGCTGGCGAAGTGGGGCGCGAAGGCGGTCTCGCTCCCCAGTTCGACCGCGGTCTCACGCTCGAAGGGCGCCACGCGGACCGGGAAGGTCGACATGGCCTGCACCTGACCCTCGGGCTGGAGCACGATGATCATGCCCGAGTCCGTGATGTCGATGCGGGTGACCCGCTCCGAGAGGAAGATGACGTCGCAGACCTTGGCGGCCTTGCAGTCGAAATCCTCGGCGAAGGGCTCGTCGCCGAAGAAGGTCTCGCGGACCATGCGGTACATCGCGTTGACGTTCTTCGGGTTGACCCAGGCGCGGGGCTTTTCGGCCTCCTCGCCGCGGGCGGCGTACTGGTCGAGCTCCTGGCCGTCCACCGTGATGCGGTTGCGAAGCGTCAGGCTCACGGGGATCTTGCCCGTGGTGCCGTCCGCCTTCAGGCCGGTGTACTCACCGGAGAGCGCGCCCTGGTACTGCGAGAGCGCCAGCTCCTGCACGATCAGGCGTGTCTCCTGATCGAAGAGGAACACGACCTCCTGCAGGGGGCCCCAGACGAAGCCGTCGGCGTAGATGTCCGGGTCGCACCACTTGCCCTCTTGGAGCAGCTCGTCCGCGTGCATCGGGCGGTTGTCCGGCGTCCACATGGGCACGCCGCCGATCGACTCGTTGGGGACGATGGGCTCCTTGACCATCCGCTTGACGAGATCTTCGTTCGCCTCGACCGTGCAGAACTTGCCTCGGCCGGTGTTGTCGAAGTTCTCGTCGTCGGAGTCGAACGTCTTGGTGCCGGCCGGCGTGACGGCGGTGGGGTCATCCAACCCGTTCTGGGACGCCGGGTCCCCCTCGTTGGGGGAGAAGATCTGCTTCGGACCGTCCTCGCAGCCGAAGCCGGCGACGACGGCGGTCGTGCTCAGACCGGCGAGCAGAGCGAGCGTGCGACAGCGCATGTGCAACCTCCTGACGGCGACAACCCCGTGTCGCCGCGTGTTCCGGGACTTTCGAGCGCGGAACCATGCCCCCAACGGGGCCGGCGGTTCAAGAAATACGGCGGCGGTTTCCGTAGATGTCGGGAAAAATACTTCTTTCAATGGACGCAATTGTCCATTAACATACGGTCATATGCGCTACATCGTCGTCAGCCACCAACGCCCCAATCTGTCGCCCGAGGAGACCGCGCGTCTCTACGCCGCGGCCAACCAATTCTACACCGGCATGCCGGAAGGGGTGAAGCTCGAAGCGGACTTCATCCTCGCCGACCGGACCGGCTCGTACTCCGTCGTGAACGTGCCGGACCGCGCGACGATGGACGCCATCATGGCGCCCTTCGCCGGGCTCGTGAACGCGGAGATCCACCTTTTGCTCGACCCCCCGCCGGCCCCCCAGGCCTGATCACGCCCGCGAGCCACCGACCATGCGCCTGACTCAGACCGCGGAGTACGCCTTACGCGCCATGGCCTACATGGCCAACCTGCCCGAGGGCGCGGCCATCCGGGCGCGCGACCTCGCCGTGCCGACGGCGATCCCGCCCCACTACCTGTCCAAGCTCATGCGGCACCTGGTGGTGGCGGGCCTGATCCACTCGCAGAAGGGCCACGGGGGCGGCTTCGCGCTCGCGCGCCCGCTCGATCAGATCACGCTGGAGGCCGTGCTCGCCGCCGCCAACGTGTCCCTGGTTCTGGGGGACTGCGCGTTCGGCTGGCACCAATGCAACGCCACCAAACCCTGCCCGCTGCACAACGCCTGGACGCGCCTGCAGACGGCGACGACCCACTGGGCGCGCCACACGACGCTGGCCGATCTGCGCGGCGCGGACCTCAGCGTGTTCGAGGACCGGATGGGCATCTCGCTGACGGGCGAGGTCAGAAAAGCAGACGCGAGTACACCGTGAGCATGCTGCCCACGCCCAGGTAGTAGGCCAGGGTGCGCGCGCCGATCGCGCCGGCGAGGTACAGCAGTCCGTGGGCCATGCGGGCCCCCAGGAACACCTGGCAGGCCACCGCGCTCACGTCGTCCCCCTTGCCGGCCTGGTGCACGATGAGCACGGCCGCGGCGAAGAGCGGCCAGTTCTCGGCGTGGTTGCTCTGCGCCCGCTCGGCGCGCCCCACCCAGGCGGGGAACTCGGGCCGGGCGCCGTCCCGATTGCCCAGGCCCCAGCCGACGCCGGCCTTCAGGAGCCGCCCCGTCGCCGGGATGTAGATGAGCACGAGCCCCCACAGCGTGAAGAGCACGAGCATCCAGAGATCGGTGGTCATCGGGTCTTCTCCTCGGCTTCACAGCAGGCCGTCTGCCAGGTCACCATCGTGTGGTCGATGAAGTCGCGGATCGCGACGGAGGCGGGCCCGGGCGGCGCGGCGAGCACGTCCCCGAGGGCCTGACGATCCTCGGCGATGCGAGCGCGGGTCGCCTCGGTGCCGGCGAGTCGCTCCAGGTGCCGGAAGTAGGCCTCGTGCAGCCGGTAGCGGTGCAGGTCCTTGAGCACCTGTGCGGCGAGCACGTTGTGCGTGCCCTCCCAGGACTCGAGCACGATGCAGTCGCGCCACAGCCGCGGCAGCACCGAGAAGTCCTCGATGGCCCCGTTGCCGCCGAGGACCTCGATGGCCTCGTGGATGGCCGCCGTGGCCCGGATCGAGGTCCAGTACTTGTTCATGTTGACCACGAGCCGGAACGTCTGGCGCTCGTCCTCCGTGGCCGTGCCCAGCGTGATGCGGTCCGTCAGCGCCACGAGCTCGAACGTGCCGGACACGGCCAGGCGCCGCTCCCGCCGCAGCATGGCGAGCGACCGCTGCACGAGCGGGAACTGGTCGATGCTCTGCCCGAAGGCCGTGCGGTGGCGGGCATACGTCGTCGCCTCGAGCTCGGCGCGGCGCATGAAGCCGCACGCGCCCACGGCGTTGTAGAGCCGGCTCGTGTTCAGCACGATCTCCACGACGGGCTTGAAGCCGCCGGGCACGTCCCCCACGGGCCAGGCCACGGCGTCGATGAAGTCCGCCTCGCCGCTGGCCATGCTCCGGGTGCCGAGTTTGTACTTCAGGCGGCGCACGAAGACGCCGTTGGGGCTGCCGTCGGGCAGGAGCCGCGGCACCACGAAGGCGCCCAGGCCCGCCGTGCCCGCAGGCGCGCCCTCGGGCCGGGCGGTGAGCAGGTAAAGGTCGGCGTCGATCACCGAGCAGAACCACTTCTCGCCGGTGACCCGCCAGCCGTCCGGCGTCTGCCGCGCGGAGACCACGTTGGTGCCCACGTCCGACCCGCCCTGGATCTCCGTGAGGAACTGCGCCGCGTGGAAGTGCGCGGGATCCGCGCGGTCCCAGTGCAGCAGGCCGGGCAGCAGCCGGGCCTTGAGCTCGGCGTCCCCCCGGGCCTGCAGGATCTTCACCATGCCCGCGGTGCACGCCAGGGGGCACAGGTGGCCGCCCTCGCCGTGCTGCCCGACCAGGTAGGCGTAGGCCATCTGCAAGCGGTCGTGCCCGGGCTCGGCGTAGCGGGCGATGACGCCCGTGCGGTAGATGCGCCGGCCGATCTCCAGGTAGTCCGGGTGGAAGACCACCTGCTCGGTGCGGCGCCCGATGGCGTCCCAACGCCGGAGTTGCGGCAGGTGCTCGTCGCGGTTGTTCTCGCGGATGAGGGCGTCGAGCTCCACGGCGCTCTCGGCGCCGAAGCTCGCCAGGCCCGGCGCGGCCGCGTCGTATTCCGCGGCGCCCAGGTGGTGCCGCAACGTGCGCTGCAGGTCCGTGTCCGCGGTGAAGTGGTTCTCGGCCTTCTCGGCGTTCCAGGCGGCGAGGGCCGCGCGCGTGCTGCGGGGGTCGGGGGTTTCCATGGCGGCGCAGCGTAGCGCGGCGGCCGGCCGAGGGGAAAGGTGCCGCGATCAGCTGGCGGTGTGGGGGGTCCGGCCGTATCTTCGAGGATGGCCGGTACCAACTGATCGCGGCGACTCGGAATCGACCTTCATCATCTGCTCGTCACGGGGATCTGGCGAGGGCGAACCGCCGCCGACTTGCCGAGGGTCAAGCGCAGCACCCCACGCTCGTACGAGGCCGAGATCCGGTCCGCGTCGAAGATGGGCGCCACCGTGAAGACGCGCTTGTACTGCACGGTCTGGTCGCCGACGACGCGGGCGGCCTCGAACGTGAGCTTCTCGGGCTCGAACTGCACGGTGATGGCCTCGCGGGTCACGCCGGGCAGATCGGCGAGCAGCAGGAGCTCCTGCTCGTTCTCGTAGATGTCCACGGGGGGCGCGATGGGGCGCAGCGTCTGCACGGCCTCGCTGCGGGACTCGTGACGCGGCTTCCGGGTGGCTTCCTGGGTCTGCATGATGTGTTCTCCTTGGATTCGAGTGATGTGCGGGGTTCAGGCGACGTTCACGCTCACACGGCGCGGTTGACTCTCGGGCGCCTTGGCCAGGCGCACGGTCAACACACCGTTCTCCATCGTGGCGCGGACCTTCTCCGGGTCGACGCGGCAGGGCAGCGCGAAGCTGCGCGTGGCCTGGAAGCCTGCGCGCTCCTGCCGATGCGGGCGGTAGCCCTCGGGGCCGGCCACCACGCGTTTGACACCGAGTGTCAGCACGTCCTGATTCAGCGTCAGCGACAGATCGCTCTCGGCCACGCCGGGCAGATCGGCGGTCAGCTCGATGGCATCGCCGCGGTCGGCGAACAGCGGCGCGGCCGCCCGCGCGGGTTTCCACTCGCGATCGAGCTCTTCGAACACACGCTCGAAGCGTCGACGGAAGTCTTCCATCGGGCCGAAGTGGGCGGTGAATGGCTCATGGTCGTCCAGGCGGAAAAGCATGGTGTCTCCTCGGATACAAGGGTCCGCGCGCGGCGGTCGGCGCGGCCCGCGGTTGAGTGTTCGGCGGCCCCGACCTCGGTGTGTCCGGCGGCCCCAGGGGCGTTCCGTGTTCGCACAGGACAGGTAATCACCCCTCTGGGGGCGTCAAGTCCCGACCGAACGATGCGTGGCGATCAGGGGCGACAGAAGCCCAGATCGGCCGTCAGGTCGTCGTAGGGATCCGGCGTGCCCTGGGTGTCCAGGATGTATCGGCCCTGGAGACAGCGGGTGTCCCCCACGCAGTCGGCGTCGGCGAAACACACACCGGCGCAGCGCCCCTCGTCGCAGGCCCCGAGCGCGCACTCGGCGTCCTGCATGCAGGGCGCGCCACCCGCACCGGGGCCCTCGGCCGTCGCACAGCGCGTATCGAACGTGCGGCCGTCCGCCCGGCGCCGCGGGGAGCAGACCTCCCCCTCGGCGCAGCGTCGAAGCGCGTCGCAGGGCGCGTCCGAGCCCGTGTCCGGCGTGCAGAAGGGCAGGCCCGTGAGCACGTCGTCCGCCGTCAGGTCGCTGCCGCCGTCGTCGATGAAGAAGATGCCCGGGTCGTAACACCGCTTGCCCGGCGCGCAGTCCGTGTCGTCGCCACAGGGCGCGAAGCAGGTGTTGTCCTGGAGACAGATGCCCGTACGGCACTCGTCGTCCGTCCGGCACGCGGCGCCGGAGACACCCGCGCCGGCCCCCTCGGGAGCGGGCAGGCAGGCCAGCGTGAATCCCCGGGGCGCGTCCGGGCGGGCCAGCAGGGTGCAGACCTCGCCGGCGCCGCAGTCGCTCAGCCGCTCGCAAGCCCGCAGCTGCCCCAGGCACAGGTGCACGCGGTTCTCCGTGTCCCCGATCACGATGCGCGCCCAGGCGCAGGCCGAGCCGTCCGCGCAGTCGGCGGCGTCCCGGCACAGGGCCATGCAACTGCGGCCCAGGAAACACGCGCCGCTGCGGCACTCGGCGTCCTCGGTGCAGGCGGTCCCTCCGGGCGCGGCGCCCTCGTTCAGCTCGCAGGTGGTGTGCAGCGCCTCGCTGCCCGGGGGCGTGAAGAACCGGCAGAAGCGGTCGGCGGGGCAGTCGGCGTCGCGGCCGCAGCTCAGGCCCAGGTCGTCCGGCACGCACACGCGATCCAGCGAGTTGCACTGCAGGCCGTCCTTGCAGTCCGTCGAGCGGCAACCGGGGCGACACACGAAATCGTTGGTGCAGTACCACGCCGGCGGGCAGTCCGTGGCCCGCACGCAGGGGAGGTCGTCCTGGCCGTCGCAGTTGCTGTCGAAGCCGTCGCCCGGCGTCTCCACGAGGCCCGGCGCGCGGGCGGGGTTCGTGTCGTCGCAGTCGTCCGGGGGCGAGGCGCCGTCGCCGTCCTGATCGTCCGGGTTCACCGGGTCCGGCGGGTCCGTGGGGGGCGCGGCCGGGCCGTCGGGGCCGCTCGGGCGCGCGTCGCCGGGGCCGGCGTCCCCGGGGTCCATCCCCCGGGCGTCCAGGCGCGACGAGATCAGGGCGTCCGGCGTGGGGATGACCACCCCGGCGGCGTCCCCCGTCGGCGGGCCGGAGTACATGGAGCCGGCGGCGTCCTCGCCGGCCAGGTCGCCCCCGGCGCACGCGCTCACGGCCGCCAGGCAGCCGAGCAGGGTGAGTCCGCGCCCCCGCCTCACGGCGTGTCCTGGTCGCGCAGGTTCACAGTGCGCAGCGGCTCGCGCATGCTCTCGTTGAGCTGCACCGACGCGGCCCGGATCTCACCCAGCGACTCCTCGGCGAAGCCGGCGATGCCCTCGAAGAGGGGCTCGGCGAGCTCCGTCAGCCGGATCGGCGGCGCGGCGTCCAGGCGCAGGCCGCGCACGCGCAGCACCTGCCCCAGCGTCTCGGCGGCGAGCGCGGTGACGTCCGCCTCGAAGAGCAGCTCCAGGGGCGACTGGTCGATCCAGCCCTCGAGGTAGGCCAGGTAGCGGCCGAAGCTCTGCTCCAGAAGCACCTGACGGAAGCTGTCCAGGATGCCGCGCAGACCCAGGATGCGCTGGGCCTGCTGGGAGCCCTCGGAGATCGGGAAGACCTCCTCGAGCCGGTCCAGGTAGCCCTCCGTGAGCCGCCCGAGCCGGGCGTCCACGGCCTCGCGCACCCGGTCGACGGCGTCCCCCACGGCCTCGGCGAGCCGCGCGCGGATGGCCCGCAGCACGTGCTCGCGCCCCGTGGGGCCGCGGTTCTCGCGCAGAATCTCGACGAGGTCCCGCCCCGTCAGGTCCACCGCGTTCTCGACGGCGGCGCGCAGGCGCGGCGGCGTATCCTCTTCGATCTCCGCGCGGACCTGGTTGCGGTCGAGCGCCACCTGCTCCGCGAGCGCCACCAGCAGGGTGGCGCGGTCGCTGAGCAGCGCGTGGCGATCCTCGATGTGGCCCACCACGCGGGCCAGGAGCTTGCGCGCCCGCCCGCGTCCGGCGCGGGCCTTGATCCAGGCCGACCGCAGGAAGAACTGCCGCTTGAGCAGCCGATGCAGGCGCGCGATGCCCGCCCGTCGCAGCTCCTCGACGTTCCCGTTGCGCAGCGCCGTCAGGGCGACCTTGGCGCTCACGGGCACGACGTCCTCGACCTGCTCGCCGAGCGCCATGCGGGCCCGAGACACCGCCGCCTCGATCTGCGTCGAGTCGTGGCCCTCGACCCGGGACACGATGGCGATGGCGTCCATGGGCCGCTCGGCGAGCCAGCGCGCGGCCTCTTTCCAGTGGTGCGCCGGCTGGTCCACGCCGACGAGCCAGATCACCGCGTCGGCGTCCGCCAGCAGGGGGTCGTCGCGGCGCTCCAGGGCCGTCTCGGGCACGTCCAGGATGCTGGCCTTGGTGAGCTCCTCGATCGGGTACAGGATCTCGACGAGCTGCACGACGTCCGGCGTGAGCTCGGCGGCGTTCGAGGTCAGAAAGCCGGTCAGATCCTGGAAACGCACGGTCTCGATGCGCCCGTCGCGATACAGGATGCGGCCCACGGGGTGCCGGCCGTAGCGCAGCAGGTGGGCGGCGCTCGTGGTCGGCGGGATGACCTCCCGGCCGATCAGCGCGTTCACGAAGCTCGTCTTGCCGGCGCCGTGCGGGCCGAGCACCGCGAGCACCATGGGCTGGTCCAGGTCCTGACTCAGGCGCTCGACCTCGACGGCGGTGGAGAGCAGCGCGGCGTCGCTGGTGACGATGCGGTGCAGCCGCCGCAGGAGCTCCCGCAGCTCGGAGACCTCGCGCTCGCCGACCTGCGTGAGCACGGACACCGGCTCGGCCCCGCCCTGGGATTCGGGGCCGTCGTCCTCGACCACCAGAGGCGAAGGGCCCTGCGCCGAGGGCGGCCCGGCGGGCTGCGGCACGGGCGTGGCGCGCATCTCGGCGGGCGAGATCACGGCGATGGCCGGCATGGACCCCGTGCTGCCGCGGCGGGCCGGCGGGGTGTCCGTGGGCGGCATGGGGGGCAGCGCGCCCATCCCCGTGCCGGCGCCGTGGCCGTGGCCGTGGCCGTGGCCGTGGCCGTGGCTCGGGGCGTTCAGGTTCACCACGGGCATGCCGTGCGAGGGCGTCAGCCGCGACACGATGGGCATGCCCTGCGAGGGCGTGCTGCCCGGCGGCCGGTCCGGCGAGAGCAGCGCGTTGACCTGGACCTCGACGATGGGCTGGATGGCCCCCGTGACGCGGCGGTTCACCGGCCGCTGGTTCTCCCAGCCCGTCGGGCGGGCGGGCCCGACGCGGTGCCCCGCGGCCGTCGTCGCGTGGAGCGACTGGACGTCCGGGTCGGAGATGCGCACGCGCAGCAGCGTCAGGGCATCGGTGGTGGGGTTGTTGACCAGCTCGTAGGCCCAGCCCACCAGGCGCTGCGCCAGGGTGTCGCCCTCGCGATGCCGGAGGACCTGGACGAACAGATCCGCCGCCTGGCGCGGGCGTCCGAGCGCGAACTGCGCGCAGCCCAGGGCGAGCAGGATGTCCGGGGGCGTGCGCTCGCCGTTGAGCCGCGGCGTGAGCTCGGAGAGCACCGCCGCCGACTCGCCCTGCAGCACGCGGGCGAGCGCCCGGGCGGCCACGGCCTCGGGGTCGTCCGGCACCAGTGCGAGGAGCCGCTCGGCGTAGAGCGCCGCGGCGTCGAAGCGGCGCTGCTCGCGACACGCCCAGATGCCGATGCGCAGCGCCTCGGGCTCGCCCGGATCCAGCGTGGCGGCCATGTTGGCCGAGTTCTCCGCCGCCGCCGCGTTGCCGATGCGCGTCTGCAGGCGGGCGTGCAGCAGGTGCAGCCAGCCGAGGTCCGGTGCGGCGGCCAGGGCCCGCAGCAGGTAACCCTGCGCCTCGGAGAGCCGGCCCTCGGCCTGCAGCGCCTCGGCCATGCCGGCCAGCGCGCCCGTGGACTCGCTGTTGCGCCGCAGGACGTCCTCGAAGATCGCCTGCGCCTCGGGCGCCCGGTACAGGCGCAGCAGCGAGCCGCCCAGGGCCACGGCCGAGGGTTCGTCCTGGGGGGCGAGCGTCAGGGACTGCCGCAGGACGTCCACGGCCTCGCCATGGCGCTCCTGGCGGCGCAGCGTGCCGGCCAGGGCCTTGAGCAGCCCGGCGTTCATGGGCGCGAGCTCCAGGCCGCGTCGCGCCAGGGCCTCGGCCCGGTCGAGCTTGCCGACCTCGTTGTAGCAGCGGGCCAGGGCGGCGATGGCGCCCACGTGCTCCGCGCGCACCTGCAGCACGCGGCGCAAGGCCTCGGCGGCCGCCTCGAAGTCCTGCAGCACCTCGAGCACGAGCGCCCGGGCCAGATGGGCCTGCCACAGCTCCGGCGAGCGCGCGAGGGCCGCGTCCAGGGCCGGCGCGGCGCGATAGACGTCCGCCCGGGCCAGATGGGCCACGCCCAGGAGCCACTGCGTCACCGGGTGCGGGTCGACCGCGTTCACCCCTTCGAGAATCCGGGCAGCGTCGTCCACCCGCCCCGACTCGAGGGCCTTCACCGCCGAACGGATGGGCGCGTCGTGCTGCGGCGGCACGGCGATGCCGTCGAGCAGGGGGCCGAGGTCCTCCAGGGCGGTCATGGGGTCAACGGGGTCCTTCGACCAGCGGGTCGAGTCCGGGGTCCGGGGGGGTCACGCGAACGGGCATGTTAGTCTTCGCCGCGAACCCGGGTCAATTCGGAGTGCCGCCCGGGTTCCCCGCGAGCCACCACGCGGTCAGGCCCTCCAGGTCCCGCACGACGGGCGCCGGCGGCAGGCTGGCGAGCAGCTTGCGGCCATACCCCTTGGTCGTCAGGCGGGCGTCCATCACGGCCACGATGCCCCGGTCGGCCCGCGTTCGGATCAGCCGCCCGAAGCCCTGCTTCAGCGCCAGCGCCGCCGCGGGGATCTGCATGTCCGTGAACGGGTTGCCGCCCCGCTCGCGACACTGCTCCAGCCGGGCCTGCAGCACCGGATCCCCTGGCGACTCGAAGGGCAGCTTGTCGATGATCACCAGCGAGAGCGCCTCGCCGGCCACGTCCACGCCCTCCCAGAAGGTCGAGGTGCCGAAGAGCACGGCTCCGGGCGTCTCGCGGAAGCGCTCGATCAGCGTGGTGCGCGGCGCGTCCCCCTGTTTGAACAGCGGGAAACCCAGGGTGTGCCGCAGGCGGGTGTGCATGGCGTCGAGCGCGCGGTGGCTCGTGAAGAGCACGAAGGCGCGCCCCGCCGTCATCCGCGTCAGCGTCAGGATGTGCTCGGCGAGCGCGTCCGCGTAGGTCGGCGCGTCCGGGGGCGGCAGGCCCGCGGGCAGGTAGAGCCGCGCCTGCCGGTCGAAGTCGAAGGGGCTGGGGAACACCGCCGAGGTCACCGGGCGCTCTTCGAGGCCCTGATCGGCCTCGTCCAGGCCGAGGCGCTGCCGCACGAAGTCGAAGGTGCCGCCCACGGTGAGCGTGGCCGAGGTGAAGACCACGGACGCGACCTGCGCGAGCACGTGCCGCCGCAGGGGCTCCGCGGCCTCGATGGGCTGCCCGCTCAGGGCCACGTAGGCGCCCCGGGCCTCGCGGAAGAACACCCAGCCCGGCGTGCGGGGGTCGAGCAGCAGCGCCAGGTCGTCGCGCAGCGTGGCCGCCCGCTGCCGCAGCAGGGCGAAGGGCTCGAACCCCGGCGCGTCCCCCGCCGCCGTCAGGCGCTCCTCGACCACCAGGAGTGCCGAGTCGAGCGCCAGGTGGCGGCGGTGCGTCTCGGCGTCCCCGCTCTCGGCGGTCCAGGGCACGCGCGGCGAGTCCGTGCCCACGGGCCGCACGGCCAGGAACAGGAGCTCGCTCGCCGCCGTCACGGCGTGCAGGGCGGCGAGGGCCTCGGTGCGCTCGGGGAAGCCCGGGGCGGCGTCCAGGGCCGTGCGCAGGTCCAGCGCGAAGGTGTTCAGGCGCTGCGTCGACACCTGCCGCCCGAAGAACTGCGCGGCGATCTCGGGCACGGCGTGGGCCTCGTCGAAGACGACCGCGTCGTGCCGCGGCAGGAGTTCACCACCGCCGGCGCGGACCGCGGCATCCCCGAAATACAGGTGATGGTTGACCACGATGACCTCGGCCGCCTCCGCCGCCGAGCGCGCGCGGGTCACCCAGCAGCGCGAGAACAGAGGGCAGCGCCCGCCGAGACACGTCTCCGAGGTCGTCGTCAGCGCGTCCCAGAGCGGATGATCCTCGGGCAGCGTGCCCAGCTCGGCGCGGTCCCCCGAGGTCGTCGACGCCGCCCAGGCCTCGACGCGGGGCAGCTCCCGCGGCTGCATGCTCTTCGGCAGTCCGCGCGCCGCGTCGAGCCGATGGAGACACAGATAGTTCTGCCGGCCCTTGAGCAACGCCGCCACGAAACTCTGTCCCAGCGCGGCCTGGAGCCTGGGGATGTCCTTTCGGACGATCTGATCCTGCAGCGTCCGGGTGGCGGTGCTGATCACCACCCGCCGGCCCGCCGCCACCGCGCCGGCCAGATAGGCCAGCGTCTTGCCCGTGCCCGTGCCCGCCTCGGCCAGCAGTACGCCGCCCTCGTCCAGGGTCAGCGCCACGGCGGCGGCCAGCGCGCGCTGGCCCTCGCGGACCTCGAAGCCGGGCTCGGCGAGGCTCAATGCCCCGGCGGGGCCCAGAATATCGTCGACGTTCGATCGCAAAACACGCGCACCATAAGCGGGGCGGCGCCGGGTTGCCACGGCCCTGACCGATCGCATTGATAACCGTTGTCAGGGGTCGGTTTTTCGTGGTTTCATCCTCGGGCACGTTTTCCGGGTCCGCGGCCGTTTGTGGAGCGATTTTCGAGGGAAGCGGCCGCATCGATTCGTACCGGAGAACGCATTCGGAGGGAGACATCGATGACTCAGTTTGTTGTCGGCGACATGGCGGTCTACCAAGGCCAGGGCATCGGACAGATCACCGAGATCGGTCGGATGCAGGTCGGGCCCGCCACGGTGGAGGTCTACACGTTGCGCCTGGTCGAGAATGGCACGACGATCCGGATCCCCACCCACAAGGCCGGGAGCGTCGGCCTGCGTGAGCTGATCGCCCCCGACGAGGTCCCGAACATCTACCAGATCCTGCGCGAGGCCGGCCGCAAGCCCGAGGACAAGACCTGGAACCGGCGCTACCGGGCGTACATGGAGAAGCTCAAGACGGGCTCCGTGCACGAGATCGCCCGCGTCCTGCGCGACCTGTACCGTCTCAAGACCGACAAGGACCTCAGCTACGGCGAGCGCAAGATGCTCGACCAGGCCCGCAATCTGCTCGTCAAGGAGCTCGCGCTCTCCACCCGCCGCGACGAGAACGAGGTCGCCCAGGAGCTCGAAGAGCTGTTCGCTGCCGAGTGTTGATGCCTCGGAAAACTTCCTGGTGTATCCGGTGTCCAAGTTCCTGAACGGAGTTTCCCGACTTGGCCGCCGTCCCCCCCCCCGACGATGACGAGAAGACCCCCCCCGAGGCCGACGCCGAATCCGAGGCGTGGTTCGACAGCGAAGAGCCCCCGCCCGAGGTGCCGCGCCGCAGCCTGATGCGCCTGGCCCTGCTGGTGGCCGTGTTCATCATGGCCGTGGGGCTCATGGCGCGGCTCTCCGCCGGCGCCACGTTCCTGCTCTTCCACGGGCGCACGCTGGAGTGCGGAGACATCGGTCAGCGCGCGGCGCAGCGCGAGACGAACCCGGAGGCCGTCTCGGCGCTGGAGCACGGGAGCTGGTGTCATCTGAAGGGGGTCGTGGCCTACCCGACGCTCATCGCCACCGGCGAGGAGAACCCCAAGGCCAGCTCGCTCTCCGAGCGCAACCGGGGCCAGAAGTACATCACGCAGCTCGAGGGCGACCGGGTCTTCCTGATCATCGCCGCCGACCGGGTGGACGTGATCAACCACGTGATCGAGTTCCGCAACCTCTTCGGCTTCCACGTCGAGGAGGAGGGCCGGATCATCGACCCGGATCGCGACACGCGCTTCGCCGAGGTCGGCCCGACCCTGCGCAAGCGCTTCGAGGTCCCGGACGATGCGCCCCTTCGGCTGTTCGACACGACGGACGAGCCCCTGGGCAACTGGTTCGTGGGCCTGTCGCTGGTCGTCGTGGCGTTCATCGCCGTGCGCTCGATCTACAGCGCCATCGCGCTGGTGCGCGACCTGCAGACCGGTCGGCGGACCCGGAAGGCCATCGAGGCCAACCTCTCGTAGGCGGCGTCGACGACCCCTTCGCCACGGGGGGCCCGTTTCGGGTATGCTACCCGCCGCGGCGCACGGCATCGTGCCGGCGCGCGTCGCTCGCTCCCGGAGGTCAGTCAGTCATGAAGTGGATGCCGCCCTCGCGTACCCGGTCGCAGTTGCTGGCGCTGCTCTTGGGGTGGGTGGCCGCCTTCGCGGTGGGCTGCGCCGACAGCACGCGGTCGCCCGAGAAGGTCGTCTACGTCCCCGATCCCGAGGTGCCCATCACCGTCGGGGACGCCGGCCCCATGGGCAGCGCCCCGCCCACGGGCACGCCGGGCACGGGCGCGCCCGCGCAATACATCCTCATCGTCTCCGGCGAGGACGAACAGACGATCAACCTGGGCGACACGGTCGAGCTCACCGTGCTCCTCCTCAACAGCTCCGGCGACGCCGTCGGCAACCGGCTGATCCAGTGGGGCTACGCGCCCGAGGGCGCGGACGTCGGCGACGCCCAGCTCTCGGCCAACAACAGCGCCACGGACGAGAACGGCGAGGCTACCGTCACCCTGACGGGCAGCAGCGACGCCCGCGACATCACCATCACGGCCGTCGGCGAGGGCACCCGCACGGTGTCCATGCTGGTGCACGTCGCCGAGCTCCCCACCGGTGGCGTCGAGGTCGCGTTCGACTACAACGGCCCGGTCCGGCTCGGCGCCATCGAGGTGTACGTCGTCGACGATCCGGCCTACTGCGACACGCCGAACTTCCTGGTGCCCCCGCAGGACGTCCTGCTGTCGGGCAACGTGCCCAACCCGTTCCAGAGCCTCACGCTCGAGCCCCTGCTCTCGAACGTGCCGGTGTCCGTCGTGGCCCGCGGCCGACTGGAGTCCAACGGCGCCCTCGCCGCCGCGGGGTGCTTCGGCGACCTGCGCATCCCCGAGAACACCAACGCCCGCGTCACGCTGCCGCTGTTCCTGCTCACGTTGAACCCCGCCGGCACCTACGACACCATCAACCACTTCGACTTCTCGGACGCCATCCCCGGCACCATCGGGGACGTCATCCGCCAGCTCGTGCGCTTCTTCGGCGACGAGAACCACGAGCGCGAGATCGCCGGCGTGCTTTTCGACCTCGTCGAGGGCCTGGTGCGCGAGGCGGCGGGCGCCATCGGCGGCTTCGTGATCGACCTCGTGCGCGGCTGGATCGAGGACGACCTCAACGAAATCATCAACAACTACATCGACAACGACGGCCCGCCCTGGCTGCGGAGCTTCTTCGTCATCGGGTCGGACGTGATCAGCATCGTGTCCAACCTCGAGGTGGTCAGCGAGATCCAGATCACCAAACCGCGGACGGACGGCAGCTTCGACGGCTCGCAGAACTGGATCGGGCTGGCGTTCCACTGGGACCTGCCCTGCCAGGGCAACCCGGACCCGGACTGCGGCCGCCACGAGTTCCGCATGATGGACATCGCCAACGGCCTCGAGGGCGTGAACCTGGTGTTCGGCCAGTTCACCGGCCGCGTGCACACCTACAACCACGGCGAGATCGACCCGCACACGCTCGACCTTCAGTACGGCCGGTTGATCCTTTTCGTCCTGAACAACCTGGTGCTGCCGGCCATCGCCGACGGCGCCAACAACCTGCGCGACGCCCTGCTGAACCTGGCCAACTGCCCGGCGTTCGCCAACGGCATCACGGGCAACGACGACTGCCTGACCCTGGCGGGCATCTGCATCGCCGGCCGGGACACCATCGAGGGCTGGTGCACCTCGGTCGTCGGCATCGCGGGCGACGCCGCGGGCGCCATCATCGGCAACCTGCGCCTCGACACCCACATGACCGTCTCGGGCCGCACCACGTTCGTCGAGGAGACGAGCGACCTCTCGGTGGACAAGCTCACCGAGGGCGAGTGGGAGGGCATCATCCGCACCCAGAACGATCAGGGCCCGCCGTTCAGCGGCGACTTCAACGGCACCCGGCTCTGAGGTCGGCGGCGCTCAGAGCGCCGAGGGAGCGACCAGGATCTCGTCCGCGTAACCGAGCAGATCCTCGGCGCGGATGGCGATGTCGAGCAGGTCGCCTTCCTCCCCGCAGAAGAAGTTCGGGCCCGTGGCGCTGCGCTCCCAGGCGTACGTGTTCGTGACCGGGCCCTCGAGCTCCTCCGCGGCCACCATCTCGGCGGTCAGCGGGATCGCCTCGATGGCCAGGGGCTGCAGGTCGGCGAAGCGCTCGACACGGGCCTCGACCTTCTTCAGGTCGCTGACGCCGTCGAGATCCGTGACCTTGAAGGAGAGCGAGCGCAGCACGTAGCGCTCCTCGACCTTCTCGCACTTGGCGATGCCCTGCTCGACGAGCGGCTTGTTGGGCGGCAGCTCGACCTTCTTGGTCTCCTTCTCGCAGGCCGTCGTCAGGCCCAGGATCACGACCGCGGTCGTGAAGAACCGCGCGCGCGCCACCGACTTCACCATGATGTGCGTCTCCTCGACTGAAAGGCGAACGAGCATAGGCCAGGGGTCCGTCGCGCCGCAAGCAAGCCTGCGAGCGAGCCTGGTTCCGCCGCGGCCGCCGACTTGCTATGTTGCGCGCCCATGGCGCTTCAATCCCTGCTTCTTTTTCTCTCGTTGCTCGCCGCCCCACCCACGCTCTGGCGTTTTCCGGACGAGAACGCCGACGCCCTGCGCGCCGCCGTGGCCGCCGCGAAGCTGCCCGATCAGCTCGTGACGGCGGGGGACATCGACGCGTTTCTGAAGTCGGCCAAGGCCCCGCCCACCCTGGGCTGCCTCGCCGACCAGGGGACCTGCACGGACGCCGACCGCGCCATGCTGCAGACGCTCGGCGTCGCGGGCCGCATGGAGGCCACGGCCACCGTTGAAGAGAAGGGCGCCCACGTGCTCTTCCTCTTCACGCCCATCGAGCCGGGCGCCAGCGAGCGCACGCTGCGGGGGGACGGCCCGACCGTCGAAGCCGCCGTGGCCGCCGCCCTGGCGAACATGAGCGGCCAGGCCAGCGTGGTCGTGGACGCCGATCCGCCGGACGTCGCGCTCACGATCGATGGCAAGCCCCTCGGCACGGGCAAGGGCCCGTTCTACATCCCCCCCGGCGAGCACGTGATCGGCGCGACGAAGCTCGACCGCGTGCCCGGCGAGGTCTCCATCAAGGTCGCCGCCGGCGATCGGGCCGAGGTCCGGTTCCGCCTGCCGCAGACGGAGACGCGCATCCGGCTGGACTTCTCGCCGCCGGACGCCAAGGTGAAGATCGACCAGGAGCCCTTCTGCGAGGCGCCGGGGCTCTACGCCATCGCACCAGGGCATCACGTGCTGCGCTTCGAGGCGCCGGGCCACAAGCCGGAAGAACGCGTGGTGGACGTCGAGGCCGGCACGACGGCCGAGCTGCAGGTCGAGATGCGCAACACCGAGGGCTCGTTCTGGACGCGCCTGAAGGAGCGCCACCCGGACGTCGGGCATCACCCGTTCTACGCGCGGGCCGGCCTGCGCACCGCGCTGGTGCTCGAGGGCACCGTCGAAGAGGGCAAGAGCGGCCACCACGTCTCCAAGTCGACGGAGGACTACGAGCTCGCCGGCGTGGACCTGGGCGTCGGCTGGCGCGGCCGCTGGGTCACGGCGGATCTCGGCGTCGGTTACCTGGGTGGCGGCGACCTCACGGAGGCCGAGGTGGGTGGAAGCCGCGGCTACATGGACGAGATGCGGCGCCTCGCCATCCGGCCCTCCGTCGGCACGCACCTGGTGTTCTGGCGCTTCGAGCCCTACTTGAACCTGGGCGCGGCCATCAACTTCGAGAGCTTCGTGGCGGACAAGTTCCTCGAGGTCGAGGCGCGCGCCCGGAAGCCCGCCGATCTCGACAGCACCCGCGTCGCGTTCAACACCGAGCTCGGCCTGCGCGTGCAGGCCAACGACCACTTCGAGGCCGGCTTCGGCGGCGCCCTCGAGGTCGGCCCCGAGCAGCGCACCGTCGTGGCCTTCCTGCTGCAGGCTGGTTACTGCTTCGCCCTGGGGAGCCCTTGAAGCCCAGCGTCATCGTCTCTGCCGCGCTCTCGCTGAGCGCGCTTCTGCCCGCGGTCGCCCTCGCTGGTGATGGGGATGCCCCCGCCCCGGCAGCCGCCGCGGCCACCGGTGGTCCCGCCGCCGCCGCCCGCGAGGCCTACAACGCCGGTCGCTACGCCGAGGCCGCCACGGGGTTCCTGGCCGCCGTGCAGGCCACCCCGCGCGACGCCGACCTGTACCGCGCCCTGGCCCGCGCCCGGGTGTGGAACAAGGACGCTGCCGGCGCGGTCGTCGCCTACCGCTTCTACTTGCAGCTCGCGACGCAGTTGCCCGAGGCCGAGCGCGAGAAGATCACCGCCGAGCTGGACAACGCGCTCAAACAGCTCGCGTCGCCGCCGCCCGAGGGCCCCCCCGCCGCGGCCGCCAAGCTCATGGCCGAAGCCCGCAAACGCGCCGAGGCGGACGACGTGCCCGGCGCGCTGGACAAGGCCGCCGAGGCCCTCGCCAAGGGCTACTTCGCGCCGGATCTGGCGGACACCCAGGCCGCGCTGGTCGCCCCGCTCTCGGGCGTGTGGGCGGCTCAGCTCGAAGCCTTCGCCGCGGTGGAGAAGACCGTGGACACGGCGGCGCTGGAGCGTGTCCGGGCCGGCTATGTCCGCCTGGCCAAGCTGCGCCCCCTGAACGGCGCCGAGGCCGCGGCGGCGGGCGGGGCCGCGGGCCTGCTCGCGCTGCAGGCCGGCAAGGACGCCGAGGCCGTCGACGCGCTCGTGCCCCACGCCCCGAGCGACCCCCGCCTGCGGACGGCGCTCGCGATCGCGCTGCTTCGGCTCGGTCGCCCCGAGGAGGCCGCCTCCAGCCTGGCGAGCCTGAACAGCGAAGACCGGCAGGTGCTGTTCCTGCTCGGCCTGTGCCGCAGCGCCGCCGGACAGGACCCAACGGACGCACTGCGACGCGCCCTGGAGCTCTGACGCCGGCATCGCGCCGCGTCGAGGTGTCATCGTTCGCGCCGAAGTCGTAGTCTGCGGGCTTCATCCTCACCGGGAGCGACGGAGCGCGGCGTGACGACAGCGAGACTGTGGCGGGTGGCCTGTGCAGCGGTGTTGATCGCCGCGGGTTGCGGTGAATCGACGTCGAAGTCGTCGTCGGCCGAGGCCGATGCGGACGGTTTCGGCGGCGCGGGCGGCTTCGGCGCGCCCGGCGGCGAGGCTCCGCCACAGGGCGGGAGCGGGGGCGCGGCCACGCCCGACGCCACGGTGACACCGTCGACTCCGGATGCGGACACGTCGGCGCCGCCCGACGCCGAGGTTCCGCCGACGCCCGACGCCGCGGTCGTGCCGCCGACGCCCGATGCGGCGGTCGTGCCCCCGACGCCCGATGCGGCGGTCGTGCCCCCGACGCCCGATGCGGCGGTCGTGCCCCCCCAGCCGGACGCTGCGCCCGTGCCGGACGCCGCGCCCCCGC
>CAINDO010000157.1 GCA_903847385.1 uncultured Myxococcales bacterium
CGTGGCCTCGCCGCCCGCGGCCGACCCGCCGGTGACCTGTCCGCCCGCGGCCGAGCCGCCGGTGGTCTGGCCGCCCGTGGCCGACCCGCCGGTGAGCTGACCGCCCGCGGCCGAACCGCCGCTGGCCTGGCCGCCGGTGTTCGACCCGCCACAGGCACCGGCATCACCGCAGCCGTCGTGGTAGGTGCCCGTCGTGTCGCTCCCGCAGCCGGCCGACGCCGCCGCGATCGCGGTCGCCGCGACGAAGACCATCGCCGCCGTTCCTCGATGTTCGTTCACGAGATTCTCCCCGATTCGGCCCCTTCACGGGCTCGGCGCCCGGGTGTAGCAGTTGGTCCCCGCGTCGTCTATAGTCCCGCGCCGACTGTCCAATCCGAACCTTCTCCGCCAAAGCCTCGCCTCAGGAGTCCTGTCATGAACCGGGAAGCACTCGACCGCGCCATCCAGACCCTGCAACAAAACAAGGACCGGTGGGCACGCATGCCCATCGTGGACAAGGTCGAGCATCTCAAGAAGCTGCTCTCCGGCACGGCCAAGGTCGCCGATCGCCAGGTCCAGGCCGCCATCAAGGCCAAGGGCATCCCCGCCGACTCGCCGCTCGTGGGCGAGGAGTACCTCGGCGGTCCGGTCACGCAGGCGCGCACCATCCGCCTCATGATCCAGGCCCTGGAAGACGTGATGCGCCACGGCGCGCCCCGCCTGAAAGACAACGCGATCCGCACCCGCGGGGACGGCCAGGTCGTGGTGGACGTCTTCCCGACGACCTCGCTCGAGAAGGTCATGTACGCCGGCTTCAAGGCCGAGGTCTGGATGCAGCGCGGCGTGACGCCCGCGACCGTGAAGGACACGCAGGCGGGCTTCTACAAGGAGAAGAACCCGGCCGGGCACGTGGCCCTGGTGCTCGGCGCCGGCAACGTGGCCAGCATCGGCCCCCTGGACATGGTCCAGAAGCTCTTCGCCGAGGGTCAGGTCTGTCTGATCAAGATGAACCCGGTGAACGACTACCTCGGGCCCTTCATCGAGGAGGTCTTCGGGGATCTCATCCAGCTCGGGTTCGTGCGCACGGCTTACGGCGGCGGCGATGTGGGCGAGTACCTCTGCCAGCACCCCGGCATCGACGAGATCCACATCACCGGCTCGGACAAGACGCACGACGCCATCGTCTACGGCGTCGGGCCCGAGGGCGCCGAGCGCAAGGCCGCCAACAAACCCCGCATCGACAAGCGCATCACCAGCGAGCTGGGCAACGTGTCGCCGGTCATCGTGGTGCCGGGGCCCTGGTCCAAGGCGGACATGGAGTTCCACGCCGAGAACCTGGCCACCCAGATGGGCAACAACGGCGGGTTCAACTGCAACGCCTGCAAGGTGATCATCCTGCACGAGGGCTGGCCCCAGAAGCAGGCGTTCATGGACACGCTGCGCTCGGTCCTGGCCCGCGCGCCGCAGCGCCGCGCCTACTACCCGGGCGCCGAGGAGCGCTACGAGCGGTTCGTCGGCGCGCACCCGCAGGCCGAGCCCGTGGGGCCGCGCAAGCCCGGCGTGCTGCCGTGGACGCTCATTCCGAACGTGGACGCCCGCAACGGCCAGGACATCTGCTTCACGCAGGAGTCCTGGTGCGGCGTGACCGCCCAGACCACTCTGCCCGGCGCGGACGCCGCCGAGTACCTGCGCAACGCCGTTCGGTTCTGCAACGAGACCCTTTGGGGCACGCTCAACGCCGGCATCATCGTGCACCCCAAGACGGAGGAGTCGCTCGGCGGCGCCCTGGAGCAGGCCATCGCCGACCTGCGCTACGGCAGCGTGTGCGTGAACCACTGGGCCGCCATGAGCTACGCGCTCGGCCAGACCACGTGGGGCGCCTTCCCGGGCCACACGCTGCAGGACATCCAGAGCGGCATCGGCGTGGTGCACAACAGCAACATGTTCGACCGCGCCGAGAAGAGCGTCATCCACGGGCCGTTCCGCATGAAGCCCCGGCCGCCCTGGTTCATCACCAACAAGCAGACGCACAACTCCGCGCGTCAGCTCGTGAAGCTGGAGACGGACCCCAGCTTCAAGCACCTGCCGGGCCTCTTGTTCTACGCCGTCCGCGGCTGAGCGTCCGGCCTCGCCCGCTCCCAGAACCCCCCGAGCTGCGCCAGCTCCTCGGGGGTGAACCGCGAGAGGAACTCGCGCCGGACCAGCGCCACGTGCGCCTCGGCGGCCTGCTCGAAGTGGGCGCGCCCCGCCTCCGTCAGCACGGCGTAGGCGCCGCGGCCGTCCTCCTCGGCGCCCTGCCGCTCGACGTGCCCGGCCCGCGCCAGGCGGTCGATGGCGCGCGAGGTCCCGCTGGTCGAGAGCAGGCTGCGCGCCGCCAGGTCCTGCACCCGCACGCGCCCCTGCTCGGAGAGGTAGAGGCGCAGCAGGACCTCGAACTCCGTGTGACTCAGGCCGAACCGCGCGCGCAGGTCGTCCTCGATGAGCCGGAAGATGCGTGACTGCGTGGCGATGAAGCCGCCCCAGGCGGCGCGCTCCAGCTTCGTGAACAGGTCGGGCATGTCGCCAGCATTGACGAAACGCGGCCGGCCCGTCAAATTGCTTGCATGCGCACGCAAACACATGAAGTCAACGGACCCGCTCGCGTCGCCCTCATCACCGGCGGGACGGACGGCATCGGCAAGGCCACGGCGCGGGTCCTGCTGCGCGGCGGATGGCGGGTCGTCGTGACGGGCCGCAACCCCGGCAAGTGCGAGGCCACCGTCGCCGAGCTCGAAGCCGCCGTCCCCGGGGCGGCCGTCAGCGCGCTGGTCGGCGACCGGGGCCGCATGGCGGATGTCGCCCGTGTCGCCGCCGAGTTCCGCGCGCGAAACGACCGGCTGGACGCCCTGCTGCTCAACGCCAACACCATCACCCAGACCCACACGATGACGCCGGACGGCTTCGAGGCCAACCTGGCCCTGGGTTACCTGGGACGCGCGCTCCTGGCGTGGCACCTGGAGGACCGGCTCGGGCAGACGCCGGGCGCGCAGGTCCTGACCGTCGTGGGCCTCAACCTGCAGCGGCTGGACTTCGACGCGCCCTCGACCGCCGCGGGCTTCTCCTCGATGAAGGCGCTCGGGCGCTGGCAGTGGGCCATGCAGGTCTTCGCACGCGCGTGGAATGCCCCGTCCGCCACCCCGATGAACGTCTACATGCCCGGGCTGGTGCGCACCAAGATCCTGGCGGAGGAGCCGCAGCCGATGCGCCTCATCGTGCAGATCGCCAACCTGCTCGTGGGCGTGCGCGTCGACCGCGCCGGCGAGGAGCTCGCCGGGGTGGTCGAACGTGTCGCGACGAGCGGAGCGCGCGATGCGTATTTTGCGCGGACCAAGCTCGAGCCGAGGCGGAATCTGCGAGAGCAGACCGGCGACGGCGAGCGTTTGTGGGCGCTCACGGAGCGCCTCCTCGCGCCCTGGCGAGCCGTGTGAGCTCACCCTGGCGGGCGCGAGCGGGGCGAATCAGTCGCCCTTGAAGCCCCGGGTCTCGCAGTTGAAGCTGTCGAGGCTGCCGCCCGTGAACATCATCTGGACCTTGCCGTCGACGCGCTCGACCGCGACGCGCTGGTTGTTCTCGCGGGAGAGCGACTTGGCGAGCGTGACGGCCTCGGCGCGACCGGTGATGGTCTGGGTGGTGGTGCCGTGCATGACCTGGAAGGTCTGGAACTCAGGGGAATCGTTCATCGTCGTATTCAACGATCTCTCCACAAATGGGGTGTGTTGGGAGTTTGGAAGGTTCAGGCTGGAGAGCTGAAAAGCCGGCGCATCCTCTACACCTTGCCCCCTTGTGTCAACTGGAAATCCGGTTTTGCGGCGGGCCGGAATTCCGGTACGGTGGGGGTCCATGGAACCGACTGAAATGCAGGCGCGGCCCTTCGTCACGCGGCTCTGCGGCCCGGCGCTCTGGGTCTACTTCGATGAAGACTGCGGCATCTGCCAGCTCACCGTTCGCTGGCTGCGCCCGCTGGACGCCGGTCGCCGCCTGACGTTCCTGGGATACCTGGACCCCCTGCCCCTACCGCCGGGCCTGGACCTCGACACGCTCGAGGCCCGCCGCGCCAACGAGATCGTCGTGTACGCGCCGGAGCGCGGATTCGTGCACGGCGGCGCCCGCGGCATCGTGGAGATCCTGTCGGCGCTGCCCCTGCTGCGGTTCGTGGTGTGGCCGGCGCGCCTGCCCGGCCTGAGCCACCTGTCCGAGGCGCTCTATCGTCTCGTGGCACGCAATCGACGCCGCATCAGCGCGGCCCTGGGCCTGAACGCCTGTCGCGTGCGGCCCCCCGCGGGCAGCGCCTCGACCTGAGCGAACCGGTCAGACGGGCGACATCGCCCGGACGACGTACCACGCCAGGAACAGCACCGACGAGGCGAGCAGCAGCAGCACCTCGACGCGCACCCAGACGATCTCGGTCCGCGACGACAGCGGGCGGCGCACGATGGCCTCGAGCACGAGCAGCACGATGCGGTGCAGGTCGTGCGCCGGCAGCAGCATGTTGAACACGAAGGCCACCAGCGACAGCAGCGCCAGCAGGTGGAGGATCGGGGCCACGGCGTCCCCCGGGGTCGGGCTCGTGGGCCGCTCCACCGGGCTCGGGTCGAACAGCAGCCGCAGCGTGGCCATCGTCTCCACGGCGGCGAGCCCCGCGGCGGTCAGCCACGAGTCCGAACCGAGCCGCGCGACGCGGGGCCGCGCGCCGAGCTCGTAGCCGCCCGCGGTGGGGTCCGGGGGGATGCTCATCACCACCGTGGGCCACTTGTCGTCCACCAGGGGGCCGAGCAGCTCACGGCCGTCCAGCGTGCCCGTCACGCCCATCACGGCCGGATCGGCGCCGGGCTGCTGGCGCCGCACGGTGACCTGCAGCGGCCGACCGGCCGACCGGCCCACCAGGCGCGAGACCTCGTCGAAATACTCGATGCTCTGGCCGTCGATCTCGACGATGACGTCGTCCGGCCGCAGGCCGGCGCTGATCGCCGCGCCGGTGGGCATCTCCACGACCCGGGTGGCGACGGGGCGCCCATTGAGCGTGCGGGCCTGGAAGGCCACGTGCAGCACGAAGAACAGGCCCATGGCCAGCATGAGCGTGGCGACCGGGCCGGCGATGGTCAGCAGGAACCGCGACAGCCAGGGGCCGGGCGGCGGATCCGGATAGGGCGTGCTGCCCCACTGCACGTGCCCGCCGATGGGCAGCAGGCGGAGTTCCACGGGCACGCCGGCCACGGAGCGCCGGGCCACGGAGGGGCCGATGCCGAGGATGACGAGGATGGGTTGTGCGCCCAGAATCCACGCCATGAGCACCTGAAAGGCCGCGCGCAGCACCCCCACCAGGGGCAGCAACACGACCGTCAGGAGCAGGGTCAGCAACGACGCCTCATGCAGTTTCCTTCTCGGCGAGTCCGTATCGGGGTAGGGATTGTACGCCAAACGGCGGGCAGAGGAACGCGCGTCGTGCTATATGGGCATCCCATGGAGCGGGAGCCCACCATCACCGGCCCAATCAACCGCATCAACGTTGCGGGTGAGCTGCTTCGGCTGGGGTACACGCTGCTCGGCAAGCTGGGCGAAGGCGCCACGTCCGAGGTCTTCGACGCCCGCCGTCGCGAGGACGGCCGCCGCGTCGCGGTGAAGATCGGCCGGACGGACATCCCCGAGGCTGCGGCCATCGTGTCGCGCATGCAGACGGAGTGGAACGTGGGCCGCGGCCTGCGCCACCCCCACCTGGTCAGCGTCCTCGAGGGCGGCGTGCTGTCCGATGGCCGGGCGTTCCTGGTCATGGAGCGCCTCAACGGCCACGACCTCTTGCAGGAGCTCGAGACCAACGGCCGCCTGGACCCGCTGCGCGCGCTGCGCATCACGCGGCAGGTCTGCGAGGCCCTGCAGGTCCTGCACCGGCGCGGCGCCATCCACCGGGACGTGAAGCCCGAGAACGTGTTCCTGTGTGCGGACGGCCGCCACCCCGACCACGTGAAGCTCATCGACCTGGGCATCCTGGCCCTGCCGGACGACGACCCGGAGCGCCAACACGAGGCCACCGGCCAGTTCATCATGGGCACGCCGCTGTACCTGGCCCCGGAGCAGGCCACCGGCGAGCAGCCCGATCCGCGCACGGATCTCTACGCCGTGGGCGGCGTGCTGTACCACATGCTCTCGGGCCGGCCGCCCTTCGAGGGGGACGACCCCACGGACATCGTCTCGCGCCACGTGAACGCCGAGGTCGACAACCTCATGCACGTCGCGCCGGACGTGCCGCCCATCGTCTCGGCCCTGGTCCACCAGTGCCTGGAGAAGGACCGCGCCCGCCGGCCCAAGAACGCCGCCGCGGTCATCGGTGCGGTGGACGCCTGCCTGGACGAGCTGGCCGGGGGCTTCGGGCCCACGCCCTCGATGCCGAGCGCGCCGTTCCCGGAGATCCCGGCGCCGGGCAGCGCGGGTGAGTGGCTGCGCTTCGCCGATCTGCTGTCGCACTACGTCGGGGCCTACTGGCCCGGCGACGTCCAGCCGGCGGTCATCCGCAGCTCCCTGCGTGACGTCGCCAACGCCCGGGACGCCCTGGTGCGCGCCCAGGCCGAGGCGGACGGCCGCCGCGAGCAGGCGGACATGTCCGCGCGCTACCGGATCGAGCAGCGCGAGCGGTTGAACCGCCAGGCCCGGCGCATCGCCGCCGCCATGGAGCGGGCCCGCACCCGCCTGCGCGAGGCCCTGCGCGCCGCCGACCGCTGCGCCGCCGCCCTGGACCTGGTGGACGACCGCTACGACCGTGAGATGGACGCCCTGCGCGGCATGACCGGCGGCCGGGTGACGGACGTCGACTTCACGGAGTTCATGGCGCGCCACCAGGCCATCGAGGCCTGCCTGCTCGAGCGCTCCGCGCGCACGGCGCAGCTCGCCGCCGCCCGGGACGAAGAGCAGCGCGCTGCAGAGCAGCTCGCCGAGCTGCGCGGGCAAGAGGTCGACGTCCAGCGCGCCATGGCCGAGGCCGATCTGGACGAGCAGGACGACGGTTACCGCAACGAGCAGTCCGCCGCCCGCTCGGACGACGACGCCGTCACGGCGGGCCGGGGTCTGGAGCAGGCCACCTTGCGCCTGCTCGTCGACTACGTGCGCAGCGTCCGCGGACGCTGAGCGGCGCTCACATCCCCAGGCCGGGGAAGCAGGCCAGCACGCCGAAGCAGGCGGCCGGGTCGCCGGCGGCCATGTTGGCGGTGTCGATGAGGCACTCCGCGCTCATGCGCGTGCCGGCCTCGTCCATCGCCAGGTTGTTCATGCAGTCGGCGTAGAACTGGTTCTGGTCGCCGCCGCCGAAGATGCCGATGAAGAGGTCGCCGCAGCTCACGACGGCGTTCCACGTCTCGACGCAGATGGGATCCACGTTGGCCGAGATGTAGCAGCCGGCGAAGCCCTGCACGTTGCAGTTGTCCGCCGCGGCCGCCGTGAGGCAGCCGGAGAGCTCCCCGGCGTACTCGGGGCCCTCGAGGATGCCACGGCCGGCGCAGTCGGCCTCGCAGGCGGCCACGTCCGCGAAGGGCGCGTCCGGGCCCAGGGCGTCGCAGCCGGCGATGGCGGCGCAGCCCTCGACGCAGGCCGGCGGCGGCGCGTCCGGGGCGTCCAGGCAGCTCTGGAGCTGGTCGCAGGTCGCGCCGGCGGCGCACACGGCGCGGATGGCGTCGCCGGCGGCGTCGGCCACGCAGTCGCGCTCGCACAGGAAGACGTCCGTGCCGTCGTTGCAGGTGTACTGCGCGGCGCAGATCGTCGCGCACTCGGGGCTGGCCGGCGGGACCTCGATGCCGTTGCAGGCGGCCACGGCGGCGCAGCCGCTCTCACGGCGGACGGAGGCCAGCGTGCAGGCGGCGTCGGCGAGGTAGTCGGCCTCGCCCGTGCGGGCCTGGCAGTCGGTGATGCAGCCCTCGACGCCGCCCTCGCCGAGGCGGCAAGCGTCCAGCGCGTTGCAGTAGTCGGCGCAGAATGCGTCCGGGGCGACGTCGTTCAGGCAGGCCTGCAGGTCCGGGCAGGCGGCGTCGGCGCCGGCGGCCTCGAGGCAGGCGCGCGCGCCCTCGAAGGTCAGCCCGGACGCGCCGGGCAGGCCCGCGCCGCAGCTCACGAGGCAGTCGGCCAGGTTCGCGTCGGCGTTGCCGGCGCACTCGCCCACCGTGCGGCAGTAGGCCAGGCAGGCCACGCCACCGGAGAGGTCGCCGTTCTCGCAGAGCCGGCGGCCCGAGCAGCGGTCCGTCGAGGCGTCGCAGGCCAGGCGCGGGATGAAGGTGGTCGGATCGGCCAGATCGGCGTTGTCGCAGCTCGTGACGCAGTCGTCACCGCCGAGCTCGCAGGGGTCGAGCAGGCCGCAGAGCGTCGCGCAGGGCGGGGCCGCGGGCGGCACGCACAGGGCGACCTGCTCACAGGTGGTGGCCGTGTCCACGCAGGCGCGCTCGGCGCGGGCGCGATCGGCGGCGAAGCTGTCGATGCAGCCGGCCTCGCAGTCGGCGCCGGCGTCCACGCCGCACTCCGTCAGGCGCGTGCACAGGTTGCGGCACAGGTCCAGCGGGCCGCCGACGTTGCGGCAGGCGGTCACGTCCGCGCAGGTCAGGGCCTCGTCGCACTGCAGCTCGGCCTCGAGCGCGGCCTGGTCGGCGGGGGTGCCCATCGTCGTCACCTGCACGCACAAATCGGCGCACACGCCCTCGGTCTGACCGGCCGGCAGCAGGCCGCACAGGTTGCCGATCAGGCAGTGCTCGTCGCAGTCCGCGCGCAGCCCGCCGATGGGGCGGAAACAGCGGAAGAGATCGCCGTCGTCGCAGGCGTTGGTCATGTGGTCGACGAGGCAGTCGATGCTGTTCTCGGCGAGCCCCTCGAGCACGGCCTGCGCGTCGTCGGCGCAGGTCTCGGCGGCGAAGACCGGGCAGTCGGCGTTGGCCGCGCACAGGTCCTCGATGCTGGCCTCGCCGACGATCTCGGGGGCCACGGTGTCGCCGCAGGCGGCGATGGCGTCGCAGTCGCCGTTGGCGTTGCGGATGCAGCTGTTGCGCACGGTCTGGCGGTGGGCCACCAGGGCGTCGCCGCGGGTGACGTCGTCGCAGGCGAGCGTGCAGGCCACGGCGTCCTCGGCCTCGGGGTCGCCGCACTCCTTGAGCCGCGAGCAGGCCTCGAAGCAGTCGCCGTACAGGCCGCTGAGCAGGCAGCGGTCGAAGTCGCCGGGATCGCAGACGCCCGCGAGCACCGAGGCCCCGCAGCGGGTCATCAGGGGACCGAGCGTGGCGTCCGTGCAGGCGTTCGTGCACTCGCCGACGTTGGGCAGCGTCGCCGGGAGCACGAAGTCGGCCTCGCAGGCGTCCATGGCCGTGCAGATGTCGCTGCAGGTCGGCGGCGGGGGCTCGGGCGGCGTGCAGGCGTCCACGTTCTCGCAGGACGCCACGGCCAGGCAGTTGTAGAAGTTGGCGATGCGGGGATCGTCGGCCACGGGCGCGCAGGCCTCGAGGCAGTTGTCGATCATCCCGTTCCACACGTCGATGCGACCACAGTCCTCGAACACCGCGCAGGCCTGGGCGCAGTCGTGGATGTCGCGAACGGCGGGCTCGCCGCCGGCGCCGCCGCCC
>CAINDO010000158.1 GCA_903847385.1 uncultured Myxococcales bacterium
CGCCAGCGCGCGCAGCGTCTCGCCCCAGGCCGGGTCGTCCCCGCGCAGCGGCCAGGCGTGCACGCCGGCGTCCCCGCCGGTCAGCGAGGCGCCGAGGCCCGCGCCCCCAGCGACGCCCGCGTCCACGGCCGCCTTCAACGCCGCCGCGGCCTCGGCTTCGCTCGCGAAGGCGGCGTGACCGATCTCCCAACGGCGTCCGCGGATCGACGCCGGCCCCGCTGAGTTTCGTTCGGCCTCGGCCTGCCAGGCGGCGCGCAGCTCGTCCGGGGTGACGGGCGCCTCGACCTCGGCGGCGACCAGGGCACGCGCGCACAGCCGAAAGCGCACGGCCTCGGTCCGGTCGGCGGCCGCCTCGCCGGGAAACAAGGGGTCCGGCGCGGCGAGCTGCCGCTCCGAGAGCGCGGCCTGCATCCGAGTCGCGTCGGGCCACAGCCCGGCGGCCCGGCAGGCACGAAGGACGAGCGCCCGGTCGATGAGCCGCTCCACGACCACACCGCGGCGCTCGGCACGGGCGGCGGATTCGGCGGGCGAAGCGCGATGCGCCGCGGGGCCCAGCACCGCCTCGACGGCGGACCGCGTGATCGGGGCGCCGTCGACGCGGGCGAGCACCGCGTCGCGCGGTCTTGCGGCGACCGCCGTGGCCGCGCACAGCACGGTCAGACAGGCGAGGGAGATCGGGCGAGCACGGCGCATGGCACGACCCTAACACACGGACCGGGGGCCGTGGAGACGACCCTACGGGCCTGCTCCGGGCTCGGGCTCGGGTTCGGATGGGTCCGTCGGCGGCACGCGCGGCCACTCCGCGGCGACCCGGGCGAGCTTCTTCGGGTCGGCGAGGTAGCTCTCGAACCAGCCGCAGGTGGTGCAGATGAACTGCTCGAGCGGCGTCGGCGAGAGCAGGAACTCGCCGGCTCGAACGACGACTCCGGGGCCACCGTACCCGAGACCGTGGCCGGGCCCCGGCCGGTGAACCGTCGCATTCCCGCACTTCGGACATCGCCCCGACTTCATGGACGCACCTCGACTCGGGCTCAGGTCCCGGCGCCGCCGGGCCACGGACCACGACTGTAGCCACGACGGCGCGAGGACGACAATGGCGACGCGACCTGGCCCGTTGCGGCCGGCCGCGCCCGAAAGTACGGTAGGCCGATGCCCATGACGATCCCCGTCCTCGCCACGCTGACCCTGCTGCCCGCGGGCGAGGCCCACGTGGAGGCCGGACACGACCTGGGCGTGGACCGCCGGCTTCGGGGGCGGGTGTTCGCGCAGGTCGCCCCCACGCTGTTTCGCGGCGACGACTGGGGCTTTCGCGTCGAGGCAGGCCTGGAGACGTGGTTCCGCGAGAACCGCATCGACGAGTCGCCGGTGCGCCTGTCGCCGGAGCACATCCGCTACCCGGTCTCGGGCCACCTGCGCTTCGATCTGCCCGAGGGGCAAGCCTGGGGCGTGTTCGTGGCGCACCAGTCCAACCACGACGTCGACACGACGGACGAGCTGCTCAACCGCGAGACGGTGTCCTTCGAGCTGTACGGCGCGGAGTGGGTGGGCACCGACTTCCGGCTGTTCGCGGCCATGCTCTACGACCGCGGGACGACACTGCAGATGAAGCGCCAGAGCTGGCCCTTCGAGTACGCGTTCGGCGCGCTGCACGGGGACGCGCGCCTGCCGCTGTGGGGCCCGCTGGACACGGCCGGCAGCCTCACGGTGGCCTTCCACCGCAATGGCGACACGGAGATCCCCCACGTGCGCCTCGACGCCGCGGCGGACGTCGGCGCGAGCTTCTTCGGCCCCGCCGGCGCGCTGAGGCCTTTCCTGCGCGCCCAGCGGCTCGAGGACTACCGCCACCTGGCCGATCCGCCGCGGTACGTGCTGATGCTGGGGCTGGCCATCGGCGTGCAGGCGGGGCAGCCGGTCCACGCGCCGCGGCCTTGAGCGGGCGCGAGTTGCGGCCCCCGGCCCGTCGGCGCATGCTGCGGGCATGCACACACGACGACTGTTGAGGATCGCAGCGCTGCTCGCGGCCACGGGCTCCGGCTGTGCGGCGTCGGAGGACGCCGCCGGGGCGCTGGGCAGCGGCGGCGTCGAGGCGCCGCAGCGAGACGCCGAGCCGCGCACGCTCGCGGACGCGGCCGGCGGTTCCGCCGGCGCGGGCGGCCAGGCGACCGCGGGCGGGTCCGAGATCACCGCGGACCTCGGCCCGGCAGGCGGCGCTGCGTCGGATGCGGCCGTGGCGACCGACGCCGGCCTCACGGATGCGGCGCCCACGCCAGACGCCGCCGGCCCCGAAATCGACGCGTCCGCGCCCCCCGGGCCGTGCGGCGCGGAGGTGCCGGTCATCGACCTGAACGCCGCGGGCGGCGCCTTCGACGGCGACCTGGCCGCGGCCCCCCACGCGGGCTTCGCCGGCCTCTGCGGCGGCGCGGCGGGCGGCGAGTTCGTGTTCTCGTACACCATCGACCACCCCATCGAGCGCCTGAGCTTCTCCACCGAGCACCCGGAGACGCGGGCGCCCGCGGTGCTCTACCTGCGCCGCCCGGGCTGCGAGCCCGCCGACGAGCTCGCCTGCGACCGCGGCACGGCCGACCACCCCGGCCGGCGGCTCGTGCTGGACGCGCCGACCCCGGGTGAGGTCCTGGTGTTCGTCGACACCGGCGCCCGCGAGGGGCCCGGGCAGTTCCGGCTGACCGCCGAGGTCCAGGAGATCCCGCAGTGCCGGGACACCCTGGACAACGACGCCGACGGCCGCGTCGACGCGGCGGATCCCGGCTGCGCCGAGGCGAACGACGCCGACGAGGCCGACCCCGCGGCCGCCCCCGCCTGCAGCGACGGTCAGGACAACGACGCCGACGGCCTGATCGACCACCCCCGCGACCCGGACTGCGTGTTCGCCGGCGGCGACCGCGAGGCGCCACTCTGCCCCGAGGGCACGAACGTGCTCCAGGTCGCGCCGGGGCAGGACGTCGTGGCCCTTCCGGACGTGCAGGGCAACGGCGGCGCGTCCGCGAGCTGCGACCCCCTGCCCGGCCCCGAGAACGTGCTCGTCGTGAACCTGGACGAGCCCTCCCACGTGACGGTCGAAGTGCTGGAGAACGGCGCGCCCTGGGCCACCGCGGTGTCCATGCGCAGCGCCTGCGCGGACGCGGGGACCGAGCTCGCCTGCCTCGCCAGCCGGGGCCCCGGGCGCCTGCGCCGGGAGTTCGTGCCCGCCGGCGCGCTCTACATCTTCGTCGAGGATGGTTTCGTCGCGCCCGCCGGCCCCCGCGAGGCGCACATCACGGTCGAGAGCGCGATCACCGAGTGCAACGACGGGCAGGACAACGACTTCGACGCCGTGATCGACCTCGACGACGACGGCTGCGAGGGCGGGTCCGACGACCTCGAGGGGAACGCGCCGGGGCCCGTGGACTGCAACGACGCGGCCGACAACGACGCCGACGGCCTGGTGGACTGGCCCGACGACCCCGGCTGCGCGGCCCGCGGTGACCCCCGCGAGGGCGGCTGCACCGGCAACCCCTTGTGGCAGCCCGTCCAGTGCTCCATCACGAGCTGGGTGTGGAGCAGCGACCGCGCCTTCGGCGATCTGCAGAGCGCCGCGGCCAACCACGTCCTGTGGAGCGGGTGCAATCACGACGGTCAGAACCCCCAGGGCCTCTGCAGTCTGGACGGCACGGGCTGGGTGTCCGTGGACACTTTCCCGATGGTCGGATGCGACGCGAGTTGGTGGCACATCGGCGGAGAGTTCACGGGCGGGTGCGGCGGTCACGATGGTGATACGGTGCGCCACCTCGCGCTGACCGAAGACCAATGTTGGGACTACCGCTGACATGACCGACTCTCCCCGCGGCGCCTCCAAGGCCGCCTTCGCGTTCATCTTCCTCACCGTCGCGCTCGACATGCTGGCCCTCGGGATCATGATCCCGGTCTGGCCGCGCCTCGTGATGCAGCTCGAGGGCGGCGACATGGGCCGCGCCGCCTTCATGACCGGCGTGTCCGGTTTCCTGTGGGCGGCCATGCAGTTCGGCTTCTCGCCGATCCTGGGGGCGATCTCCGACCGCGTCGGCCGGCGCCCCGTGGTGCTGCTCTCCAACCTGGGCCTGGGGCTGGACTACGTCCTCATGGCCCTGGCACCGACCATCGGGTGGCTCATGGTCGGCCGCGTGCTCAGCGGCATCACGTCGGCGAGCTTCTCGACGGCGAGCGCTTATATCGCCGATGTCACGCCCCCCGAGAAGCGCGCCGGCCGCTTCGGTCTGCTGGGCGCCGCCTTCGGCCTCGGCTTCGTGATCGGACCCGCCGTCGGCGGCATGCTGGGCCAGGTGGACATGCGCCTGCCCTTCTGGGTCTCGGCGGCGCTCAGCCTGGCCAATGCGGCGTACGGCTTCTTCATCCTGCCCGAGTCGCTGCCGCCGGAGCAGCGCAGCCCGAAGCTCGACCTGCGCAAGGCGCAGCCCTTCGCCGCGCTGGCGCGGCTGGGCAACGAGCCGATGCTGCGCAAGTTCGCCGCGGTGGCCTTCGTCAGCGCGCTCGCCCACGAGTCGCTGCCGCATACTTTCGTGCTCTCCTCCGGTGCCCGCTACGGCTGGCTGGAGCGCGACACGGGCCTCGCCCTGATGACGGTCGGCATCGTCTCCGTCATCGTCTCGGGCGGCATGGTGCGACCCATCGTGCGGCGGCTCGGGGAGCGCAAGGCCATCTACTTCGGCTACGTGATGGGCGCCGTGGGCTTCGCCATGTACGGCCTCGCGCCCACGGGGGCGATGTTCCTGATGGGCGTGCCCTTCGCCGGGCTGTGGAGCGTCTCCGGGCCCGCGCTGCAGGCCCTGATGAGCAAACGCATCGATCCGCAGTCTCAGGGTCAGCTCCAGGGCGCGCTCTCGAGCCTTCGGGGCATCGCGGACATGATCGGCCCGCTGGTCTTCACCCGCGTGATGATGGCCGGCACCGAGGTCACGGAGAGCGCCTCGGGTGCGGGCGCGCCGTTTTCTGCTGTCGGCGCTGCTGCTCGTCGTGTGCTGCGGCCTGACCCTCCGGGCGCGAGAACAGCCCGCGGCCGCATAAGTCGGCGCATTTTTCATTTCAGCGCGCGCCGACGTCGCCGATGAGAAGGTCGATGGACTTCTACGACATCCCCCCGCAGCGCGGCGCCGAGAGCGAGGCTCGAGAGAGCGGCACGGACGCCCAGGGTCGCCCCTTCCTGGGGGTGCTGTTCGATTGCTGCAAGCAGTACGCGCGGGTGTACCGCAACCCGGCGGGCACGCACTACCTGGGCAACTGCCCGCGGTGCGCACGCGCCGTGCGCTTCCGCATCGGCGAGGGCGGTCAGAACGCCCGCTTCTGGAAGTCGAGCTGAGCCGCCGCCTCAGCGGTGCATGCCCAGAATCTCGCTCAGCAGCCGCTGCGTGCCCTCGGGCGTGACGATGAACACGTGCCCGACGTTCTCCATGCGCCAGCGCCCGGCGATCGTGCCGGCGTCGCAGTCGCGGTACACGTAGGCGCTCGTCTCCGGTCCCGGCGTCGTCAGCTCGGCGTCGAAGTGTTCGGAGTCCGCGGGCGGCGTGCCCATGGGGCAGTGGTTGCGGCCCGCCCACATCTCCACCAGGGCGTTCACGCCGAGCTCGTTCTCCGTGCCCTCGAAGGGGTGAGCGCCATCGCGGTCGCCGTGCACGTGCAGCACGTTCACGGGTGGCCCCTGCACACACGTGGCCGGGTCGATGCGATACAGCGCGGACGCCGGAACGATGCCCGTGAACAGCTCCGGCAGGTCACAGCCCAGCCGGAACGCCATGTACCCACCGTTGGAGTGCCCGACCACGTAGACCCGCGAGCGGTCGATGGGGTAGCGGTCCATCGTCTCGTGCACGAGATCGGACAGGTACTGGATGTCGTCCGGGTCCGTCGAGCCCTCGGCGGGGCGCTCGGTGTTCCAGCGCTGCGCGCCGTCCGCGTCCTGCAGACCGTCCGGCACCAGCAGCGCGAAACCATCGGCCTCGACGCGCTGGCTGAACCCGAACTGCCGGTCGATCAGGATGCTGCCGGCCATGTAGCCGTGCAGCAGCAGCACCAGCGGATAACCGGCCTCGGGGGGCGGCGCGCTCGGCAGCCAGAAGCGCGACGGGCGCTCGCCGCCGGGCAGCGGGCCCATGTCCGGCGCGAGGGGGGCGCCGTCGGGCGTCGGCGGGGCGGCGTCCGAGACGATCGTGCCACCGACG
>CAINDO010000159.1 GCA_903847385.1 uncultured Myxococcales bacterium
CCCGCCGACGGCGTCGCCACCCGCCCCGCCGCCCGCGCCGCCGGTGCCGGCGTCCGCCGTGGACTCGCCGCCGCCGCCCGCGCCACCGTCGGGCGTCGCGTCCGCGGCGGGCTCACAGGCGCTCGCGAGCAGGGCACACACGGCCAGGGAGAGAGTGCGCGCGCGGCGCACGGTGCAAGGGGACACGGTCATTCGGGCGCTCCGTCGGGATGCGGGACTCGGGGGTGAGGCGGCAGGATGGCATGCGCCCGCAGGACCTCCAAGAGCCGCGTGCGGGCGGGCGCCGGCAACTCCGGGTAGGCGGGCACGAAGACCAGGTGGTCGATGAGCGCGGCGGCCTCGGGGTCGTCGATGGCGACCACGTTCGAGGGGCCCGACGCGTCGATCCCCGCCTGGTGCAACGCCGCGCGCGCGGCCTCGGCGTCGCGCACCTGCGCGGGGATGAGCCAGTGGCCGTGGACCGGGTGTGCCGCCCCGGGGACATCGACGGCCGCGGCGACCGCCCGCCCCCACGCCGCGCGGGCCTCCGTGCGGGCGGGCCTGAAGCCCTCGAGGCGGTCGGCGAGCACGTGCAGCATCGCGGCGCAGGGCCGGTGGCGCAGGGCGGCGAGCAGGGCGTCGTCGGAGAGCCCGCCGAAGCCGCGCGTCATCTGCCGGACCACTGCGCCCGCGTCCGTGCCCAGCGCCTCGCAGGCCGCCGCGAAGGCCGTGTACGCCGCGGGGGTCTGCAGGGCCAGGAAGGCCGCCGCGCGCAGCACCTTGCGGGCGTACGCCGCGTCCGGCTGCGTGGGCCAGGCCGCCTCGACCTCGCCCATCCGGGCCCGCAGCGCGGCGTCCGGCACGCGCACGAGCGCGCCGCCCATGGCCGTCGCGGTCTTGATGGTGCCGAAGCTGAAGTAGGTGGCGCCCGCGCCGGCGCTGCCCCGCCAACCCGGCGTCGTGAAGGCCTGGGCGGCGTCCTCGAACACGAACAGCCCCAGCGAGCGGGCGCGCTCGAAGAGCGGCTCCACGTGGGCTCGGGCGCCGAAGAGATGCGCCAGCAGCAACCCCCGGGTGCGGGGCGTGACCGCGCGCGACACGGCCCCGGGCGAGGGCAGCAGCCCGCCCGGCGAGAGCGGCAGCGGCACGGGCACGAGGCCGTGGAGACGCAGCAGCGTGGCCATGTCCTGAATGTTCACCGCCGAGACCAGCACCTCGCTGCCGGCGGGAAAGCCGAGGGCCGTCAGCGTGGCGTCGAAGGCCGAGCGCACCGAGAGGAACGCCAGGGCGTCCCCCGCCGGGGCCCAGACGCGCAGGAGGCGGGCGCGGGCGGCGTCGGCGTCCCGGGCGGGCAGGCGGCGCAGCATGCGCAGGAAGCCGGCGGTGTCCAGGTCGATGCGGTGCGGGGGGTGGCGGGGCATGACCCGCGAGAACTACCAAGCGGCGGGGGGCGTTGGCGAGGGGCGACGCAGGTTCAGTTCGCGTGCTCGTCGCGGGCCGGCACGGTCTCGGCGTCCACGGTCTCGGCCGGGACGGCGCGGCGCAGGGCGGCGCCGACCATGTTGCCGACGAAGGCGCCGAGGACCAGGAAGAGGAAGAGCGTCGCGACGCAGCCGAGGATCATGCCGCCACCGACGGTGAAGCGGGCGGCCAGGTTCTCGGTGTTGTCGTGGCCGAAGAGCACGCCGGAGAGCATCATGCCCATGTAGCCGCCGTACACCAGGGAGGGGACCAGACCGGCGAAGAGGTAGGCCACGAAGGCCAGGCCGGCGCCGAGGTAAGATTCGCGAGAGTGGGTCGTGGAGGTCTTCATACTGTGCTCGTTTCCTGGGGCCCTTCCGGGCGGTCTGTGTTGACGACTTTCTCTAATACACGGACCGTGCCAATGAATCGTTTGTAATGATTTCAATGGGTTGCGTGTGTCGCGTCCCCGGGTGTCGGCCCTTGTCGGCGGGATTCGCCGACAGATTGTCGGGAAACGTCGACAAACGCGTCGGGTCGGCGGGCGCGGGTGTCCGGTGTCGGCGACGGGCGTGGTGAAGGGCGAGAAGGGAGAGTTGGCGAGAGACGGCGAGAGACGGCGAGAGAAGGCGAGAGAAGGCGAGACGGGGCGAGCGAAGGGGCGGGTGCGGCGAGGCCGGTTCAGTGCGTGTGGGTCTCGCGGACCGGGGCGGTCTCGCCCTCGGGGGCCGGGACCGCGCGGCGCAGGGCGGCGCCGACCATTCGGCTGTAGACAGGGCGGGGAAGGCGGGGATGCTCTCGCCAGCGTGGAAGTCGGCCGTGTGTGGCTGCTTCAGGTGTGCTGAATGTCGGCTGGTGAGAACCGCATTAGAGGAGAGA
>CAINDO010000160.1 GCA_903847385.1 uncultured Myxococcales bacterium
CCGCCGCCGCCGCCGACCGAGCCGCCCACGGCCCCGCCCACGGCGCCACCCACCGCGCCGCCGACGGCCCCGCCCACGGCCCCGCCGCCGCCCAACTACGCGGACGACGTGCAGCCGCTCTTCGACCTTCGCTGCACGCAGTGCCACGGCCCGCGCGGCTTCGCGCACCGCCTGGACGGCTACGCGCGGTTCACCGCCGAGTTCGACGCGATCCTCGCCGTCGCCACCGACGGCCGCATGCCCCTGCCCCCCAACCCTCGCCTGACGCCCGCGCAGCTCCAGCTGCTGCGGGACTGGCGCGACGCCGGGTTCCCGGAGTGAGAATGACTCTCGAACGCTGGATGCCCGCCGGGCTCGCGGTCCTGACGGCCGCCCTGCTGGTCCCGGGCCTCGCGGCCGCACAGGCCCCCGGTGAGAACGCCGACCTGCTCTGCGAGGCGCAGCCGACCACACTCTCGCCGGAGCGCTACCTGCGCGCCCTGACGCTCGACCTCACGGGTGACCTGCCCACGGACGCCCAGCGTAGCGCCGTCGAACAGCAGGGCGAGGTCCCCCCGGAGATGCTCGACGAGATGCTGGCCTCGCCGGACTTCGTCGCCCGGGCCGTGCGCCACCACGACGCCCTGCTCTGGAACAACCTGCGCAACCTGTCGCCGCTCCAGGTGAGCTTCTCCCTGAGCACCTTCGGCAGCGCCATCTTCTACCGCCGCACGCCCGCCGCCGTGTACCGGGGCATCACCGTGAGCTGCCTGGACGAGCCGGCGACCTTCGACGCCGCGGGCCGCCCCGTGACCCGCCTGGTCGACGGTGCCCGCCGCGAGGGCTGGGTCTGGGCCACCCCCTACTGGTCGCCGAACACCCCCGTGAAGGTCTGCGCCTTCGACGCGCAGGAGACGCTCGTCTCCAGCCTGGGCACCGACTGCGCCTCGCCGCGCGGGCCCACGGACATCGAGTGCGGCTGCGGCCCGAGCATGCGCCACTGCGGCTTCGACACGACCCGGCTCGCCATCGTCGACGGCCTCGCCGAGGCGCAGCGCCGCGTCGTGGCCGCGGTCATCGGCGAGGGCGCCCCCTACACGGACCTCTTCACCACCCGCCGGGCCTTCGTGAACGGCCCGCTGGTCCACTTCTGGCGCTACCAGGCCAAGCTCCCGGCCAACTACGTCTTCGAGCCCCTGCCCCTGGACGTCGACCGCCTGCCCGACCTCGCCTTCACGGACCGGGACACCTGGGTGGAGATCGAGATGCCCGCCGGCGGCGCGGGCATCCTCACGCAGGCGGCGTTCCTGATTCGTTTCCAGACCAACCGGGCCCGCCCCAACCGCTTCTACGATGCCTTCCTGTGCCAGCCGTTCCAGCCGCCGCCGGGGGGCCTGCCGCCAGCCAGCGCCGAGTGCAGCCGCGATCCGGACCTGCAGAAGCGGTGCGGCTGCAAGTACTGCCACGCCCTCCTGGAGCCCTCGGGCGCCCACTGGGGGCGCTGGTCGGAGCAGGGCGCGGCCTACCTGCCCGAGGAGCGTTTCCCCCCGGTCCGCCAGGACTGCGTGGTCTGCGCCACCACCGGGCAGCAGTGTTCGGACGAGTGCCGGCGCTTCTACGTGATGACCGCCCTGACGGACGAGGAGCGCCCCTACCTGGGCACGCTGAAGTCCTATCAGTTCCGGCGCGAGGACCACGTGCGCAACATCGAGAGCGGCCCGCGCCTGCTGGCCCTCACCGCCGTCGCGGACAACCGACTGCCCCGCTGCGTGGCCCGCCGCACGGCCGAGTGGCTCATCGGCCGCCCCCTGGCCCCCACGGACGACGAGGACACCTGGCTCTCCACCCTGACGACCCGTTTCGTGACCGGCGGCTACCGGTTCGACACGCTGGTCCGCGACGTCGTGACGAGCGACCTGTACCGGAGGGTTCGATGACGCCCGGCCCCCGACGCGCGACGCGCACCCTCCTCGCGGCGGGCGCCACCGCCCTGCTGATGGCCTGCGGTGACCTGCTGCCCCCCGTGCCCGTGGACTTCGTGCCCGAGGGCGAGGGCAGCCTCTTCCCGCCGGCGCCTCCGCCCACCGAGCCGCCGACCGCGCCCCCCACGGAGCCCCCGGCCCCGGACGTCGACGCCGCCGAGCCGCCCCCCGCGCCCCTGCCCGACGCCGGCGCCATCGGCCCCGTGGACCCGGAGCCCCCGCCGGCGCCGCCCACGGAGGCCCCGCTGCGGCCCCGCCGCCGAATGGACATCGACCAGCTCGATCGCGCCATCCGCCGCGTCACGCGTGGCATCGGCTGGACGGAGATGCGCGGCGCCGTCGAGGTGAACCTCTTCGTCGACCTCGCCGCCACGCTGGGCAAGGCCGACTTCATCCAGGTCACCGCGGACAACCTGGAGACCTCGGCCATCTTCCAGAAGTTCCTGGGAGACGCCGCCCGGAGCGTCTGCGAGCGCCGCGTCACCGCGGACCAGGCCGCGCTCGACCCGGCGGCGCGGGTGATCCTGCCCGCGGACCCCGTGGACGTCGACGACGTGCGCCTCGACGCGCAGCTCATCGCCCTGCGCTCGGCCTTCCACGGCGAGCCCACCGCCGCGGACAGCCCGACGCTGGCCTCGTGGCGCTGGCTCTACCAGAGCGAGCTGCACGTCAGCCGCGAGCCGCTGCGGGCCTGGAACGCCGTCTGCGTCGCGCTGTTCACCCACCCCGACTTCTACACGTACTGAGGCGCCGCCATGAAGCGAACGAAAGACGCCCCCGTGGCCGGCCGTCGCGACTTCCTCCGGCGCGCGCTCTTCCTGGGCGGCGCCGCGGCGGGCCTGGCCGGCCTGGGCATGGTCGACCCCATCGTGCGCCTCGCCCGGGCGCAGCGCCCGGACGCCGAGCCGCGCTACTTCGTGTTCTGCTACTTCTCCGGCGGCTGGGACATCCTGCTCGGCCTCGATCCGCGGGATCCGCGCGTCTTCACGGACGGCAACCTGCGCACGACGCGGATCCAGCCCGGCTACGGCCTGATCACCGGCGATCGCGACCAGATCCGCGCCGCGAACGGCATGACCTTCGGGCCGTTCATCGGCGACCTCGTCCAGCACGCCGACCGCCTCGCCGTGGTGCGCGGCATGAGCATGGACACGCTGACTCACGAGGTCGGCCGTCGTCGTTTCATCACGGGCAAGCCGCCCAGCGGGCTCACGGCGCGCGGCTCCTCGTGCGCCACGATGCTGGCCGCGCACCTCGGCGAGCAGGACGCGATCCCCAACCTCGCCGTCCAGCACGAGAGCTACAACGTCGACCAGCCGTTCTTCGCCAGCGCCCTCGGGGTGAACAGCGTGGCCGATCTGCTGCGTGCGCTGCGGCCGGCCAACCCCATCCTGCCCTTGGGCGAGGACCGCCAGATCGACGCGTTCCACCGCGAGGTCGCCGCCTGCCCGGATCCGAGCGCGTCGCCGGGCTGGGCCGCCGCCGAGTCCGCCCGGCTCAAGGCCCGCGAGATGGTCCAGCGCGGCCTCGACCGCCTGTTCGACTTCACGGCCAACACGCCGGAGATGCTCGCCCTGCGGCAGCACTACGGCGTCACGGCCAACGACAGCAGCCCCGAGGCGCAGGCGCTCCTGGCCGCCCAGGCCATCTGCGGCGGGGTCAGCCGCTGCGTCAGCATCCAGGTGGCCAGCGGGCTCGACACCCACTTCCAGGAGTGGGCCACGGACCACGGGCCGCGCCAGCTCCGGGGGTTCAACACCGTCGCGCGCCTGCTCACGGACCTCGCCGGTCGCCAGCACCCCTTCACGGGTCGCAGCTACCTCGACCACACGGTCGTCGTCGGCTTCTCGGAGTTCAGCCGGACGGCGATGATCAACCAGTTCGGCGGCCGCGACCACGCGCTGACCAACGCCTGTTTCCTGGCCGGCGGCGGCATCCGCGGCGGCCAGGTCGTCGGCGCCTCGTCGGACGTCGGCCTCGCCCCGCAGGCCGTCCATTTCGACACCGGCCAGGTCGCCGAGATCCCCGAGGAGGGCGAGGTCATCCGCCCCGAGGCGATCCTGCGCACCCTGTTCCACGACGCCGGCTTCGACGACGACGTCGCCGACCTGCGCGTCGACCCCATCACCGCCCTGCTGCGGGGTGCATGACACGCGGCCAGGGTTGACCTCTGCCGCGCAGGCGTAGAGACTCCGACCGTGGACTGGTACGGAGAACCCCAAGCCCCGGGCATGCTGGACGCCGAGCGCATCTACCGCGCGCTCGAGCACGTCTCCACGGGCGCGAACCTGTACGAGAGCGCCACCAACAAGTTCCCGGACAAGCCGCCGCCGGACCCCGCCGCGCCCTACGACGACGAGGCGTTCCTGTACCTCGTCGAGAACGAGTTCGTGGACGTCCCCATGGAGCTCCGCAACGCGGTCGACAAGTTCCGGCACCTGTACCGGGACGGCGAGCGCACTCGCACCGAGCTCTCGAGCCTGTACCGCCGCCTGAAGACGCTGGCCGTGCAGCTCAAGAAGGCCGACCGCGACCTGACCACGGGCATCGGCATCCTGAAGAGCAAGAACCAGGTCTGGGAGGAGCGCACCCGCCGCGACGCCCTGGCCACGGAGCTCGCCGAGGCCACCATGAAGCGTCGGCGCATGGAGAGCGACCTGGAGAAGGCCGGGGCCCTGTATCGCGAGCTCCTCGACCGCATCTACAGCGACCAGGGCCTGCGCGAGGCCTGCTGGTACCAGGAGATGCCCGTCGTGGTGACGAAGTACGGCCGTTTCCTGGTCGACTTCCTCTCCGAGATGAATCCGGAACATTTCCGCGGCCGAACGCTCGCCGAGATCATAGAGATCGGCGCCTCGCTCGCCTGAGGTCGAATCGGAGAATCCGCGATGCCTTCCGCGCATGTGGCCTACCTCGAACACGCCGGCGCCGTCCTGCTCGACGCCACGCCCCAACACTTCGGCCGGGTCGCGGACGAATACGCCGCGCTGAAGAGCGGCTGCGGCCTGGTCGACTGCTCCGCCGAGGCCCGCGTCGACGCCGCGGGGGCCGACGCCCCCGGGTTTCTGCACCGCCTGCTCACGGCCGGGGTCAAACACCTGTCGCCGGGGCGCGGCACGCCGGCCTTCCTGCTGACCTCCACGGGCAAGATCGTGCTGGCGCTCACCGTGCTCCGGGTGGACGACATCCGCTACAAGCTCCTGGGCGCCCCCGGCGCGAGCGAGCCCCTCGCCGCCGAGCTCGACCGTTTCCTTTTCACCGAGCGCGTGGAGTTGTCGGACCTTCAGGCGCTCCAGTCGGTGATCTCGCTGCAGGGTCCGCAGGCGGGCGCCGTGCTCGCAACGTGCGGCCTGCCCGCGCCCGAGGGTGAGCTCGACCACGCCGAGGGCCACCTCGCCGGCCTGCCCGTGCGCGTCGCGCGCCACGCCCGATTCGATGCGGGCGACGCCGGCTTCGACGTCTTCGTCCCCGTCGCCGACTTCGAGGCCGCCTGGGGCGCGCTCGTCGGCGCCGGCGCCCGTCCCACCGGCCACGTCGCCTGCGAGATGCGCCGCGTCGAGGCCGGCCGCCCGGCCTTCGGCGCCGAGTTCACCGGCGACACCAGCCCCCTCGAGGTCTCGGGCCTCTTCGGCATCACCGAGGGCAAGGGCTGCTACCCCGGGCAAGAGGTCATCGAGCGCACGCTGGAGCTCGGCAGCCCGCCCCGGGCCCTGCTGCGCGTGCAGGGCGAGGCCGCCCTGACGACGGGCGCCGAGGTCCATGTGGCCGGCACGTCCATCGGCCACCTGACCAGCACCACCACCCTGCCGGACGGCCGACACCTGGGCCTCGCCCTGGTCAAGCGCCGCTTTGCGGACACCGAAGAACCCCTGCGCGTGGGCGCCGTCCCCGCCCGGCGATTGGCCTGAGTACCCGCGTGGCGAAAGATCCCGACGCTCCCCCGCCCGAGGCCCCCGGCGCCGGCGGACCCTCCACCAGTCGGTTCGGCCGGGCCCTCAAGCTCGGCGGGCTGGCCACCCGCGTGACCGGCTCGGTCATCGCCCACTCCGTGAAGAAGGCCTTCGGCGGTGGCGGCGGGGACGACACCCACGCCGGCGCCCAGGCCCTGATGGCCAACGCCGAGCGCATCGTGAAGACGATGGGCGAGATGAAGGGCGCGGCCATGAAGGTCGGCCAGCTCCTGAGCGCCGATCCCGACCTCATCCACCCGGACTTCGCCGACCAGCTCGCCTCGCTGCAGCGCAACGCGCCGTCCATGACCTTCGACATGGTGCGCCGCCAGATCGAGACGGCCTTCGGCCAGCCCCTGGAGAAGCTCTACGCCGAGTTCGAGCCCGAGCCCATCGGCGCCGCCAGCATCGGCCAGGTGCACCGCGCCAAGCTCCACAACGGCCGCGTCGTCGCCGTCAAGGTCCAGTACCCGGGCATCACCGCCACGCTGGACTCCGACCTGCGCAACCTCGGCGCCGTGCTCAGCGTGGGGCGGGTGTTCCTCTCCAAGGAGCGCCTCGAGCAGTTCATCGACGAGGCCCGCGGCGCGATTCTCGACGAAGCCGACTACGAGCTCGAGGCCCGCACGCTGGCCAAGTTCCGACGCCTGCTGTCGCACCGCCCCGGCCTGCGCGTGCCGGAGCCGTTCCCCGAGTACACCGCCCGCAACGTCATCACGATGGAGTTCATCGAGGGCGGCAAGCTGGACGAGGTCCTGCTCGGGCTCGAAGACCAGGCGACGAAGGACGCCATCATCACGCGGTTCGTCGAGACCTTCGTGTGGATGTTCCACGAGCACTACGTGCTGCACGCGGACCCCCACCCCGGGAACTTCCTGCTCGACGCCGACCAGAACATCGTCCTGCTCGACTTCGGCTGCGTGAAGGAGTTCGACCCGGAGCTGTGCGACGGCGTGCTCTACCTGCTGCGCCACTTCTGGGAGGGCGACATGCACGCCCTGGAGCAGCGGTTCCGCATGATGGGCTTCGGCACGCCGGACGCGAAGTTCCCCGACCACGAGGTCATGCGGCAGTACCACGACATGATCCTCGAGCCGATCAAACACGACGCCCCCTTCGACTTCAGCGAGTGGGCGGTGCACGGCCGCATCCGGGCCTTCATGCGCGAGAACTTCGAGCTCATCCGCCTGGTGCCGCCGGCGGGGCTGATTCTGTACCTTCGCGTGCTCGCCGGCCTGAAGGGCCAGATGACGCGCATGAAGGCCAACATCAACCTGCGCGCGCTCGCCGAGGCGCAGTGCCGCCGCAAGGGCGTGATGTGATGCTGGGCCTGGCCCAAGGCGCGCCCCCCGCCGCCCCGGCCACGCCCCGGGACGCCTCGACGCTGCTCCTCCTCCGCGGCGAGGCGCCCGAGGTCTTCATGGTCAAGCGCACGGGTCGGGCGAGTTTCATGGCCAACGCCGTGGTCTTCCCGGGCGGGCGCGTCGACCACGCGGACCTGGACGCCGCCTGGGCCGCGCGCTGCACGGAGTCGCCGGCCGCCGCCGCCGCCCGCCTCGCCCTGCCCGAGACCGAGGGGCCGCAGGCGCTCGCGCTGCTCGTCGCCGCCGCCCGCGAGACCTTCGAGGAGGCCGGCCTGCTCCTCGCCCGCCCCGCCGCCGGAGGCGAGACGATCCGGTTCGACGCGGACGCCGCCGCCGAGCGCTTCGCCGCCCACCGCGCCGCGGTGCACGCGGACGCCGCGCGGTTCCTGCCGATGCTCGCCGCCGAGGGCCTGGTGCTGGAGACGCACGCGCTCGTGTACCTGGCGCGCTGGATCACGCCGGCGATCGAGGCCAAACGCTTCGACACGCGCTTCTTCGCCGCCCGGGCCCCTGCGGGCCAGACGGGCGCCCATGACACCCACGAGACGACCGCCTCGGCGTGGTTCACCCCGGCCGCCGCCGTCGCCGACTGCGAGGCGGGGCGCATCCAGCTCGCGCCGCCCACCTACCGCATCCTGCTCGAGCTCGCGGACCTTCGCGGCGTCGAGGCCGTGCTGACCCTGCGCGGCGGCGCCCAGCCGGTCACGCACGCGCCGCGCTTCGACACGCTGGAGGGCGAGCTCACGCTCCTCCTGCCCGGGGACGCCCTGATGGACGGCCCCGCGGGCGCCCGCAACCGCATCGCCCTGCGCGGTGAGCGTTGGGTCAGCGAGGGCCGCGGCTTCTGAGCGCGCGGCTCAGAACGTGATGCCCGCCATGAGCATCGGGCGGGTCACGGTCGCGTCCTCGAGCTCGACGTCGACCGTCACCCCGGCGGACTTGCCGTCGCCCTCGACGGACCCGATGGCCACGTACTCGTAGTACAGACCGCCGATGAAGCCCACCGTGCTCGCCAGGTCGCCCTGGACGCCGGCCCCGAGCAGCAGATGGTAACCGATGCCGCTCACGTCCAGGTCGGTGTCGTCGTTGCTGAGCATGCCGTAGGTCGCGCCGACGCCGAGGGCAGCGAACCCTCGCCAACTGCCGTCGTTGAAGAAGAACCGGCCGATGCCCCCGATGTCGATCGTCCGGACCGTGTTCTCCGAGTCGTCGCCCTCGCCCGTCATGAAGGAAAGGCGCGGCCCGAGCACGAGCCGGCTGCTCATGGCGAACTCGTACGAAGCCGAGAGGCCGAAGTTGCTCTCGAGATCATCGTCGTCGCCGTCGAACGTCGCCGACTGCCCGTTGGCCTTGACCTTGCCCTCGTCGTAGTCGGTCTCCGCGTTGAAACCGAGCATGCCCTGGACGGTCCCGATGGCCTCAGCCTGGGCCGCACCGGCCGCCAACAACCCCGCCGCCACGATGGCCAATCGCATGAAGACTCCTGCGCAGAAGCTGGGCCCCGCGGCCCATGTGTTGACCGCGGGAGAGTACGCCCGATGGGGCCCACGCGCCAAGGTGCTCACCGTCGGCGCTCAGGGCGCCGGCAGCACCGCGCCGCGGCCGCCCCGCTCCAGGCGGTCGAACTCGTGGATGAACCGCGCCGCGCGGTCGAGCAGGCTGCGCATGCCGGCGTGGAACAGCAGCCGCTGCGACTGCTGCTCGTTGCCCCACTTGTGCCAGTGACCGTTGCGGGGGTGCGGGCCGTGTTCGTTCGTCGGCGCCTGGGGCGGGATGCCGTGCCAGTCGAGGACCTCGCCGGTGAAGAAGATCACCGTCTTCTCGATCTCGCGGCCGTCCCGCCGGTAGGTGTAGCGGACCTGGTCGCGGAAGTCGGGCAGCACCCGCACCGCCGTCACGGTGGTCTCCTCACGCAGCTCGCGCAGGGCCGTCTCGATGTCCGACTCGCCCGGGTTCTGGCTGCCCTTGGGGAACTCCCAGGCGGCCTCCGGGTTGCGGACCAGCGCGCTGTGCACCAGCAGGAACTGGATGCGGCCCTCGTCCATCCCCCGCCGAAAGGGGATGACGCCGCAGGATCGCTCGTGGAACAGCGCGCTCACGACGGGCGACCAGCGGACAAGGGGGCAGCCGACGCCGCAGCGAGGGCGGCGTGGACCATTTTGAAGAAACCGGACATTGCCGCCAGCTTACCAGATCGGAGCCCCACGCGGAAGCGGGGGCGCGCCGGCGTCAGGCGACGAACCGCAGCGGGCTGAACGGCGACAGGTCCGTCGCGGCCTGTCCGGACTGCAGGTACTCCACGAGCAGCAGCGCCACGGCGGGGGCGACCGTCAGGTCGTGCTCACCGAACCCGGTGGCGTAGAGCAGGTTCACCGCGTCCGTGCTGCCCAGGAGCGGCATGCCATCGGAGGTCGTCGCGACGAGCGTGGCGCCGTGGCCGGTGACCGGCAGCTCGCCGAGCCCCGGGGCGATGCGCGTGGCCGTGGCCAGCAGCTCACCCAGGCGCGCCGCCGTCACGCGCGTGTCGAAGCCGGCCCGCTCGGGCGCGCTCGCCAGCAGCAAGCGCCCATCGGGCAGCGGCGCGACCCGCACGGCCGGATGCCAGAGCCCGTGCCGCATGGCCCGGCTCTGTCCCAGGGTGGCCACGGTGATGCGCCGGGGCTCCACGGCCGCGCTCGGCAGCCCGCCCACGCCGCAGGATGCGCCGGCGGCCAGCACCACCGCCCCCGCGGCCACGGAGCCCTCGGGGATGTGCAGGCCCGTCACGGCGCCGGCCACGCGCGCGACGCCGAGCACCGGGGTGGCCAGGTGGACCTCGACGCCGGCCTCGGCGCACCCGTGCAGCAGCGCGTTGTGCAGTCCGGCGGCGTCCAGGCCGCGCTCCTCGGGCAGGTGCAGCGCCGCGACGAGGTCGTCCGACAGGCCCCGCTCGCGCTCCCGCGCCGTGCCACCGGTCATGCTCTCGAAGGGCAGCCCCGCGCGCCGCTGCCACGTCGCCCGGGCGTGCAGCGCCTCGAGCTCCGCCAGATCCGCCGCGGGCAGCAGCAGCCCGCCGCTCCGCTGCGCCACGGGCAGGCCGGTCTCGCTCGTCAGACCCTCGAGGAACGCCGGCATCGCCGCCCGACCGCGCATGCGCAGGTCGAAGAACGCGTCCGGCGACTCGGCGTCGCACTGCGCGGTCACGAACCCCAGGTGCAGCGGCCGCGAGGGCTGCGCCGACCGCTCGAAGAGCAGCACCCGCGCCCCCGCCCGGGCGGCCTCGCGCGCGATGGCGCAGCCGACGATGCCCGCCCCCACCACCGCGACGTCGACGGGTCCACGCCCATGATGATCGGACATGGTCTCAGTCCGCCGAGCGCTGGTTCTTGGCGTAGATCTCGTCGATCTGCGCGGCGTAGGCCTTGATCACGGCCTTGCGCTTGACCTTCATGGAGGGCGTCAGGAAGCCGTTCTCCTGGCTGAACGCCTCGCCGATGAGCAGGAAGTATTTGATCTGCTCGTACCGGGCGAGGTGGCCGTTGACCACGTCCACGTCCTTCTGGAGCAGCTCGACCACCTTCGGGTGTTTGACCAGCTCGTTCTGGTCCTTGAACGCGATGCCGTTCTCCTGCGCCCAGGGGATCAGGGCCTCGAACCGCGGCACCAGCAGCGCGATGCAGTAGGGCCGCTGGTCGCCCACGATGCAGGGCTGCTCGATGAACTTCTGCAGCTTGAGCTGGTTCTCCAGGTTCTGCGGGGCGACGTACTTGCCGCCGGCCGTCTTGAAGAGGTCCTTCTTCCGGTCGGTGATCTTCAGGAAGCCGTCGCGATCGAACTCGCCGATGTCGCCCGTGGCGAACCAGCCGTCGGCGAGCAGGACCTCGGCCGAGGCCTCGGGCTTGTTGTAGTAGCCCTTCATGATGTTGGGGCCGCGGGCCAGGATCTCGCCGTCCTCGGCGATCTTGACCTCGACGTTGTCGATCACCTTGCCCACGCTGCCGAACCGGAAGGCGTCCGGCCGGTTCACCGTGAGCACCGGCGCGGTCTCGCTGAGGCCGTAGCCCTCGAGCACGAGCAGGTTGGCCGCGTGGAAGAGCTCGGCGATGTCGCGCGACAGCGGGGCGCCGCCGCTCACGAAGAAGCGGATGCGGCCGCCGAGTTTGTCGTTGAGCTTGGAGAACACCAGCTTGAACGCGAGCTTGTACTGCAGCGCCATCAGCCCGCCCGGCTCGCGGCCCGCCTGGCGCTCCTTGCTCACGGCCATGCCGACGTCGATGGCCCACTCGATGAGCTTGCGCTTCACGCCCGTCGCGTTGTCGCGGTTCGCCATGAAGTTCGCGTAGACCTTCTCGTAGATGCGCGGCACGGACGCGACCACGGTGGGCTTCACGTCCCCGATGTTCTCGACCAGCTTGGGGATGCTCTCGGCGTAATAGATCGTCGCGCCGGCGTACATCAGGGCCAGGTAATAACCGGCCATGCGCTCGAAGCTGTGCGACAGCGGCAGGAACGACACCATGGAGTCGGCCGTGTTGATGGCGATCGCGCGGGCGCTGGCCTCGCAGTTGGCCATCATGTTGCCGTGGGTGAGCATCACGCCCTTGGGATCACCGGTCGTGCCCGACGTGTAGATCAGCGTCAGCAGGTGCTCGCGCTCGATGCCGGCCACGCGGGCGTCCACCTCGGCGGTGCTCCCCTGCTCACGGCCGAGCTGCTCCAGGTCGGCGAGCGACATCAGCGTCACGCCCTCGGCGGCGCCCTTGATGCCGGCCTCGAAGGCCACGATGTGCGTGAGCGTGGGCATGTCCGCCCGCGTCTTCAGCAGCTTGTCCACCTGCTCCTGGGTGCTGGCGAAGCAGACCTTGCTGTTGCTGTCCCGCACCACGTAGGCACATTCGGCCGGCGTGTTCGTCGCGTAGATGGGCGCGTCGGCGGCGCCGGCGCTCAGCGTCGCCAGGTCGGCGAGCATCCACTCCGGGCGGTTCTCGCTGAGCAGCGAGACGACGTCCCCGGGCTGCACGCCGATCTTGATCAGGCCGGCGGCGGCGTGATCGACGCGCGCCCGCACCTGCGCCCACGTCAGCGGGGACCAGTGGCCCTGCACCTTGCTGTAGACCATCGGGCGGCTCTGCAGCTTGGCCGCCTGCTCGCGAAAGATTGCGGGGATGGAACGGGGGGAGGTGCTCGCCATGTGCCTGACCTAGCCGAGGGGGGAGGGCTGCTGCCGACGTGGGGCGCATCATGGCGACGCGGTGACAGGGATTCAACAGCAACAAATCCACCAGAACGGGCCGGTGGTGATATGCTCCCGCGACCATGAAGCCCACGGACTTCCCCCAAGGCTACAAGCCGCGCCATCTCCTGGGAGAGGGCTCGATGGGCACGGTCTGGCTGGCCTACAGCGGCCAGGCCAAGGGCCACTGCGCGGTGAAGGTCCTGCACCTGCGGGACGACCGGAAGGGCAGCGCCGAGCGCTCGTTCAACCGCGAGGTGCGGGCGATGGCGCGGTTGAGCCACCCCGCCGTGATCGAGATCCTCGACTACGGCCGCACGCCGGCGGGCTCACCCTTCGTGGCGATGGAGTACGTGCCCGGCGTCAGCCTGACGCAGTACATGAGCGGCGGATGGACGTGGCCGCGCCTGTACACGCTCATCGACGCCCTGCTGGCCGGCCTCGCTCATGCGCACGCGCGTGATCTGATCCACCGTGATCTCAAGCCCGGCAACGTGCTGGTCATCCCGCACCAGGCGGTGGGCGGCATCAAGCTGGTGGACTTCGGCATCGCCCTGGCCGTCAACGAGGCGCAGACGGCCAGCCGCCGCATCGAGGGCACGCCGGCGTACATCGCGCCCGAGGCGGCCTCCGGCGAGGTCGCCGCCATCGGCCCCTGGACGGACCTGTACTCCCTGGGCGTGATGCTCTTCGAGCTCGTCACGGGTGAGCTGCCGTTCCACGGGCGCCACCTGCTGGCGCACCACCAGCGCACGCCCTTGCCGCCCATCAAGGTCCGGCCGGACGTCGACTGCCCCCCGGGCCTCGTCCCGGTGATCGAGGTCCTGCTGGCCAAGGCGCCCACGCAGCGGTTCCGTACGGTGGCTGCCGTCCGCGAGGCCCTGCGCGCGCTCGGCGCGCCGCCGGACGTCCCCGTCGCCCTGGACACGCCGCCGGAGCAGGTCGAGCTGGACGAGGACGAGACGCGCACCACCGGCGACTACGACGTCGCCCCCGCCGTGGGCCCCTCGGGCCCGGGGCTGTTTTTCCTCCGCGAGCCGGCGCTGGCCGGGCGCGAGCATCAGCAGGCCATCATCCGCCAGGCCGCCGAGGCCGCCCTGCGGGGCGAGGGCCCGCGCGTGGTGATGATCGAGGGCGAGGCCGGCCTGGGCAAGTCCAGCCTGGCGGGCTGGGCGCGCGAGTGGCTCGAGGAGAACGGGCTGATGAGCACGCTCGTCATCCGCAGCGAGCCCCACACCCGGGCCGGCGGTGGCTTGCGGCAGGCCATCCTGCGCCACGTGGGCCTGCCCACGGCCTCGCGCACGGACGCCGAGCACGCCCTGATCTCCGTCTTTCCAGATCCGGACGCCCGCCAGAACGCGCTGGACGTCCTCTTCTCGGTGCAGGACGCCGAGGACCAGGCCAGCGAGACCCACATCGCCCACGGCGCTCGCCTCGTGCGCGACCTCGCCGCCGATCAGCCGTTCCTGCTCTGGGCGGACGACGCGCAGTGGTCCCCCGAGGGCAAGGTCCTGCGACTCATTCACCGCCTCGCCCGCGGCGGCCTGGACTCGGCCAAGCGCCTGCTGGTCATCGTCACGCTGCGCCCGAGCGGCCGCACCACGGTCCGCGCGGCCCGGCGCGCGCTGCTGTCGCTCCCCCGCGTGGATCACCTGGAGCTCGGCCCCGTCGGCCCCCTGGCACTGGCCCCCGCCCTGGAGTCGCTGGCCCCCCTGCCCGATGGCGTGGCCACCGCGGCCTGTCTGCAGGCGGCGGGCAATCCGCTCATCGCGCTCGAAGCCGTGCGCAGTTTCCTCGAGGACAGCGGCCTTCACACGGTCCCCACGGATCCCAACGCGGTGCTCCAGGCCCGCATCGATGGCGTCACCAAGGGCGAGGGCGGCGGCGCGCTGCGCTCGGCTCTGGCCCGCGCGACCATCCTGGGCCGCAGCTTCACCGTCGGCCCCCTGGCGCGCCTGTGCTCTGTGCCCGGCGACCCCGAGGCGCCCGACCTGCCCAGCGATCCGGCGGAGCTCGAGGGTCTGCTCGAGAAGGCCGTGAGCGCGGGTCTGGCCGTGGAGCAGGGCGCCGGCCGCTGGCGGTACAGTCACGACCTGGTGCGCGGTCAGCTCCGCCAAGTGTGTCGGCAGTTGCCCAACTGGCCCGCCCTGAACGAGATGGCCGCCGAGCTCAAGCTCGCCAAGTCCGAGCAGGATCCCACGGGCATCGAGCTCGAGGTCGTGGCGCGCCACTATGCCGAGGCCGGCATGATGAGCCAGGCCCTGCGGCTCGGCCGCGAGAGCGTGCGCCGCCTGCACACCTCCGGGCTCATGGGCCACGCCACCTCGTTCACCCGGCGCCTGCTGGAGTGGGACGACATCGGCCATCTGCTCTCGGCCGAGGCCCGCGGCGAGCTGTGTCTCGTGGCCAGCGAGTCCGCCGAACACGCCGGCCAGCCGGACGAGGCCGAGTCCTACGCGCAGCAGGCGGTCGGCATCGCCCAGCGCAACTATCTGTTCTCACTCGCCGCCCGCGCCGCCAGCCGGCTCGGTGTGTTGCGCGTGCGTTCGGACCGCCCGGACGACGCCGAGACCTGGCTCACGGACGCCCTGCGTTTCGCCCGCAAGAGCGGGGACGCCGTGGCGCGCAGCAACGCACATCTGTCGCTGGGACACTTCTACCAGCACCTGCGCCGGTTCGAGCAGGCCCGCGCCGCCTTCGAGGCCAGCCTCGAGAGCGCCCGCGGCGTGGACTCGCCCCCCGCGGAGCTGGCCGCCCGGCTGGCCCTGGCACACCTGGACCGCCTCGAGGGCCGGCTCGCCCGCGCCGAAGACGAGTTCCAGGAGCTCGCCGTGTTCGCCGCCGAGAGCAGCCTCGAGGTCAACGCGCTCACCGCCCGTCTCGAGCTCGGCGTGTGCGCCTGGACGCGCAACGACGCCCAGGCCGCCAAGACACAGTTCGAGGACGTCCGCCAGGCCGCCCACGGCAACCTTTTCGCGCTCGAGTTCTACGCCAGCCTCGGCGAGGCCTGGGCCCAGGCCGCCATGGGGCACTGGGGGGAGGTCGAGCTGCTGCTCATCCAGGCCGAGGACCTCAAGTTCGACGTCCGCATGCACGACGCCGAGGCCGAGCGGCTGCGGCGCGCGCTGCGCGACCTGGCGCACGTGGCCGGCCGACCCGACCTCGTCGAGCGCATCGACCGGCTGAACATCTTCCACACCCGGTCGCACTCCACGACCTCGGGCGGCGAAGCGACCCGGCCTTAGTCTCAGGCTTTCTTGTCGGTCTCGGTCAGGCCTTCGATGGCCCAGGCCGTGTCGGCGACCTCCTCGATGTCCACGGAGCCATCGGCCACGAAGGCCTCGATCTCCGTGCGGCGCACGTCCGCCAGCGCCGTCAGCGCCTCGCCGAGCGTGGGCGCGGCGCCGCTGAGTTTGTGCCAGTCCGCCGCCGGCAGGTGCAGCAGGATGCCGCCATCGGGCATGACGACACTCGCCGTCGTCGGCTGCCCCGTGAGCAGGGACATCTCACCGAAGGCGTCGCCCTCGTGCAGGTCGGCGATCTGCGCGGCGTTGCCGTCCGCGTCCGTGACCCAGACCTCGCAGTCACCGTGCAGCACGAAGAACAGACCCGGCGGGGGCGCGTTCTGTTCGATGACGGTCGCGCCCTTGGCGTAGGGCCGCACGGTGAAGGCGTTCACGATGGCGTCCTTGTTGGGCACGGCGCCCAGCACGCGGCTGTGTTCCAGCAGGTCCGCCAACAGACGCTGCTTGACCAGCGTGCGCACGCGCTCGACCAGCGCCGGGCGCTGCAGGCCCAGCTCCACGATGCGCTCGGCGTCCATGCGCCAGGCGATGCCCGGCCCGAGCGCCGTCAGAGAGGTCTTGCGGGGCACCTCGGTGAGCAATGACATCTCACCGAGCAGCGTGGGCCCGCGCCGCACGCCGATGTCCACGGACTTGCCATCGACCGTGCGCACCGTGGTCTTGGCCTGCCCCTGCACCAGCAGGAACACCTTGCGCTCCACCGTGTCCTGGCTCAGCAGCTCCAGGCCGTCGCGCAGGAGCACGGGCTCGACCTCGCGCGCCAGGGCCACGAAGTCCTCGGCGGGCAGCTCCTCGAAGATGGGGATGGCCGGCATGCGCGCGAACTTGGGCAGCACGATGTCGTCGATCTTGGTGCCCAGGCGCAGGGCCACGAAGACCTGCTCGTCCGGGTCGGCGGGCACGGTCAGCGTCTGCGCGGGCGCGGCGGGCGGGGCCATCAGCGGCCCCTGCCGCGGGCGACCGGCGCCGAAGCGCACGGCCAGGTCGGCCAGCAGGGCCTCGAGGCGCTCGGTGCTCAGGTAGCGGCGCCCCAGGGCCAGCGACACGAAGAACTCGCCGCGCCCGGCCGCCGCGCGGGCCGTCGCCTGCCACACGGCGTCCGCTTCTTCCTGGGCACCGGCGCGCTCCAGGGCGTTGGCCAGCTCGGCGCGGTGGCGCAGATCCGCGGGCGCGGCCGCGACGGCCTGAATGGCTTGCTCGAGGGTGATGCTCAAGGTCGACTCCGTGGGTGTCTGGACGCTGTAATCGGTTCGGGACTTCGGGACTTCGGGATTTCGGGAGAGCGCGAGCGTCGACCACGGGCCGGCGCAAGTCAACCGCGAGGCGCGTGCCCCTCGAACGCGCGGCCGCACCTGATACACTGCACGCCATGCTCACGCGCCTCCCCGCCCTCGCCCTGCTCTGTGCCCCCCTGCTCTTCGCCGCGGCCTGCGACGCCGACTCCACGGCCGACGCGCCCGACGCCGAGGCCCCCGCCTGCGTCTTCGGCGTGTGCGAGCCCGGCTGGAGCGTGCTCCACGAGGGCGAGAACGGCGCGCTGCTCTCCGTCTCGCCGGACACCCAGGGTCGCCTCGTGGCCGTCGGCGGCCCGCTCGGCAACGCCGACCACGACCTCGTGCTCTTCCAGGGCACCGAGGGCTCGCCGACGCCCGTCGTGCACGACGCCTTCACCACCGCCAGCCACTGGTGGGTGTGGAACGGCCCGGACGGCGACGCCCGCTTCGTGGGCGAGTACGGCGAGGTCTGGCGGTGGACGCCCGGCGCCGCCGCGCCCGTGCAGGAGGCCAAGGACCTCACGGCCGAGACGCTCTTCGGTGTGTGGGGGAGCAGCGCGACCGACATCTGGGCCGTGGGCGGCCGGCCGCTCATGGGCGGCGAGAAAGACGTTCTGCTGCACTCCGATGGCATCCGATGGGAGCGCCTGACCGTGCCCGAGCCCAAGGGCATCGCCTACTACAAAGTCTGGGGCGCCAGCGCGGACGACGTGTGGGTCTGCGGCCAGGGCGGCTGGATTCTGCGCATCCGGGGCGGCATCGTGTCACCCACCTTCACCTGGTACCGCGCGCAGCCCGGGCGCCTGGTGTTCACCATCTCCGGCAACGCCGCGGGTGAGGTCTGGGCCGTGGCCACGCCCGCCGGTCTGTATCACTACGACGCCGCGGCCGATGCCTTCGAGACCATCGAGCTCCCCTTCCCCGGCGGCGGCCTGAACGGTGTGTCGGTGGCACCCGGCGGGGACGTGTGGGTCGTCGGCTCCGGCGGCACCAAGTGGCAGCGCAAGGCCGATGGCACCTGGGTCGATCACACCCTCGAGGACCCGCGCGGCATCGATCTGCACGCCGTGTATGCCACGGACGACGGCGCCGCGGTCGTGGGTGGACACTTCAACGATCCCATTCACACCGGCGCCGAGCGCAAGGGTGTGTTGGCGGTGTTCAACGGGCGATTGTGAGGGCCTCGCGAACGCGCGACCAGAGCCCGGGCCGAGGCGCAGGGGCCCCATGCCGGGCCCGCTTTCGACGAAAACTCTCTCCGGCCATGGCCAGACCCACGACGTCGATCTCACACAGCGCCCGCCGCTCCCACGCCGAGAGGCCCGGGGCCGCCGCAGCCCCCGCGGCCGGATCGCACAGAAACTCCGCCCGCCAGTCATCGTCCGAATAGAGCCGCGCCAACACGGTCTCGAAGGCTGGGGTCGTGTCGGCGCCGCGCGGCGCGCTCGACGGGCGCGGCGACGTGTCGAGCGCCGGTGAGCCCATGACACGCCGGGCGCGGCCCCGTGCCAGCGCCGCGCGGGCCCGGTCCAGCTGAGCCAACAGATGCGCCACCGGCGGATAGCGCCCGTCCTGCTCGAGCACCACGGTCAGCGGCCGTTCGGTCAGCTCACCCACCTCCTCGAGCAGCTCGAAGACCGCGTCGGGCACGTCGTGCTGGTGGTCGTCGAGCAACCGCCGCTCGGCGCCGACCTGGCCCGGCGGCCCCAGCCAACGCCCCCCCGCCAGGTGGATCGCCGCCACGCGCGCCAGAGGCAGGCGCGACAGCAGCGCCTGCGGCTCCGCGCCGAAGTTGACCGCGTTGGCGTAGAGGTTGTGCAGGTCGAGGAGCAGGTCGCAGTCGGTCGCCGCCAGGGCTCGGCCGATCCACGCCGGCTCGTCCATCGTGCCGCCCGGGGGCTCGATCAAGGTGGCGACGTTCTCCAGCAGCGGGCGCATGCCCACCACCCGCGCCACCGCCGCGACGTTCTCCGCGGTGCCCGCCAGCACGGCCTCGCTCCGGGGCGGCGCCGCCAGGTGTCCAATCTCGTGCCCCCCCGCGCGGACGAAGGCCAGGTGCTCCGACCAGCTCGCGGGCTCGACGAGGTTCACCAGGCGCGCGAGCGCGTCGGCGCGCCGCGGGTCGACGCGGCCGGCCGACGCCGCGCCCAGACCGACCCCGTGGAGCGTGACGGGCACCTGCGCCGCCAGGGTCCGGAGCGCGCGGGCCTGCGACTTCGGGACGTTCACCCAGTCGTCGGCGATGACCTCGACGACGTCGAGCCGGTCGAGGTGGGCGAAGAGGCTCGCCGCCAGCTCGCGCCGCCAGCCGAGGCCGAAGCGATCGCGCCCGGCCGAGGGGTCGAGGGTCGGCACGTCAGTCGCCCCCGCCCCCGCACCCGCCGCAGCCCCCGCCCCCATCGCCGCCGCCACCGCACGACGAACCGCAGGACGAGCCGCACCCGGACCCGGAGCTCCACACGGCGGAGTCCGCCGCCGCCCTCGGAAAGAGGGCGCGCTCGGCCCCGAACGTCGACTCCGGCAGGGCCGCCACGCCGAAGGCCCCGACGAGCAGGACGACGTCCGCGTCGGCGCCGCCGCGTTGCAATGCGTGTGCGCGCGCCTTCAGCGGCGAGAGAAAGGTGCGCACGTCGGCGAGGAACGTGTCGCCGAGATGGGTCCGTCGGGGCCTCAGGCACGCGGCGACGATCAGGACCGCGCCGCACAGCGCGAACACGACGAGGAGCTCGATCGGGCGGCCGCGGCGCAGGCCGATGGCGGCCTTGGTGGCGGCGACCGCGAGGTAGGGTGTCACGACGGCGAGGGTGATCAACAGACGCTTCGCGGAGACTCTCGAGCTCGGAAGCAAGCCGGCGGCGACGAGCTCCTGGCGAATCGGCTCGCACGCCGCCGTGAGTTTGGGGTCCCTCAGAAGGTCGCGGGCGTCGACGCGGTCGCCGCAGCGTGCGAGCACCGCCTGCTCGATCGACCGGCGAGCGTGGTCGGGCGCCACGCCGGTCGCGCGTTGGACCCAGACGCCGTCCGCGGTGAGCAGACCGCGGTCGACGAGCGAGACGACCACGCACCGGACCACCTCGCCCTCCGCCCCGCGCAGGTGCGCGAGCTGCAGCGGGTCCAGCGGAGACATCTTGGGCATGGGACCGTCCTCACTCGCTCGACGCCAGGCGATCACGCCCAGCGTGGCCACGAGCAGGAGGGCCGCGTAGACCACGAGAAACGCCGGGCCGGGCAGATTGAACGGGAACATGGTGTGTCCCTCCTCAGGTCAGCCGGACGGCGCGGTCGTGCAGCGCACCGGCCAGCCGCACCGCGTCGAACAGCGCCGAAGCGGCAGCGTCCGGTGGCAGGCGCCCGCCCTCCCGCAGCTCGGACAGGCGCCCGGGCAAGCCTGCGAACACATCCCCGAGGGACCGACACACCTGCTCCAGCGCGCTGCGGCCCGACTCCACGGGCAGGCCCTCGAGCTCGAGCAACGCCGCGGCCGAAGACCGCAGAGGCCCCGCCAGGTCCGCCAGGAGCGCGGTCGCCTGCTCGGCCCGGAGGCTGCGCCTCAGATACTGGTCCCGACCGCGGAGCGCCAGGTTGAGCGTGACCTGCCGAAGGCCGGCGATCTCGGCGGCGCGCGTCACCGCCAGGCCCGCGAAGACATCCCGTCCGAACAGCACCCGCCGGCGTCTCAGGACATCGGCGAACTTCACCGCAAAGGCTTCAGACGCCGGCGCGAGCTCCGACACCAGGAGCCACATCGTCTCGACCTTCGCGGCCGCGTGGGCCAGCCGCAGCGGCTCCCGCAGGGCGTCCATCCGCGCGCGCTCGAAGCCCGCGAGGACCAGGATCAGGTTCACGTCCGAGGTCGACCGCAGCCGGCCCTCGGCGGCGCTCCCGAACAGAACGACCGAGATCAGATCGGACCCGAGGCCGGCCTCTGCGTCGGCCACGAGGACCTGGAGCGCGCGTTGAACGTGCGGCGGCAAATCAGCGATGTGCGTTGTGAGGTCGGCGGGCACGGCGAACTCCTTCAGGGTGAGTGTTGGCGTCGCGGTCGGCGCGTCAGTTCGCGCAGGGTGAGAACGGATTCCCGTCCGGCGGGCTGCCTTGAATCGTCAGATGCACCGTCGTCGACGGGCCGCCCGTGAGCGAGACGCTCAGCTCGACGTCGAACAGACGATCTTCGCAGAGCGCCAGCGGATCCACGATGAACGCGCGCATGGACGTGCCGCACCGGATGCGGAGGTTCTGCAGGCTCGGCGGCGCCTCGGGGGTGCCCGCCTCGCGCAGCTGGGTGCCGAGCTCGACACACGTCGGCGCGGCCTCCGGGTCGCCGCCGGACAGACGTACGCGGAACGGCAGCATCGGCGAGCCCTGACCGCCCACGACCTGCGTGACCGTCTCGCCGTCGGTGAAGGGGCGGAAGTCCTCGCCCGGGGCGTCCGGGCCGACCTCGACCGTGAGCGCGCCGAAGCCGCTCAGCGTCGCCGACTCGCAGAACTCGGTGAACACGGGCAGACCGCAGGCACCGCCGACGCCGGCCGCCTCGCAGTCGATGGCTTCGACCCACTGCCCGTCCGGGCAAGTGAGCGTGAAGATGGCCGGGTCGGCGCGGGTCGCCGGATAGACACACGACAGACCCGAGACACAGGGCGTGCCGGCCAGCGGGCGGGCCACGGGGCACACCGAGTCCACCGGGTCGCAGCCTGCGGGGGTGGGCGTGCCGCCGGTGGCCTCGCCACCCGCACCGCCCGTGCCGCCGGGCTGCGGCGAGGCACCACCGGCGCCGGCGTCGGCGGCAACCGCCGAGTCACCCGCATCCGCGCCGCAGGCGATGAACAGCAGGAGCGCGGCGCCAAGCGCGCCGGCCCGAAGTGTGAGATGGGAGCGAAGTGCGTTCATGGGCGCATTATCGGGCGCTTCGGGCGGAAACGCGAGGTTCCGCGCGGCCCCCGAACCTCGGGAGAAGATGGCTTTCGCGATGATCAGACGCTGGATCTGGCTCGGGGTGTCGGTCGCATCAGAAGACTGATAGGACGAGGTGCCCATCCACGGCAACGGGTCGCCGGGCCGGGCTCATGGCGTGAGTTGCGCCGTAATTCCTGAACCCAAGCTGATGTGCCGGCCTGCACAGCATACTGTCACCTGAGCGATTGAGAGAAATGCCACAAGACTCCGGACGGATCGACGAAGTGTCCCCGGCGAACCCCAGACGATGTGTCGTTCTGCGGTGCCCCTATCCTGACGACGTTTGGAAAGCGCGTCGAGAGGTTCAAGCTCTGCAGCCTTGCCCAGCAAGCGTCGACATCTGCGACGTCGAGGCTCATGACCATATTCTCCGCCCATTCCTTCACGAAGTAGTTCTGAAGAAAGAAGGAGAAGCGGCCGAGCTGCATGAGCGCGAGTTGGTCAGAGGACCAAGCTTCATGAAAACCCAGCGCGCGATAGAAGTCCTTCGACGCTGCGAAATCGTTCGCCGGAAGAAAGGGCCGCAGCGCATGCACTGATGTCCCGAGTTCCATGATGGTGTTGGGTGTAGGTAACATCAGAGGATTTGTACGACAACGCGCCCATCTACGGCAACGGTTTGCCGGGCCGGGGTTCGCATTGAGCGAATTCCCCCCCGAGCGGAGTGGCGCGCTCAGGCTGACGTCGTTCCCGCCGTGGGCGGTGGCCGGGTCTCGGCCGGGGGCGGGGTGGTCACCGTTTCGGGTAGTCTTCCACTTCCTGCCACTCGAGGCCGCTGAAGCGACCCTGAGTCAGCGCCTCCGCAAACGCCCGGCGGACGACGACGGGCGTGCTGAATCCCTTGAGCTTGAAGACTTGGCGATCTGCCGGCACGCGCTGGGAGTCGATGACCAGCTTGGTGACTTTGTCGATCTTGCCCTTCACGATCCGATGGGGTTTGTATGCGGACTGCGCCAGGTCGATGCAATCCACCCATCCCACTGGATGGACGATCACATGGGTCGAGCCCGCGAGACGCCCCTTGTGGTTGAAGATCGACACGGGCAGGTACTCGACGTCGCCGAGGCCGAGCTCCACCAACGCCTTCTGGAGCCGCGCCGACACCAACACAGTCTGTAGCGAGTTGCCGACGTTGTCGGCCAGAAGCTGGTCGTTCGGGAAATCCGGGTTCATGTGAAACGCAGCCTCACCGGGGAATTCGGCTCTCAGCGGCTGACCGGTGTCGAACCGGAAGATGTCCTCAAAACCGCGGAGTTCGGTGAAGATCGCCGCGCCAGGCACGCTGCGGTATTGCCAGATCAGAAAATCGCTGCTCATCGGGTCCTCAGATCAAGCCGTTGAGTTGGCCAGGCGGTCGACCCGCGCGGCGACCTTGTCATCGAATTTGTGGGCCGGAAAATCCATTTTGCTGATCTTGTGGTCAGAGGCCATCGAAAAGGGCTCCGACCAGTGGGCATCGGGCGGATCTTCCTGAGCCGCTTTCCATGCGCTGACCGAAGTGCCTGGCACCTGGGCCGGCCGATTGGCGGGCGGCGATGCGCGAACTCACGGGCATCGACCTCACGCGTTGCCGTGTCTGCGGCGGTGATCATCTCGGGGGTTGGCGTTTTCTCGGCTTTGGAATGAAGCAGGAGCCCGAGCCGGAGCCCGCCTCGACGGGGCCACCGACCATTGGGGCCCCACCGTGACGTGGACCGACGCAGCATTCCCCAGGCGCTCCTCGAGCCCGGCGCAACGCCCGATCTGCGCCCGACCGGCGCAAAGTCTCGGCGGCGGTACGGTCGCCAGATCTCGCCATCGGCTCATCGGGCTCGATCCTCTCATCGATGCCAGCAATCGGCCCGCCAAGGCGGCCGCCTCCAGCTGCTGCAACTCGTCCATGACCGACCCCTGGAGCCGATGGTCAATCAGCAACCGGTCGAAATCGCCATAGGCGGCGCCGGGGTCGACGGCTCGGTTCCAGCAAGGTTCGGCGACCTGCCCGTGCATGTGGCGTGGCCGCAGAGCCGGGACTCGACGTGCGCGGAAGGGCGCCGCAACCGACTGTTCGTACGACGAGCAGAGGGCGGTGACGATGGTGCTGGAGGCCATCTACGAGCAGGACTTCCTGGACCGCTCGTACGGTTTCCGGCCGGGCCGGTCGGCGCACGACGCGCTGGAGCGCATCTGGCATGGGACGAGAGCCCGAGGAGCCGAATGCCTTGATTGGGCACGTCCGGATCTGTGGAAGCCCCGGCGGAGCAATCCCCCGGGGCCACCCAACGTGCACCAGGCAAAGCCTGGTCTGGACCGGCGAGGAGGCCCACCCCTTGCTGGGGCGGTCCGCGGCGCTCTACATGCCGCGCTTTGGGCCCAGTCTGCCGGAATGCGGCGACGGCCAGCGATGCACCCGCATCCAGACGCCCATCGCCTCTGACAGGCTCGCTCAGGGCAGCACGGTGACGAGGGTGTCCGAGTTGGAGCTCAGGTAGGGACGATCGGTGGCCCGGAGGCCGGCGGACACGACGCGGACCCACTGCCCGGCCCGGATGTCCGGCGGGGGTTCGCAGCTGTCATGCCCACAGAGGTAGATGCTCAGGGTCAGGGTCGGTGCGCGTGCATCGTCCGCCAGGACCAGCCGGTACTGTCCGTCGACCGCGTAGGTGCGCGTCACCAGCACTCGCTCCATCGAGACGAAGGTGCCGCGATGGGCCGGAAGATCCGCCAGGATCTCGCGGATCGTCACCGCAGTCCGCATGGGGCCCGGCCCCTCCCACAGCCCGCTCCGCGCATAGTCGCGCAGCAGCCCCATCGCGCTCGGCCCCACGCTCGGCAGCTCCGAGAAGAGGGCCAGCGAGGCGAGGGGCCGCAGCCCGATCGCCAGCCCGGCGAAGCGCAGCGGGATGTGGCCGTCCGCCAACATCTGCTCGCGGCTCGCGCGGTTGAGGATGTCCAGCGCGTTGGCGGCCGCCTCGGCGTCGAAGACGACCCCGTCCAGGGTCACGCCGACGGCGGCGGCCGGGGGCCCTTCGCAGCCGCAGCGGGCACTTGCCGATGCGCACCAACCGGGCAGGGCCTCCAGGATGGCCTTCAGCATCGAGGGGCCAACGCCGCCGACCGCGTCCAGATCGGTGAGGGTCCGGAACGGGCGCAGGGCGATGATGCGCTCCGCGAGGACGGGTCCGACACCGGAGACCGACTGCAGGTCGTCCGAAGCGCCGCGGGTGACCAGGTCCACCGCGTCGTGCGCCTGCGTGCCCGTGAAGGTCACACCCGAAAACTCCCCGCCAAGGTCCGCGCAGCCGGCGGGCGCGGGCTCGGGCGCGGGGCCGGCGGCGGGGGTCCCGTGCAGCTTCAGGGCCTCGAGGGCGCTTGCGCCGACGTAGGGCACCGAGGACAGGGCGATCAGGCCCTGCACCACGTCGTCCGTGCGGAAGGGGCGCGCGGCGAAGATGGCGTTGACGGCGCGCGCGTCCAGCCCAACCTGCACGTCCAGCCGCGGCGCAGTGGCCGTGTTGGCGAGGACCAGGGCGCCCCGCCCTTCGGCCTCGGTGAAGAGCACGCCGTCGAACGAGCCGACGGGTTCGCCCGGCCCCTCCTCCACGAGGCCCAGGCGCCGCGCGTGCGCCAGCAGACCCCGGAGTGTCGCGTCGCCGACCAGGTGCACGGCGTCCAGGCCGGCCAGCGAGTCATAGGGCCGATCGTCGCTCGTGCCGCAGCGCTCGTCGGCGCCATCGCGCGACGCGGTGATGAAGTGCGCGGAGGCCCAGGTGATGTGGGCGTCTGCCTTGAGGCGGTCGGCCGTGTAGGCGCAGTCGTTGACCAGCCGCAGCACGCCGGCGACCTCGGCCGGCGCCATGGTCAAGGCTTCGCTGTGAGACACCGCCAGCCCGTCGGGGCGGGAGGGGTCGTCGCAGGCGATGAGGAGCAAGGCTGAAGCGAGGGTGACGGACAGAGCGCGCATGGCAGGAACCTTCAAAAAATGGCAGGCGCTTGTACAGGGAAGGCTGGTCTGGCGCAAGCGGGACCCTGGCCCGATCGCCGCCGGAGCGCTGGGACCGAGGGCGGGCTCACTGGCCCGGTTTGCACTTCCCCTGTAGGGCGGCCTGGCGCCGAACCCGGATTCGCATTGAGCGGATTGTCCCCCCCGAGCCGCGTGGCGCGCTCAGGCTGACGCCGTTCCCGCCGTGGGCGGTGGCCGGGCGTCGGCCGGGGGCGCCTGCGCACTCACGCCCTGCAGATGGCGGCATCGGATCGCACGATCTCGTCCGGCTGGCCGAGGTGCCGGGCACCTGGACCGGACGCTCAGGGAAAGTCGACCGTGAGGCGGTAGCGCGTCAGGGCGCGGGAGTCCACCACCACGCGGTATTCACCCATCTCGAAGAAGGTCATCAGGGAGGCACACTCACCCTCGCCGCTGTTCCGATCGCTGGCCACCTGGATGCCATGATGGAACACTGCCATATCGGTGTCCATGTCGCCCTGGTTGCAACCGCCCACGGGGTCATCGATGACGAGGCTGATGAGGTGACCCTGCTCCACGCGCAGCCAGTAGGTCTGCTGGGTCCACTGCACCGGGTCGAGCCCGCGTCGGTCGATCACGGTGTCACCGTCGATCAGCTCCTGGCCGATGGCGGCCCGAGGCCCGATGGACACAGACACTTCACCCAGAGCGGCCTGGTGCTCGCCGTAGACATAGATGGCCTGCTCGCCCGCCACACGCGCATACAAGGTGCCTGAGGGGCAGCCCCCCGCGCCATCCACCAGGGCGGCCTCGCCGGGGCGGTGCAGAGCCAGGGCACGCGCTGCCCCACACGCCGGGCCCTGGACTCGGTAGGGGTAGGCGCCCGGCTCCAGGGCCACCGCGAACCGACGCACCGCCCCCGCGGCCACCGGTCCGGCTGCGCCGGGCTGGCCCACCTGGCCCACCTGCGCGTCGACGGGCAGGGGCTCGATGAGCACGAGTGCTTGATCGTAGTCACCAAACTCAGCGGCGACCTCGACCACGTAGCGCCCAGGCGTCAAGACGACGTCCAGCACTGCACACGGGTTCATCGCGGTCCGAACGAGCCCGGCGAACGGGGCGACCGAGATGCCACCCGCCTTGCAGCGGCCCGAACTCAGCGGGGAAACCAGGAGCCGAGACACCTCGGCCAGCTCCACCGTCAAGCGCTGGTTCGCGTCCGGTCGAGCCATGGCCGATGCGCGCAGGACCCCCATTTCTTCGGGCAGGACGGGGCCCGTCGTGATGTGTCCGCGCCAGGCCGGCACGGCCGCTCGAGTACGCGTTTGAACGACCAGGCCGTAGACCCCCGGCGGAAGCTGCGCGTCGACCACATGGCAGCCCTCACCCCGAGCCCGCACCGACTCCACGACGGGCCGAAACAGCATATCGTCGAGCTGCACGATGAAGACCCCGACGGCTTCGTTGGGGGCGTTCTCGGCAGTCCAGCCGCCACACCGGCCGTCTTCAAAGGCGATGCGCGCTGTGATGCGGCTCGCTTCGGGCACCACCAGGAGCTCGATCTCCAGCTCGCCGGCCGAGGCGCCCGGGCCGCCGATCTCTCGCGCCAGGGGGTCGACGGGGCAGCACGCCCCCCCACAGATCGCTGCGTAGGGACTCTCATCGCCAAAACACTGGCCGTGGCAATTCAACAGATTGCCACAGGGATCGGCGCAGACGCCCTCCACACAAGGTGCCTGGCCGTCGGGTCCGCTGGCGCAGGCTCGGCCACAGACTCCGCAGTTGTTGCGATCATCCGCGAGGCGGACCGCAACCCCCGGCGCAGCCGGACAGGCCACACCACACTCCGCCTCGGCGCAGTAGGCCACGGCCCCGCTGCCGGCGGGCACCGTGCAGCTTCGACCGCAGTTGCCGCAGTGGGCGGGATCATCCAGCAGCGAAAAACACTCACCGTCGCAGGCGACGAGGTCGCCGCAGCCCTCCTCGGAGCACTGGCCGTCGTTACAGACCGCGGGCGCTTCGCAGGTGCCGCACGTGCCACCACATCCGTCGGCCCCACACTGAGAATTGGCACAGTCAGGCACACAAGGCCCGGCATCGATGGGCAAACCACCATCCGGAGATGCGCCGTCGGTGAGCGGCCCAGCGCCGTCGGTGAGCGGCCCAGCGCCGTCGGTGAGCGGCCCAGCGCCGTCGGTGAGCCGTCCAGCGCCGTCGCTGAGCGGTCCGCGGGCGTCGACCACCGACCCGTCGGCCACCAGCCCATCCAGGATGATGCGCCCGCTGTCGCCGCTGTCCGTGTCACATGCCACGAGCAGCAGACACCCGATCCCCAGAATCCACCCAAGAGACAAGCGCATGTGTGAGCGTTCTTTCAACCGTTGGGGAGAGGATGCTAGTCGAAGGCGACCGGTCGACACCATTGGAATCCGCGCGAGCAGGCTCCACAAGACGTGTCAGCCAGAGGACGTATCAGCCAGAGGACGACCTCATCGGTCGCAATGCTCCCGAGCTGAGAGCCGCTGGTGCTCGTTGATCAACAGATGATCCGCGACACGGCAAGGGCCATCCGCCATCACATCCATCTACGGCAACGGGCTGCCGGGCCCGGAGCCGGACTCACATCGAGCGGATGGTCCCCACCGAGCGGCGTGGCGCGCTCACAGTCCCGCCCAACCGACTGGATCCCGCGACCGCTTTGAACCTGCTCGTCATCGGCCAGCCCACCTTCGTGTCGCCGAAAGACCGAGCCCCCGCGCACGGGCGGGTCGGGTACCCGGGAAGAGGGATGTTCATGGCCGCCGTTTCGAGCGAGACTGCGCCCATGTCGAATGAAACGCCTCCCCGCGATTGGTGCCAGCTCCTCGGCATCGCCCGGCCGAAGCTGGACACCGTGGTCGGACACACGGATGCCAACACCTACGCCCTGCTCATCACCGCGCTGCTGGAGCGCGGCGCGCCCATGACGCTGAGTGAGGTCGCCGAACGCTTCGAGGCCGCCGGCGTCGCCCACCGGGACACCGCGCTCGCCTCGTTGAAGCGATGCCGCCCCGCCCGCGCGCCGGTGTATCGCGATGGCGACACGTATGGCCTCGATCCCTACGACGACGAGCTCGACCTCTGGACATTCCGCCTCGGCCTGCGGGGCCCGAAGATCCCGCTCCCGCCCCGCGAGGCGCCGCCCCCGCCGCCCCCCCGCCCCGCGCCGGAGGTCCCGCTGACGACCGAGGAGCTCGACCTGGCCTGGACCGACGCCTCGCTGCACAGCCCGTGGTCGGCGCAGCGGCTCGCGCTGGCGGTCCTGGACGCGAACGGCGGCCCGATGAGCCCGGCCGACGTCGTCGCCGCCGTCACGACGCGGTCGAAGTGGCATGCGCTGCACGCCGACCCCTCCCGGTTCGCGTATGGCAACTCACCGATCACGCTCCTGCCGGATGGGCGCTGGGCCATCCGGCCGGAGGGCCTGGAACAGGTGCTCAAGGCGCGCGAGGCCGTGCGCGACGCCGCGGAGAAGGCCCGTGCGCGGGCCGCGACGCGGTTCGACCCCGCGGCCTATGCCGAGCGCCAGGCGGCGTTCGAAGCCCTCCGACGCTCACACGCGGCCGAGCTCGCCCGACTCGGGCGGGCCGTGCTCGTGGTGTATCCGCCGAAGAAGCCCATCGCCGCCGTGCTCGTCGACGACTCGAAACACACCCTCGAGACCTTCATGGGCGAGCCCGCGCTGGCCGCGCTGCGCGCTCGACTGCCCGCCTACGACGTCATCGCCGCCGAGGACGTCCGGGGTGTGCTGCGGGCCCTGGGACACGACCCGGGAGAACAACGGCTGCACGATCTGGCGCCGCCCCAGAAACAGATCACGGTCAGCCCGCGCGGGCGCACGGTGAAGATCACCCGCGAGATGATCGCGAAGAGCTCATGCGGGCACTCCAGACCGTTCACCGCCCCGGACAAACTCGACCGACACATCGCCCGTCGCGACCACGACGCCCTGCGCCGCGCCCTGGAGAGCGACGCTTGCTCATGGCACGCACTGTACGAGTACGGGCGCCTGCATCACTGGGTGCGCCTCGTGGTCGGGCGTCTCGAGGCCCAACTGCCCGTCGGCTGGGCCCACGGCGACGAGCTTTGGCTGAACGATCTGAAGAAGGCGGCCCTCGCGGGTGACATCCCGCTCGAGATCGTCTGCGACGCGCCCGGCCCCTGGGACGACCCCTGGGCCAAGGCGTTTCGCGTCACCGTGCACCCCGGGGACACCGCCTGGGACAGTTATGTGCTCGACCCCCACGGCTACGGCGTCGAGGACGGCGACATCCTCCGCGCGCGCCTGGCGGTCGTGCGGCACTGACCCGGGGGCGCGCGGCGATGTTCAGCGCGAGAAGATCTCTTTCGCGATGATCACACGCTGGATCTGGCTCGTGCCCTCGTAGATCTGGAAGATCTTCGAGTCGCGCAGGAGCTTCTCGACGGGGTACTCGCAGTTGAAGCCGTTGCCGCCGAAGACCTGGACGGCGTCGCTGGCCACGCGATGGGCGACGTCCGCGGCGAAACACTTGGCCATGGCGGCCTGCTTCGTGTTGCGGATGTGCTGGTCGATGGTCCAGCCCGAGAGCCACACGAGCAGGCGGGCGGCCTCGATGTCCTTGGCCATGTCGGCGATCATGAAGGCGACCGCCTGGTGGTTGTAGAGCGGCGCGCCGAAGCTCTTGCGCTCTTTGGCGTAGTCGGCGGCGTACTCGAAGGCGGCGCGGGCCAGGCCCACGGCGGAGCCGGCGACGAGCGGGCGCGTCTTGTCGAACGCCTTCATGGCGATCTTGAAGCCCTCGCCCTCTTCACCGAGGCGGTTCTCGACGGGGACCTCGACGTCCGTGAACGTGATGCCACGGGTGTCGCTGGCGCGCTGGCCCATGTTCCAGAGCTTCTGGCTGACCTGGATGCCCGGCCACTCCCGCTCGACGATGAAGGCCGTCATGCCGCGGTGGCCGGCGGTGGGATCCGTCTTGGCGAGGACGAAGTACCAGTTCGCCTTGTCGGCGTTGGTGATCCACATCTTCTCGCCGTTGAGGATGTACTTGTCGCCCTTGCGCTCGGCGCGGGTGCGGATGGCGGCCACGTCGCTGCCGGCGTCCGGCTCGGTGACGCCGTAGGCGCAGAACAGGCACTCCTCGGTCATGCGGCCGAGGTACTTCTTCTTCTGGGCGTCGTTGCCGGCGACGATGACGGGCACCTCGGCCAGGGTGTTGGCCTCCATGGCGGTGCTGATGCCGGTGCAGCCCCAGCCGTTCTCCTCGGCGATGAGCACACCCTCGAAGGTGCCGAGCCCCAGACCGCCGAAGTCCTCGGGGATGTGGGTGTTCATCAGGCCCAGTTCCCAGGCCTTCTTCAGCGTGGCGTAGGGGTACTCGCCGGTCTCGTCGTGGTGACGCGAGACGGGGCGGATCTCGTTGGCCGCGAAGTCGTGGGCGAGGCGGCGGAGGGCTTCTTGTTCGGAGGAGAGCTTGAAATCGACCATGGGGGACTCCCGTACAGTGGCAACAGTGGCAGCGAGAACCGCGCGGGATGGTAGACCCGTGGGCGGCGCGGCGCCAGCGGTTACCGGCAGACGCGGATGGCCCCGCCCTCGCCGTTGTCCGTGAGGGTGCAGTGCTGCCCGGCGAGGCAGTGGGCGTCCTCGCAGCAGGTGTCTTCGCACTGGCCGCGGATGCACAGGCCGCTCTGGCAGCCCGAGTCGCTCGCGCAGCCCTCGCGCTGCAGCGCCGCGCCGCGCGTGCTGGGCCCGCACGCCATGATGTAGTCGCCCACGGGGTTGATCACCTGCTGGCAGGCGGTGCCGTTGGGGCAGTCGGCGTTGCTGCAGCACATGTCCGCGCACACCTGCCCCTGGGGCCCGAAGATGCAGACCATGCTCTCGCAGTCGAACTCGGATCCGCAGGGCTCGCCGGTGCGCCCGAACCCGAGCAGGTTGAAGTCGCAGACCTGCGACTGCCCGTTCCCGGCGGGCTGCCAGATGCAGGTGCGGCCGCCGCAGTCGCGGTTCGTGCAGCATGTGGGCAGGCAGCGATCGTCGCCCGTGTCGCAGAGCATGCTCTGGCAGGCGCCGCCGCCCCGGCCGCAGGACTGGCCGGCCACGGCGTCGAAGGTGTAGGCGCCGCCGGGGAACACCCGCGAAGGGATGCAGAACCGCGGCCCGCCGCCGCTGCCGCAGCCGAAGCCCAGGGGGCACTCGGCCTCGCTGCAACACAGGATGGAGCAGAAGTAGTGTGGCTCGCCGGCGATGGCCAGGCCCTGGCACAGGCCGCTGTTGCACTCGGCGTCGGCCATGCAGTCCGAGCCGAGGGAACCGTCCGCGGGGCCGACGGGCGCCTCGCAGCGGCCCGTCTGCTGGTTGCAGACCTGGTCGCCGGCGCAGCCGGTGTTGCGGCAGTCCACGGGCGGCGGGGGCACGCCCTGGTCCGGCACGACGGCGCCGGCCTCGCAGCGCCCGTTCAGGCAGCGCTCGCCGGCGTCGCAGTCGCGATTCTCGCGGCAGTCGAAGGTGCAGACGCCCGTGTCGCCGCAGTACTGACCGGGCGGGCAGTCGCTGTTCAGGCGGCACTCGCGGCCGCCGTCCGGGCGCAGGCGGGCGTCCGGCGGGGGCGGGCCCGATCCGGCGGCGTCGGCGGAGCCGCTCGCCGGGGCATCCGGCTCGGGCGGGCGGGCGTCCATGGGCCAGTAAGCCAGGTCGACCTTGGCGTCCACGAAGAGGGCGTCGATGGGGTAGTTGGGCGCCCCGGCCAGGTCGCGCCCCCGCAGGCGGCCGGCGTCGGCGCCCTTGCCGCCCGTGTCGTCGCAGGCGATGGCGCTCACGGCCAGCGCGGCCACGAAGCTCCATGCGCCCCTCAAGGGGTCTCCTTGCGCTCTACGGTGCGCTCGAAGGTCAGCGTCCACAGCGTCCCCACGTACAGGTTGCCCTCACGATACGGATCGTCCGCGTACATTCCCAAAAGAAGCGCGATGGTCGGGTCGCCCGCGGACCACCAGGCCGCCGGCGGTTTCATCAGGGCCACCAGGCCGGGCAGGTGGCGCGTGACGTCCGTGTCGAAGGCGTGAAAGTGCTGGTGCAGTCCGCCGAGCAGCAACATGCCGGGTTTCTGAACGTCGCCGGCCAGGAGGAAGCCGAGCATGGACCGGCTCTGCCAGAGCTCGTCGTGCGGGCCGACGAGCATGTCCGACACGGGCTCGTGGACCGGCGCGTCCACCTCGAGGTCGAAGTGCGAGAGCTGCCCCTCGAAGCTGGCGACGATGCGCCAGACCTTCGCTCGGAGGTTGGCCCGGGCGTCGTACAGATAGCCGCCGGCACGGTCGCCGCTGTGCTCGCGGCCGGCCTCGGCGAGGCGCTCCGGTGCCCAGTCGCCGTCCGGATAGGTGTGCAGCGAGCCGAAGTACCCGAAGTACTGCAGCCGCTGCACGCTGGCCCGCAGCTTGAGGATCGCGATGGGCACGGTCTCGATGTAGACGCCGGGGTGGAGCGTGGCCGGGCTGAGCTGCGTGGTGATGCCGACGTCCAGGTAGGTGTCCTGCAGCAGCCGCGAGGGCGAGTCGAACAGCCGGGTTCGCCAGCCGGTGTCCGAGAACACGCCGATGCCCGGGCGGTCGTTGCGCGCGCCGATGTTGGACACGTGCCGCAAGTCGGCCCGGGCGGGCGCCGCGGCGGCCAGCACCGCGAGAGTTGCAAGGGCGCGTTTCATGCGGCGGTCACCCCGGCGCAGAACTCGAAGAAGGTCGCGGCGCGGGCGTCCCAGCCGTCGGGCTCGACGCGGGCGCGGCGCTCGGCGGCCTGCGCCGCCGGCAGGGCGAGGGCCCGGGCGACGGCGGCCCCGAAATCGGCGGGGCCATCCCCCGTGGGCACGAGGTCGCCGCAGGCCCGGACGATCTCGGGCAGCGCGGTCGCCGCGACCGGGCGCCCGGAGGCCAGAAACTCCCGTAGTTTCAATGGGTTGATGGTGTCCGTCTGGGCGTTGCGCACGTACGGAATCAACAGGCAGTCCGCCGCGGCGAGGCAGGCCGGCACCTGGGCGTAGGGCACCCCAGGCAGCACGTGGGCGCGGGGGTGGGCGTCCAGCGCGTTGGGCGGCGCGGTGCGGTTCCCCACGAGCGCCAGGTGCCAGGTCGGGTGGGCGTCCAGCACGGCCGCAAGGAGCGCGGCGTCCAGGCGGTCGTCGTAGAGGCCCAGGCTCAGGAGCAGGGGCCGGGGCAGCGCGGTGAGCGCGGGCAGCGGGGCGGCGTTTGCGGCGGCCGCGAACATGGCCACGTCCACGCCGTGCGGCAGCGAGAGCACGGGCAGTCCAGGGCGGGCGCGGGCGACCCCCAGGGCGGCGGCCGTCACGACCAGGGCGTCCGCCGACGTGACGAGGCGCGCCTCCATCGCCCGGATGGCGTCCGCGGCGTAGCCGGGCCACGTTCCGAAGTCGTCCACGCAGTAGTAGACCGTGGCGCGCTCACCCAGGTGGCCCACCAGGCCGCACACGTTGGGCACCGTGGTGACCAGCAGGGGCGCGCGGAGGCCCAGCGCCTCGGCGCGGCGGCGGACGAGGCGCCGCAGCAGGGCGTCGTTCACGGCGGCACCGGCGCGGCTGCCGTAGAACGGGTGCATCGGCGGGGCGTAGCGGGTCAGGCCCGGCGGCGTCTCGCACCAGGGCGGCGTGGCCGGCTCGGCGCCCGGGGCGACCCAGCCGCGCAGCTTCTCCCCCACCCGCCTCAGGTCGTAGGCCGTCAGCCGCGGGGCGCGCAGGCCGATGGTCTCGACCCACAACACGCGGCTGTCCGGCGGCATGCGCCGGAACAGGTGCTGCGAGGACGAGGGATGGCGCCCCCAATCGTCCGAGAAAACGATGAAATCGGCCAAGGCGGGAATCCAATCCCCATGGAAAAAAAGTGGGTGGGGTATTATTACACCCTGACGATGCGCACTGAGGCCGGCGAACCGAACACCCAGAAGAATCTCGTCGTCGCGCGGCGCTATCTGCTGCTCGATCGGCTCGGTGCGGGCGGCATGGGCGAGGTCTGGCGCGCGCTGGATCAGGTCACGCAGGAGCAGGTCGCCGTCAAGGTCCTGCTCGCCAGCATCGCCGGCGCGCCCACGGCCGAGCTGCGCTTTCAGCGCGAGATCGAGGCCATGTCGCGCCTCGACCACCCGCGCATCGTGCCCGTCATCGACGCCGGCCGCGACCCCAACGTGGGCCTGTACTTCGTGATGGTGCTGCTCAAGGGGCAGCCGCTGCACGAGATCAGCGCGGGCTGGATGTCCTGGGGCGAGATGTGGCCGGTCATCGACCAGGTGCTCGACGCCCTCGGCCACGCCCATGCGCGCGGCGTCATCCACCGGGACATCAAGCCGGACAACATCCTGATCGACCCGGCCGGCGAGCCCGTGCTGCTGGACTTCGGCGTGGCCCGGCTCAAGGACCAGGCCCGCAGCGGCACCTCGGCCCACGACATGCTCGGCACCGTGGACTACGCCGCCCCGGAGCAGGCCACGGGCAACCGCCGACGCATCGGCCCGTGGACGGACATCTACGCCTTCGCCATCGTGCTCTACGAGCTGATCTGCGGCCGCCTGCCCTTCCAGGCGCCCAGCGCCGTACAGTCGCTGATGATCCGCCTCGACCACGGCTGCCCGCCGCTGGACCCGCGCCAGGGCTTCGAGACCCCCAAGGGGCTGTGGCACGCGCTGGACTCGATGATGCGGCCGGACATCCACGAGCGGCTCAATCACGTCGCCGAGGTCCGCGCCGCGCTGGGGGCCTTGACCGAGGCGGACGTCGAGGTCATCAACCCCGCGCCGCCGTCGCGACTGGGGCTGTTCTCGCGGCGCAACGAGCCGCCGCTGCAGGACCCCGTCACGGACGAGATGGTCCCGGAGGCGCTGGCCTCGGAGGACGAGGCCGAGTCCATCCTGGAGCGCCGCGGCACGCGCTTCTCGGAGAACACCGACCTGCGCCTGGTGGCCCGGCCCCTGGAGCCGCCCCTGCGGCCGCCCTCGATGTTGGGCCGCGATCAGCTCCTGATGAGCCTGTCGCGGGGTCTGGACCGCTGGTACCCGAGCCCCCAGCCCGGCGTGCTGCTCATCGCCGGGCCCGCGGGCATCGGCAAGTCGCGCCTCGTCGAGGAGCTCATGCTGCCGTTCCAGGCCGCCGGGCAGATCGACACGCAGCGCCTGCCCTGGCCCGCCCTGAACCACACGGGGCACGGCCTGCGCGACCTGTGCCTGGCCATCGTCGGGGCGCTCGGCATGGAGCGCTCGCCCATGCGCGAGCAGATCGAGTGGTGGCTGCGCGGGCGCGGCGTCACGGCGCCGGAGCAGCGGCGGTTCTTCATCGAGTGGCTGATGCCCGAGGTCGAGCCCGCCGTGGCCGACCCCGCGTCGACGCCGCACAAGCTCGCGGCGTTCCTGCGGCTCGTGCCCTCGCGCGGGCGGCCGTTCGCGCTCCTGCTGGACGCCCTGGAGACCCTGGACCGCGAGGTCCTCACGCTGGTCACCGTGGTGCGGGACAACAAGCTGCCCATCGTGGTGGTGGTCTCGGTGCGCGACCCCTCGACGCCCCACGACCCGCACGCACCGCCGAGCTGGCTCGCCCCGGCCACGCGCCCCCTGCCACCGCTCGAGGACGCGGCGATCCGCACGATGGCGGACGAGATGGTCGAGCTCGAAGAAGAAGAGCGCGAGATCCTGGTCGGCGCCGCGGACGGCAACCCGCAGCGGCTCGTGGACGCCCTGAACGGGCAGCGTACGCGCGGGCTGGTGGTGCCGGCGTTCCCCCGCTGGGTCAAGGCCCCGGGGTGGTGGCGCATCGGGCGCTGACTGGCGCCTGGGCGCCCCGCGCGCTCACGCGACGAGGGGGTACAGCGCCTTGGCGGCCTCGAACAGGTCCTGCATCTGTTTGCTGGTCAGCTTGAAGGCGTCGCGGACGGTGAAGACGAAGGCCGGATCGGTCACGTCGGCGTCGTTCAGGCGCGCGCCGGCGCCGCCCGTGGCGTCGTACTGCACGCGCGCCCCGAGGAGCTGCGCCATGTGCTCGGCCAGACACACACAGCCCGCCATGGGGTCCAGCCGGCCGCCCGGCGCCGGCGAATGGTGCAGGCTCACCGTGCGCGCGAGGTCCTCGGGCAGGCCCCACAGGCGCACCATGGCCGCGCCGCCGGCCACGTGGGCGCGCTCGAGCGAGGCCCAGTAGCGCGAGAGGCTCGGGGCGTCTTCTTTCCGTTTGCCGTCGGCCAGGACCAGCAGGCCCCCGGCCAGGCCGGCGTCGTGCATCAGGCCGGCCAGGAAGGCCTCGTTCGGGTCCACGCGGACGAAACGCGCGGTCATGTGGCTCATGTGGGCCACCACGATGGAGTGGCGTCGAATGGTCTCCATGCACTCCATGTAGGCGGGTGTACGGAAGACTCGCATCTGCATGGCCGCCTCGAGCACGATGTTGCGCAGGCCGCGGATACCCAGGCGGCGCACGGCCTCCTGGAGCGTGCGCACCTGGCCGTTGCCGCCCGAGTAGAGCGGGCTCTGGGCGGTCGTCGTCACCCGCCCCATCAGCAGCGGGTCCGTGCCCAGGACCTCGACGAGATCCTTGAGCTCGACGTCCGGGTTGGTGGACAGCCGGAGGATCTGCGTCGCCGCGGCGGGCAGGACGGGCGGCTGGTACCGCGGCGACCGGAAGAGCTCGATCAGGCGCTCGGCGAGGGCGTCGGGGTCGAGCCGCAGCATCTCCTGGATGGAGATGCTGGCCTGACCCTGGCCATAACCGGAGATGTGGGCGCCGACGCTCGGACGTGGCTCGGCCTGGGGGGAGTTGCGCATCACGGTATGCCTCGATTTCGACCGCCTCGGACATACATGTATGCGGCGTGGGAGATTCAGACCTTCAAGGGGTGGGTACCGCGGGCATCACCTGAAACGTCACGGCGCGGCTCTTGCGGTCCGGGGTGTCCGCCGACCACACGCGCACGCGGTGCTGGCCGGGGGTGGCCGACCAGAAGTGGGCGCCCGCCTGCGGAGGCCTCGGCTGGCCGTCGATCTCCCAGACCAGGCGCGCCGCCTCGCCCTGGAGCGGGAGCCGATCCGTCCGCTCCGCCCGCAGGCCCACACGGGCGAAGTCCCCGGGGACGTCCGGACTCAGAGAGAAGACGTCGCCGTCGTCCGGGTAGGCCACGCGCAGGTGCTCGCCCCCCGGCGCGGGGTCCGGCGCGGGCAGCGCGGGCGCGTTCGGGGGCGGCTCCGTGCCTTGCACGAACTTCTCCGTCAGGGACCGCTCGCAGGGGCCCGGGGCGCCCGGGGGCGCGGCGCACAGGGTCGCGTCCACCAGGCCGGCGGTGGAGAACTCGCCCCCGGGGCGCCGGGCCGCCACCTGCCGCAGGATGCGGTGCCAGAGACGGCCGGCGCCGGTGATGCCGCTCACGCCCTCCATGGGGTGACCGTCGAAGTTGCCCACCCACACGGCCACGGTCACGGTCGGCGTGTAGCCGACGGTCCAGTTGTCCGTGAAGTCCGTGCTCGTGCCCGTCTTGGCGGCGGCGGGGAACGGCAGCTCGAGGGCGTTGTGGCGTCCGAAGGCAGGCGCGCGGGCGATCGGGTCGGACAGGATGTCCGTGACCAGCCGAGCCACGGGCGCAGGCATCACGCGCGTCTTCGGGGCCGGCGGCGCGCTCGTCAGCCAGCGGAGGGGCTGGTGCACGCCGTCGTTGGCCAGCGTGCGATAGGCGTTGGCCAGCTCGAGCAGGCGGACTTCGCCGTTGCCCAGGGCCAGGCCGAGGCCGTAGTGGCCCGCCCCGTGGCGCAGGCTGTCGAAGCCCAGGCGGTGCAGGCGCTCGTGCAGCGCGCCGACCCCCACCCGATTCGCGAGGAAGACCGCCGGCACGTTGTAGCTGCAGGCCAGCGCCTCGCGCAGGTGGACCCAGCCGTGGTAGCGGCGGTCGTAGTTGCGGGGGCGGTAGTCGCCGGTGAGCGTGTCGAAGAACATCGGGAAGTCGGGCAGGTTCGAGGCCGCCGTCTCGCCGTTCTCCAGCGCCAGGCCGTACAGGAACGGCTTGAGCGTGGACCCGGGCTGCCGCTCGCCCAGCACCATGTCCACCTGCCCCTCCTCGGGATCGAAGAAGTCCCGGCTGCCCGCCCAGGCCAGGATGTCCCCCGTGGCGTTGTCCACGACCAGGGCCGCGGCCTGCCGCACGTGTTTGTCGGCCAGCCCGGGCAGCACGGCGGCGATGCTGTCCTCGATCTCGGCCTGCAGCGGGGCGTCCAGCGTGGTGACGATGTCACCGGTGTCCGGCGTCTGCCCCAGCACCCAGGCCGCAAAGTGTGGCGCGGCGAACTGCCGCTCCCGCGTGGCCAGGCGCACGGGCTCGTCCACGGCCTGTTGCCAGGCGTCCGCGTCGATGAAACCGACCTCCTGCATACGGTCGAGCACCTGCCGCATCCGGCGCCGGGCGCGGGCCTCGTCCGTGAACGGGTTGTTCAGCGAGGGCGCCCGCGGAATGCCGGCCAGCATCGCCGACTCGGCCAGCGTGAGCGCGCTCGCCGGTTTGTTCAGGTACAGGCGCGCGGCGGCCTCGATGCCGAAGGCCCCATGCCCGAAGGGCGCGCGGTTCACGTACTGCGTCAGGATCGCGTCCTTGGAGCGCACCCGTTCGAGGCGCATCGCCCACACGGCCTCGCGGGCCTTGTTGGCGAAGGTGCGCGGCCCCGGCGAGAGCAGGCCCACGAGCTGCTGCGTCAACGTGCTGCCGCCGGCCACGATGCGCCCGGCCTCCAGGTTGTCCCGGGCCGCCCGGGCGATGCCGCGCAGGTCCACGCCGGGATGACCGCGGAACCGGTGGTCCTCGACGGCCTCGAAGGCCAGCCCCACCCAGGGCACCACGCCCGTGCCCGCCTCGACCCAGGTGGCGCGCCCCTGGGCGTCGCTCAGCGCCTCGCGCAGCAGGCGGCCGTAGCGGTCGCGCACCCGCACGCTCTCGAAGTCTCCGTGGGCCAGGAGGTCCTCGGGGAACGGAACGGCGAAGACGGCCAGAGCCAGCGCGAGCCCGCCCACGAGGGCGGCGATGCCGAGGGATGCTGCGATTCGTAGAATGCGTCTGCGCATGAGGCCGGACAAGTGCAGGGCCCGTGCCGTTCACGGCGCTTTGCCGTCGGGGCCGGGGTGCTTATGGTTGCGCACCATGAAACGCATCACCACCGGCACGATCAACGTCTTCACCTTCAAAGATGGCCTGCTGTCCGCCGTCGCCCACGATCTGCGCCTCACGCTCGACCGCTTCGAGCTCGAGGTCGACCCGGAGGCCGGCACCGTCACCGGCCGGTTCTGGCCCGCCTCGGCGCGGGTCGAGGGCGCCATGAAGAACGGTCAGCTCGACGCGGGCGGGCTCTCCGACCGCGAGCGCCGCGAGATCCACGACAACCTGACGGACAAGATCCTCAAGACGGACCGCAATCCGGAAGCCCGGTTCCAGGGCCGGCTGGCGGTGGACGCGCCCGTGGGTCGGGTGGACGGTACGCTGACGCTCGCCGGGCGCGACGCCCCCGTGACGGTGACGCTGCGCCGCGAGGGCGGGCGCTATCGCGGTGAGGCCGAGCTGGCCCCGAGCCGCTGGGGGATCTCCCCGTTCAAGGCGCTCATGGGCGCCATCAAACTTCAGGACCGCGTCCGGTTGACCTTCGATCTGCCGGACGCCTGAAGCGCGCGGGCGCAGGCGTTGTACGGCTCAGCCGCCGATGCACTGCTGGACGACGTCCGGCATGCTGCACGAGGTGCCGCAGCCGGCGTAGTCGCCTGCGCAGATCTCCTGGACGCAGGCGGTGACGCAGTCCTGGTCCGCGCCGCAGCCTTGAGCGCAGGAGATGAGGTCGCAGCAGACCTCGATGTCGACCGTGCCGCCGCCGCCGAAGCCGCCGCCGAAGCCCGACTCGCCGCCGAAGCCCGACTCGCCGCCGAAGCCCGGGTCCTCACCGCCGCCGGTGACCTCGCTGCAGACCGACTGGAAGTTGCCGATCTCGAGCGCCGTGGCGATCTCGTCGCAGGAGCTGTTGGCCGAGAGGGGGATCGCCTCGGAAACCCCCTCGCACTGCGCGGCGCACTCGTTCGAGGTGAAATCCGTGCCGCAGGCCTGATTCAGGCAGTTGAGCACGAGGCCGCAGGCCGTCAGGCAGTCCAGGCCGGTGCCGCCGCCGCCGCCGCCGTTGATGGAGCCGCCGCCGCCGATGGCCCCGGACCCGCCTGCGCCCGCGGTCGACCCGCCGGCGCCCGAGCCGCTGCCGTTGCCGCTGCCGCTGCCGTTCCCGTTGCCGTTCCCGCTGAACTTGCCGAACAGGCCGCCCAGACCGCCGCCGTTGCCGCTGCCATTGCTGCCGCCGCTGCCGCTGCTGCCGCCGGCGCTGTCGTCGCCGTCGTCGCTGATGCCACAACCGACCGCCACCAGCGCGGCCACCGCCGCCATCGCGGTCCACCGCCGAAGATTCATCGCCATGGGTTTCTCCCCTCCGTTTCGGGTGCTCGAGCCGGGCTCGAAGTGCGCCGGGATTGTGAGGATTGCGCCGACGTGGAGTCAAGCGCCGCCCCCGCACGGGCGATCCGGATCAACCCGGGGGCGCGCTCGGGGGCGGCACGGGCTGCGAGAACTCGACGTCCGCCCCGAAGAAGAACCGCACGATGTCCGGCGCGGCGTAGCCCCGCTTGCCCGCGAGGCAGGCCGCCGCCCATTGCCCGAACGCCCCGCGGTTGGTCGGCCGCTTCGGCGCGAAGGGGGTCGGCTCCACGCCGAGGCCCGTTCGGCCCTCGTTCTCGGTGACGAGCAGCTCCGTCCAGCCGACGCCGTCGAAGCGCAGGCGCTTCCCCGCCTTGCGCGCGGACACCCAGGCGGCGCGCATGTCCGCCCAGGTGGCGTAGGCGTCGTAGCCGGCGGCCCCGGGGGGCTTCGGCCGGCAGTCGGCCTCGCGTTTCGGGGTGCCCGCGGCGTAGTTGGCGTCCAGCACGTCCCCGGCGGTGTGGAGCACCAGATCGTCCGTCGCCCGAACGGCCGTGCGCACGGCCTCGGACGTCGGCGCCTTCCAGCACTGGAACGTGCCATCCAGCCGGACGACGGCGTCCGGCCCCTTGCGCGTCAGGTGCGCCAGCAGATACGTGCGGGCCACGATGGCCTGCGCCTCGAGCGCCGCCGGCGTCTTGCGGAAGCCGCCGACCTCGCACTCCAGCACGCCGGGCAGGTACTCGCGCTCGACCTCCATGGCCCCGCGCACGGTGTCCACGCACGCGGGCATGAGGCGGTCGGCGGCGGCGAGCGCGGCGTCGTCGCGACAGTCGCCCAGGGAGCGGCCGCGCAGGCCGCCGCAGCCGGAGAGCAGGCCCGCCGTCGCCGCAGCCACGGCGAGCACGACCCCGGCCGCCCGACGCGACATCAGCGGGCCGAAAGGTCCATGCGGGGATGCACCCAGAAGGTGCCGCCGTCGCTGCGCCCGAAGACCGAGGGCTGGTACATGCCCTCGGCGTTGGCGGGCTTGAGCACGAAGGTGCCCGCCGTGGTGGCCCGCGCCACGTAGCTGTAGTTGTGGACGCCCGGGGGCAGGTGGTCGGCGAAGAGCATCACGCGGTCGTCGCGCATCTCCACGCGGTCGAAGGCGCTGTACCAGCCGGCATCGCCGCCGTCGAGGGCCGCCGAGCCCGTGTCCTCGCCCAGGCCCGTGTTGGCGCCGGTCGAACCGAAGCCGCGCCGCGCCGAGGTCGCGAGGCTCTGGTCCACGGCCTCCAGGCCGCCGGGCAGCGGGTCCTCCAGGGCCACGAAGTGCCGCATCTGCGAGGTGGCCAGTCGCACGCGCACCCGCAGAAGGTCCCCCTCGGTCACGGCGCGGAGCTGCCCGGCCCCGGGCTGCTCCAGGGGCTCGTACCACCGCTGCACCACCAGGCCGCGGTCCACGGCGTCCGTGGGCATGACCTTCGGCACGTAGCGCAGGAGCGCGCCGTAGTAGAGGCGACCCTTGCCCGCGACCTCGAAGGCCATGGGGGCGGGCGTGGGCAGCTTGCGCAGGCGCGCCCAGTCCAGCTTCGTGGTCACCGGCGCCAGGGAGCGCCCCTCGAACTTCTCCGTCAGCAGCGCCTCGCCGCCGGCCTTGACCGTGGCCGTGAAGGCCGGCGTCTCGGCCTCGCGGATGCGGGCGAAGTCGGCCAGCGACATCAGCGCGAACGCGGCCTCCTGGGTGGTCTCGTAGCCGCCGTTCTGGCGCGCGCCCACCAGGAAGTGCGCGATCTGCGGCACGAACGGGTGGTCGGGCTGACCGTCCAGCAGGGCCTGCAGCACGATGGCCGTGGTGCGCACGTTCGTGGAGAACAGCGGCGCGTAGGTGTCCGGGTTGGCCTCGGCGAAGTGGACCTTGCCGGGCTCGACCTTGGCGTCGTTCATCAGCTCGGTGATCATCGTCTTGGTGGCCGCCGCGTCCGAGCGCGCCAGGGCCAGCGACGAGGCCAGCAGCGCGCGGCTGAATACGGCCATGCCCTTGCGGCGCTCGAAGAGCTGCCGACCGAGCTCGCGCTGCGCCACGTCCTGCCGGGCCAGCGTGTACAGCGCCAGGGCCCGCTCGTCGTCCGACCGCTCGCTCCACTCGCAGCCCTGCGCCTTCGGATAGGCATCGACCAGATACTTGCGGGCCCGCTCCAGCACGCCCTGGTCGACCAGGTAGCCGGCCTTGGAGGCCTCGCCGAGCGAGAGCGTCGCGTAGGCCGTGCCGAAGTAGCTCGCGCAGTGGCCGCCGGGCCAGTAGGCGAAGCCGCCGTCGCCGGTCTGCATCGCGGCGATCTCCTTCACGGCCTTGGACACGACCTCGCGGGGGTCGCGCTCGCCGATCAGCGACTTGCCGTACTGCTCCATGAGCGAGTGCAGGGCCACGAAGGGCACCAGCCGGCTCGACTGCTGCTCCAGGCATCCGTAGGGGTAGTCGATGAGGCCCGTCGCGGCGTCGCCGAGGCCCGACAGTGCCGAGCTCGCCAGCGTGACCGTGAGGCCGCCGGCGTCGTCGCGCACCTGGTCGGCGCCGGGGATCTTCAGGCCCTCGTTGATGGACTCGGCCGTATCGCCGAAGACCGCCACGGACTCGGGCAGCATCGGCAGCGTGACGTTGAGCGGCACCTCGACGGCGTCGCTGGCCCCGCCGGGGCCCTCGGCCACGAACCGCAGCTTCGCGGTGCCCGGCGCCTTGGCCTCGAAGGCGAAGCGGACCTCGGTGCCCTTGTCGGGCTGCACGGTGATCTCTCGGGGCCCACTGTCGAGCAGCGTCAGGCCGCCCTCGGCCACCACGGGCTTGACCGTGACCTTCACGGCCTCCTTGGACTGGCTGTGGATGACCGCGCCGGCGGCGAACTTGTCCCCCACCCGCACGGCGCGCGGCAGGGCCGGCCGGGCCATCAGGGGCTTGTTCACCACCACCTTGGACACGCCGCGGCCGCCCTTGTCGGCGTCCGTGACGGCCACGGCCATCAGCCGGAACGTCGTCAGGTTGTCGGGCAGCTTGCCGGTGACCGTCGTGCGCCCGTCGTCGCCGGTGACGCTCGCGCCCACGAAGATCGGGGTCGTCACGAAGCGGCTGCGCATCTCCTCGGCCTCGGCGGGGCCACCGCCGCCGCCCTGCTCCTTGCCCTTTTCGCCGTAGTCGAGCTGCGGCACGAGCGAGGCCAGGTTGGTGGCCTGCCGCACGCTGAGCCCGCGGCGGTGGAACAGCGCCTCGACGGGGTCCGGCGCCTCGTAGCCCGTCAGCGCGAGCACGCCCTCGTCCACGGCCCACACGGTGACCTCGGCCCGGGCGCCCTTCTTGCGGCGGTCGGCGACCTGCACGGCGATGCTCAGGTCACTGCCCGGGCGCTTCTCCGGCGCGTCCGGCGTCAGCGTGACGTCCAGCCGCTTCTCCGAAGGCACGACGCGAATCTCGCGATACCCGACGCGGAACGACGGCCGGCCCGGATCGGCGCCCTTGCCCGGGGGCGACACGCGGCCGCGGGCCAGCACCACACCCACGAACACGTTGGGGATCATCGACTCGTCGATGGGCACGACGATGGGCGTCGCCGTGCCCTTGAGGCGCACGCGCTGATGAGAGAGCACACCCTCGCGCTCCACCGTGACCCAGGCCTCGGCCTCGGGGTACGGGCTCTGCACCAGGAACCGCGCCTTGTCGCCGATGTCGTAAGTGGTCTTGTCCGAGACGATCTCGACCTTGTTGTCGTCGTCCTGCAGCCACGCCGCGTACCCCTCGCCGCCCACCCAAACGCTGTCGTTGGTGCGGGTCTTGCGGCCGGCGGCGTCCGTGGCCTCGGCCACGAGCTCGTGGTAGCCGGGCTTCTCGGTGGTCAGCTTGCAGGGCACGGGGTCGTTGGTCGTCGTCACCGTGCAGGTGCCGGCGTCCACCACGGAGGGCTCGCTGACGGTCTCGAACGTCCCGTTCAGCGTCTGCTTCTGCACGGTGTTCCACTCGTGGCGCTTCAGCGTCACGGTGACCTTGGCGCCGGTGTGGCGCTGCTCGCCCTCGGACTTCAGCGCCATCACGTCCACGTTGAAGGGCTGCTTGGCCTCGGCGAACCCGCCGGGCCCGCGCAGGCCGACGTAGAACGCCGCCGGGTGGATCGTGAAGCTCTTGCGGCCCGCGACCTCCTGGCGGTTCACGTCCGTGACCGAGGCCTCGAGCGTGTAGACCTGCGGCCGATTCTCGGGCGTGCGGGCCTTGCCGGCCTCGACCACGAGCTCACCCTTGGGGTCGAGCTGTCCCTTGCCGCTGGCCAGGAGCGCGCCGTCGGTGGTGAACTCGTTCTCCTCCCACCAGGGGGCCGTCTCGCCGTACACGAAGCCCTGGGCGTCCGTGGGGGTGAAGCGCCCGGGCGACGAGGTCAGCGACCAGCCGACCTGCGCGCCGCTCATGGCCGCGCCGAACAGGTAGCGGCCCTCGACGACGCCCTTCACGGGATCGCCGGCGAGTTTGCTGGCGTCGTGCGCGTTGACCTTGACCAGGAACTCGGGCGCGCGGAACTCGGCCACCCGCAGGCTGGTGTACCAGCTGAGCTTGTTGGGCGCGTCCTCCACTTTGATCTGGTGGTAGCCCAGCTCCGTCTCCGCCGGCAGGTCGAATTGGGCGTCGAACCCACCGAAGGCCGAAACGGTGCGGCTCAGCGTGGACACGGCGTTGCCGCGCGGGTCCACCAGGGCCACGGTGATCCCGCGGCCGGCGGGCGTGCGGAGTTTGCCGAGCGACCGCTCGCGCAGGATGCCCTTCACGTACACGGGTTCGCCGGGCCGGTAGATGCCGCGATCGGTGAAGACGAGGCCCTCGGCCACCGGGGGCGTGCTCTCCCAGGCCTCGTTGATGTCGAACCGGTAGGGCGAAAGGTCCCAGCTCGCGTCGCTCGTCGTGGCGATGGCGACGTCGTCGCCGGCCTTGACGCGCGCCGCGAGGAACGGCGGCCCCCACACGGTGTACCCCTCGGGGGTCGTCTGCGGCAGGGGCAGCTCACCCACGCCGGGCAGGCCCAGGATGCCGTCGGCGTCCGTGCGGCCCTCGGCCAGCTTCTTGCCGGTCACGTCCACCAGCTCGACGGCGGCGTCCTTGGCCGGCGTGCCGTCGGCCATGTGCCACACGAAGACCTCGCTGCGGGCGGCGCCGAGTTTCATGTGGACGGACAGGTTCGTGACCTGCACGACCGTCGTCTCGGCCTGACGCTCCTTGCCCTTGCCCCAGGCCACGTGGAGCAGGCCGAACTGGCCCATCCCCGGGGCGCCACCCGTCTTGGCGAACAGCGGATCCAGGTCCACGGGGCTGCGCTGCCACAGGTTGCGCGCGCCGGGCAGGGTCTTGGTCTCGGTGATGAAGTCCGGCTTGCGATCGGTTCGCCACGGATTTTCCATCCAGGGCAGCGCCGTGGTGGTGTCCAGGCGCTGGAAGCCGACCTCGATCTCGGACACGTTCACGTGGCTGAGCGGCCAGGCGGCGCGCAGGCCCTTCTCCAGCAGCGCGCGGTCGCCCCGGGAGTTCACCGAGGGCGAGAAGCTGCCGGTCACGAAGGGCCCGGTGAAGGCCGCGCCGAGCTTCTGCCCGAACTCGTCCAAGAGCGTGTCGGCCAGCGTGATCTTGTACTCGGACGCCGGCTTGAAGGTGCCGTCGAGCATGAAACTCGACTGCGCGTCGTCCAGGTCGTCCGGCCAGGCCAGCTTGACGGCGGGCTCGATGGTGAGCGCCGCCTTGAGCGCCTTGGCGGTGACCGGGTTGGACAGCTCGATGGAGATCGGCCCCGTGGGGCAGCCGCCGCCCCACTTGTGGCAGCCGGCCTGCACGACCTTGAGCGGGCCGTAGGTGTTGAAACCCCAGGCCACCTCGGTCGCCAGCGTCAGGGGGCCCTCGGCGCTCTCCAGCCCGGCCTTGAAGACCAGGTCGTAGTGCGTGCCGAGCGCCAGCGGCGTGACCGGGGTGAGCTCGAGCACCATCCGGTGGTCCTCGATGCCCTCGATCACGACGGGCGCGGCCTCGAGGGCGGCGATGGTCTCGGCGTCGCTGCCGGTCTCCTTGGCCAGGCGCAGGTCGTGCGCGCGCTGCGTCTCGCTGCGCAGCACCTTCACCGCGATCTCGGCCTTGTCCGGGCCGCGCAGGACCACGTGTTTCGCCAGCGAGGCGTCCGTGGGCTTCTGCGAGAACGTGACCTCGAACTTCTGGTCGGCGCGGGCCCAGGCATATTGCGAGTAGGGGTTCACGGGACCGCCGTACTGCGGGGCGATGGTCGGCGTGGCGAAGGTGTACTTGACCTCCTCCTTGAGCGTGCCGCCGCTGAGCGACAGCAGGCCCGCGGGTACGCGCACCGTGAACTGCGTGGAGAGCGGCACCGTCTGTTCCGGCACGAACTCGGCGGAGCTGCTCCCCAGCCAGCGCCAGGCGCCCTTGATCGCCGGGGTGATCTCCAGCGGCGGGGGTTTCGTCTCCGCGAGCGTGCCGAGCGCGACGACGGGGTGGCTGAAGGTCACGACCGGGTGCACGGGGCCCTCGAGCGGCCCCTGCGGCAGCATGGACACGACGGTCAGCGGCGGGGCGTCGGGATCGGCGGGCACCACCGGCGCCGCGGGCACGCTGCTCAGGGCGCCCGCCGGCGGCGCGTTCGGGTCGATCAGGCCGAGCCCGCCCTTGGGGGCATCGGCGGTGTCGCGGCTGCCGCAGCCCCCGGCGCCGACGGCCGCAAGGGCCGCTCCGGACAGCAGGACGCTACAAATCGTGGCATTGAAGGACTTCACTGTGTCGATTCCTTTCCGGGAAACGGGTCGCGTCCCCGAGAAGCACAGGGTGTACCAAGAAGAATCGGAGCAGCCGTCGCCGGCCTCAGGTCGCGCCGTGCGCGAAGGTCAGCGGCGCGCCGAACACGTCGTCGACCAGGCGGCCGTCGCGGTACACCGGCCGGCCGCGCAGCGCCGTGAGCACCGGGAACCCGGTCAGCGTCCAGCCGGCGTACGGGGTCCAGCCGCACTTGCTGACCACGTCCGCGTCGCGCAGCGTGCGGCTCAGCCGGCGGTCGACGAGCACGACGTCGCCGTCGGCGCCCACGCTCAGGCGGCCCTTGCCCGTGAGGCCGTAACAGCGCGCCGGCGCCTCGCAGAGCCACTGCACCACCTGCGGCAGCGTGCACTTGCCCAGGTGGGCGGCGTGCAGCATCAAGGGCAGCAGCGTCTCCACGCCGGGCATGCCGCTCGGGGCCTCGCCGTAGGGGCGGGCCTTCTCCTCGAGCGTGTGCGGCGCGTGGTCCGTGGCCATGCAGTCGATGACTCCGGCGTGCAGCGCCGCCCACAGGGCCTCGCCGTGCCGGGCCTCGCGCACGGGCGGGTTCATCTGCAGCCGTGTGCCCAGGCGGTCGTAGTCGCGGGCGTCCAGCCACAGGTACTGCGGCAGCGTCTCGCTCGTCACCAGGCCGTCGCGCGGCCGCTCGGCCAGCAGCGCGGCCTCCTCGGCGGTGCTCAGGTGCAGGATGTGCAGCCGGCGCCGGTACTTCTCCGCCAGGGCGACGGCCTGCGCCGTGGCCAGTCTCGCGGCCTCGGCGTCCCGCAGGCGGTGGTGATCCCGCACGGTGGGGGCCACGGCGGCCGCCTTGTTGGCCCGCAGGCGCGCCTCGTTCTCCGCGTGCACCGCGATGGGCACGCCCCGCGCCACGGCGTCGGACACCGCGAAGTGCGCCTCCAGCGCGGCCGGATCGTCCACCAGCAGGGTGCCCGTCGAGCTGCCCATGAAGATCTTCAGGCCACAGACCAGGGGCGCCAGCGCCTCGCGCGCCAGCAGGTCCTGGTTCTCCGGCGTCGCCCCCAGGAAGAAGCCCCAGTGCGCGCGGCAGCGACCGGACGCCCGCGCGTGTTTGTCCAGCACCGCCGCCCGCGTGGTCGTGGTCGGCTGCGTGTTCGGCATCTCCAGGAACGAGGTCACGCCGCCCACGGCGGCCGCGGCGCTGCCCGTCGCCAGGTCTTCCTTGTGCGTCGGGCCCGGCTCGCGGAAGTGCACCTGCGGGTCGATGACCCCGGGCATCAGCGTGAGCCCGCGCGCGTCGATGACCTCGCCCGCGGGGCGGTCCACCATGCCCACGGCCGTGATCACGCCGGCTTCGATGCGCAGATCGCCCACGAACGGGGCGGCTCCACCCGGCAGCAGGAGCTCGACCTCGCGAAAGGTCAGATCGCCGCCGGGCACCTTCGGAAAATCCAGGGTCGCCATGGGGCGGGAACCTACTCCGCGGCGTCGCGGGTTGCCACCGTTGCGACACGGGCCGGGCTTGTCTAAGGTCCGGCGAATGGACTCCCTGCTCGAGACCCAGATCGGCGGCTACCGGCTCAAGCGTCTGCTCGCCTCCGGCGGGATGGCCGCCGTGTTCGAGGCCGAGAACATCCACACCGGCGCCCACGCCGCGGTCAAGGTGCTGCGCCGGGATCTGCGCCGCACGGTGGATCCCCTCGCCCGCCTCGTGCAGGAGGGCCGCGTCATCATCTCGCTGCTGCACGAGCACATCGTGCGCGTGCTGGACTACGGCACGGCCGAGGAGTCCATCGCCTTCATCGTGATGGAGCTCTTGCGCGGGCGTACCCTGGCCGACCTGCTCGACCAGGAGAAGCGCCTCGACCCGCCCCGCGCCGCCTTCATCGCCCGGCAGGTCTGCGAGGGCCTCGGCGCGGCCCACGCCCGCGGCATCTACCACCGCGACATCAAGCCGGCGAACATCTTCCTGTCCGAGGATCAGCGCCACCGCGACTTCGTGAAGATCGTCGACTTCGGCATCGCCAAACTCGACGCCACGGACCCGAGCAAACTCGCCGCCACGGCCACGGGCATGACCCTCGGCACGCCGGAGTACATGAGCCCCGAGCAGGCCACCGCCGCCGAGATCGACGCCCGGAGCGACGTCTACCAGGTCGGCGTGATGCTCTTCGAGATGCTCTCCGGCGATGTCCCGTTCACGGGCAAGAACCCCGTGAGCGTGATGCAGAAACACCTGCACCAGGCGCCGCCGGCGCTGCGCAAGGTCCGCCCGGACGTGCCCGAGGCGCTCGACCACATCGTGGCCCGGTGCATGGCCAAGGAGCCCGCCGGCCGGTTCCAGAACACGCGAGAGCTCGCCGACGCGCTGGATGCCTTCGCCGAGCGCGACACGAACGTCGAGGGCATGAAGACGGTCGTGGACGACATCACCGCGACGGTCGTCGGCAACCTGCGCCTGCCCGCCCTGGGCAACCGCGGCGACCTCGCCCGCTACTCGCGCAACCTGAACGAGGGCCTGGACCGGCTGTTCCCGGGAGACTCGGCGCCGTCGGAGCTCAAGGCGATCCAGCAGAAGATCGAGGCGCTGCAGGAGCACCACGGCGAGCTGCAGATGGAGCTCAGCGCCCGCCGCGCGGACGCCGACGACCTGGCCCGCCACCTGGAGGGCCGCCTGTCCCCCCTGGAGCGCGCGGTGCAGGCGCTCACACAGGACAAGCTCGCCCACGAGCACCGGCTGCGCACGGGCCTCGAGGCCATCGCCCGACTCGAGGAGCGCCTGCGCGCGCTGGACGCCGAGTACGCCGCCCTCTACGACCAGATCGAACACCACCAGCAGACGCTCTACGCCGCGGCCATGAACGGCGGGAAGGCGGTGGACTTCCGGGATCTGTTCCAGGAGGACATCGCCAACAAACTGCGCCGCCTGGGCCAGATCCACGCGCAGCGCGCCGAGCAGATCGAGCCGCTCAATCAGCACCGCGTGGACACGGTGAAGCTCATGCGCGAGATCGCCGACCTGCAGACGCAGATCACGCAGCTCGACATGAGCCGCCTGAACCTCGAGGCCGAGCGGACCACCAAGCTCGCGGAGCGCGAGTTCCTGCGGGCGGACGCGGAGATCCGGTTCCGCGCCGTCGAGCGCGCGCTGGAGCACCAGAGCCTCGAGCTCGGTCTCGCGCTGCGCCACACCATCGCCCAGATGCTCTGAAGCGGGGCCGCGCGGCCCCTGCCCCGGCGGTCAGAGGTGCGGCAGCACCAGCACGTCGACCACGTGGTCGCCCAGCTCCTGGCCCTGCCGCTGCAGCCGCAGCACGGCGCGCCGCAGGCCCACGGCGACCCGCTCGCTGGGCGCCACCAGCTCCGCGCCGATGCGCCAGTGGGTCTCGTCCACCTCGGCCAGGTCGCGGACCCGCGCCACCAGCCGGTGCCCGGGCAGCCCCAGGGCCTCGCCCAGCGCGGGGGCGTCGAGCGTGATCACATCGCCGGGGATGTAGGGCTCCGGGGACAGCCAGGCGATGCCCGTCTCCGACACGTCCAGCGTCTCGCCGTGCGTCGAGGGCTCCAGGGACACCCCGGTCAACGCGCAGCGGATGCATTGGCGACGATTCCGCATGGCACCAGCATAGCGGAGACCGCCGGATGGTGCGAATCTGGACCCATGAAGACACTCCGCATCGTCGTCGCCGCGGGTGCCCTGCCACTCGCCGCCTGCGGTCAGGCCTCCGGGACGGACGAGCCGGGCGCCGCGGCCGCCTCGCCGCCCGCCGCCGCCCCCGGCGGGCCCGGCTTCACCCGGCCGCTGCCCGAGTCGAACGGCCCGATCCGCGTCTGGCCCGATCAGCTCGGGCAGAACATCACGGACGCCCAGGCCCGCTTCGCGGCGACGCACTTCGTCGGCTCGCAGAAGCTGCTCTCGCGCACGTCGGCGCGCATCCGCGCCCACAACCCGGCCTTTCTGGTGCTCCAGTACCGCCTGGCCACGGGCCTCTCGACCGTCGAGAACATCACGGAGCGCGACACCTGGGCCGTGGACACGGTCGAGCCCTCCGCGCCCCCGGACCCGCGCCGCACCGAGGAGTCCTGGTATCTGCACGACCCGCCGGGCAGCACGACGCGGGTGGCCCACGCAGACTCGTACTTCCTGGCCGACGTGCGGAGCACCGCCTGGCAGGGCGGCCACATCACCGAGATTCTGCGGCGCATGCCGCTCAACGACTTCGACGGCGTGTTCCTGGACACGGCCCACCTGCGCACGGACGGCTTCACCCCCGGCGACTGGCACGCCCGCTTCTGCGACCCGGAGATCCCGAAGCTGACGAAGTGCTGGACACCGCCGATGCGCACCTACTACCAGCGCATGGCCGAGCGCCTCCACGCCGGCGCCACCAAGTACTACTCCATCGGGAACTTCGGCCCGCTGGTCACGGGCTGGGATACGAACGAGGAGCTCACGTCCCTGGACGGCGGCATGATCGAGCTGTTCATGTGGCTCGGCGGTGGCCCCCTGGACGAACGCGACTGGCACATCAGCGCCGGCCGCATCCTGAACCTGCTCGGCAACGAGAAGGTCATGATCGCCGAGCCCGTGGGCTACCCGGCGGAGGACCCGGCCGCGCGGTCGTGGCTCCTCGGCAACTTTCTGCTGTTCCAGGGCCGGCGCAGCTACGCGGCGTTCTATCCGAGCGGCACCGAAGCGACCGGCGCGCCGGTGTGGTTGCCCGAGTACGAGGTCGACCTGGGCCCGGCGGCCGCGCCGCTGCCCGAGGCGCCGGGCGGACTGTGCACGCAGGCCCCCGAGGCGCGCCGCTGCGGCGGCCTCTACGCCCGCACCTACGCCCGCGGTCAGGTCTACGTGAACCCCGCGGACGCCCCCCGGTCCGCTCGCCTGCCCGAGCCCGCCGCGGGCACGCAGTGGGTCGAGCTGAGCTTCACGGGCGGCGGGTACGTGAGCGACGCCGGTCAGCCCCCTGCCGGTCGGATCGAGCAAAAAAGCGTCACGCCCGGAACGATTTCCGTCGGCGCCCGTGCCGCGGCGATTTTCCAAATGATTCCGAAACCTTAGGGCGCCTCACATTCTACCGTGACTGCAACCTTGCCGTGACGCTCCAAAGCGCTGGCCGCCGGGCGCAGAACCCGCCTTGAGTCCGCCCCGCCACCGCCGATAACGAGCCTGAAGACCCCCGGCTCCACCCCGACGGCGACAGGCAACCGTGATGACTGCGGCGCGGTACATTCCCCTGCTCACCGCCCTGATGCTGGGGTGCCAGTCCGGCGCGCTCACCTCCGGCGCCGTCGGCGGC
>CAINDO010000161.1 GCA_903847385.1 uncultured Myxococcales bacterium
CCTCATCGCGTGAGGGGTCAAAAGGCGCGCCCTTTTAGCAGAAGCATCCAGGCATCGCAAGCAGTGGACGCCGTCGACTGACCGTTCGCGTTGAAACCTGGGCCGATTCCTGGCATCTGCACTGTCCGCGGCGGCGTCACCGCCCGATATCCGGCCCCAGCCCGACAGGACACCCCGATGAGCTCCCAGACCTTTGTCGATTCCACCCCCGTCGAGAGCGTCGACGAGCTCGTGGACTGGATGCGCCTCGGCGGACGTCCCCGTGACCATTGGGCCGTCGGTTCGGAGCACGAGAAGCTCGGCTGGTGGCCGGACCTCGGCCGCGCCCCCACCTGGGAGGGGCCCCGCGGCATCGGCGCGCTGCTCGAGGCCCTCGAGCGCGACGCCGGCTACCACGCCACGCGCGAGGGCGACGACATCATCGCCCTCGGCCGCAAGGGCCTGACCATCACGCTGGAGCCGGGCGGGCAGCTCGAGCTCTCCGGCGCACCGCTGCGGCGCATGGCCGAGGTCGAGGTCGAACTCGATGCCCACCTCGCCGAGATCACCCGGTTCAGCGCGCCGCTCGGCATCACGTGGAGCGGCCTGGGCATGGCCCCGGGCATGAGCCCCGCGCAGAGCCCGCGCATGCCTAAGGCGCGCTACGGCATCATGCGCGACTACCTGCCCCGGCAGGGCAAGCTCGGCCTGCACATGATGCACCTGACCTGCACCGTGCAGGCGAACCTGGACTTCGACACGGAGACGGACGCGGTCCGGAAGTTCCGCGTGGCGATGATGCTCCAGCCGCTCATCATCGCGTTGTACGCCAACTCGACCATCCTGGAGGGCCAGGTCCTGCCCGAGCGCTCGTTTCGCGCCGCCATCTGGGACGACACGGATCGGGCGCGCTGCATCGTGCCGGACGTGCTGCTCACGCCGGACGTCACGCTGGGCGACTACGTCCAGTGGGCGCTCGACGTGCCGATGTTCTTCATCCACCGTGAGGGCACCTACCGGCAGGGCATGGGGCTGCCGTTCCGCCGGTTCCTCACGGAGGGCCTCGACGGTGAGCGCGCCAACATGGGCGACTTCGCGCTTCACCTGTCGACGCTCTTCCCGGACGTGCGCTTGAAGCGCCACCTCGAGGTGCGCGCCGCGGACATGGGCGATCGGGCGCACGTGCTCGCCTTGCCCGCGGTGCACACGGCGCTCCTGTACGACGACGCGATGCTCGCCGAGGCCTGGGACCTCTTCCGCGGCATCACGCCCGCGCAGTGGCGGCAGGCCCGCCTCGACGTGGAGCGAGATGGCCTCGCCACGGCCTTCGGCACGCGGACGATGGCCGAGTGGTGGTCCATCCTGTTGCCGAGGCTTCAGGCGGCCGCAGAGCGCCTCGAACCGGGCTCCGCGCGGTTCCTGGACTGCCTCGCCGCCGACCTGGCCGCGGGGGAGTGCCCGGCGGACCGGGTGCGCCGCATCTACACGGGCGACATCGGCGCCCTGATGGCCGCGACCCGCATCTGCTGAGCCTGCGGCGGCGCGCTACTTCTTGAACAGCTTCTTCACGTTGGTGAGGAGGCTGTTGTCGCGCCGCGTGCGGGGCCCGCTCGGAGACGAGGTCTCCTCGCTCTCGCCGGGACGCGGCCGGAGAAGCGCGCTGTCGCTGATCGAGCCCTCGATGGACTCGTCGGCGAAGAACGCCTTCAGGTCGCGGTCCACCGTGCTCTCGGGGACGAGCGCGTCCAGATCGCCGACGCTGGCCTCCGGCCCGAGCTCGACGCTGGCCAGGACATCGGCGTCGCCGACGTCCTCCACGGACAGCCCGCCGGGCCCGATGGAGTCGTCCGTCTCCAGGATGTCGAAGTCGTCCACGGCGACCTCGGCCTCGGCCGCGAGCTCGACGGAGGGCCCGTCGAGGTCATCGATCGCCGGGATCTCCGGGGGCGGAGCGCTCACCTCGAGCGTCGCCAACCGCGGGAGCAGCTCCGGGGGCGGCAGCAGCGCGTCCGGCGGCGCGGACTCGATGGTCGGCGCTCGGCGGGGGAGCGGCGTCGTGCGCAGCCGGGGCACGGGCGTGAGGGCCAGCACCCGCTGCGGGGGCGTCGGTCGGGGCCGGGCCGGGGGCAGCGGCAACGCCATCTCGGCCGTGAGCACGGTCAGCAGCGCGTCCGGGTCATCGGGTCGACGCGCGGCGTGACCAAGACGGGCCGCCGCGGGGCCGCAGTCGGCGAGCAGCGTGTTCAGGGTGGCTTCGGGATCCGCGAGACGGTGCGTAGGCATCGTCAGAAATGGTAACCCGCGCGGACGTGAATGCCCAGATAGCTGTCGTCGATGGACTTGCCGAGGCGGACCTTGCGCTCGACGGTCTCACCCGCGGCGTCCACCAGCTCCTTGGAGCGGCCCTCGCCCTTCACGTCCCCGGAGATGGCGGTGTAGTCGATGCCGACGGTGGCCAGAAAGCCCGCGCCGAACTGCGAGACGATGTCCGCCGTGAGGCCGTAGCCGGCCAGATCGGCGCTCTTGCCGAGCTCCTGGGTGGTCTCGCCGGCATCCGCCGTCGGGATGTAGCGAAGCTCCAGCTCCGCGGCGACCAGGGGCGTGCCGAAGGGGATGCGGCCGCCGAGGCCCAGGTGCGGGTAGCGATAGTTCGTGCCGCGGTACTCGTCGTTCTTCTCGAGCTCGAAGGTCGACCAGGCCATGCCGAACGAGGCCATGAGCTCCGGTGCGGCGCCCGCCTTGCCGAACGCATAGCGGTATTTGATGCCCAGGTCGATCACGCGCTCGGTGGTGTCGAGCTCCGTGGGGCCCGCGTCCTCGGCGGCGCCGGTCGAGGTCGTCTCATCCGTGGTGATGGTCTGCTTCGAGGTCAGGAAGACCTGCTCGTAGCCGAAGGTCAGGCCCAGGCCCGTCACGGCGCCGGTCATCGACAGGGCGAGGGGGTAGACCTCCACGGCGAGCCCCAAGCCCGGCGCGAGCGAGGAGTCGTAGCTGATGCCGTCCGGGAGGATGTAGGTGACCTTGGGGGGGCCGACTTCGTCCTCGCGGGGCGTGGTCTTGTAACGAAACGTCCGTTTGCGGAACGAGAGACCGCCCTGAATGCGCAGGAAGTCGCCCTTCTCGGCGCCGCCGGGGGCGGGCTCCGCCTCGGATTCGTCCGCCACGGTCTCGCCAGGGAGGGTCTCCACGGGCGGCTCCGTCACGGGGGCGGGGCGCGCGGGGCGCTCGGCGGCGGCCAGGGCGCCGGGGCCCGGCTTGTGATCACCCATGCGGATGTAGGGCTCGATCGCGCGGGCGCCGGCGGTGAAGGTCTTCGCCGTGAGCTTGCCGCCGGGGACCTCGACGACCTCCTCGCCGAGGAGCTTGCCGTCACCGCCGTTGTAGACGCTGAGCGTCAGGACCTTGTCCTTCGAGCGCTTGGCCTCGTCCAGCGTGCCGGACACCACCGCGTCCACCTCGAGCGCGCGGGCGACCTGGCTCATGGACTTGGGGTCGGTCTCGACGCGGTCGGCGACCCCCCGCTGGTCGGCCTCGGCCAGGAAGTTGCGGGTGCTCTCGAAGGTGATGCCGCGGAGTTTCTGCAGGGCGCCCTGCAGACCCTGGACGGCCGTGGCGCCGCCCCCCTTGCCGCGCACGCCGACGATGGCCACGTGGACCTGTTGCGCGAGGGCGAGGGTCGGGGCCAGGGTGACGAGGAACAAAACCGCGAGGCGGGCGAAGCGGGTCATGCGGGGCCTTTTTCGAACTGATCCCACCGACCGTCGCTCGTCGCCTGAATGCCCGAGAGCCGCAGCAGGAAGTCGTCCTTGTTCGTGCAGTTGGCCAGCGCTTCGTCGCGCGAAATGAGGCCGCGCTGCAAGAGGCTCATGAGCGACTGGTCGAAGGTCTGCATGCCGTAGTTGGTGTGACCCTGCGAGATGGCCTCGCGAATCTCCGAGGCGCGGCCCTCTTCCATGATGATCTCGCGGATTCGGGCCGTGACGATCATGATCTCCTGCGCCGCCACGCGACCGCGGCCATCGGCCCGTTTGAGGAGGCGCTGGCTGATCACGGCGCGCAGGTTGCCGCTCAACTGCATGCGGATCTGCTTGTGCTGGTGCGGGGGGAACGCGCCAATGATGCGGTTGATGGTCTCCGGGGCGTCCACCGTGTGCAGGGTGCTGAGCACGAGGTGGCCCGTCTCGGCGGCGGTGATGGCCGTCTCGATGGTCTCCGGATCCCGCATTTCGCCGACGAGGATGACGTCCGGATCCTGGCGAAGCGAGGCGCGCAGCGCCCGGGCGAAGCTCATCGTGTCCTGACCGACCTCGCGCTGGTTGATGATGCTTCGCTTGTCGCGGAACTGGAACTCGATCGGATCCTCGATCGTGACCACGTGTGCGGTGCGCTGGGCGTTGATCTGGTTGATCAGGGCCGCCAGCGTGGTGCTCTTGCCCGAGCCCGTGGCGCCGGTGACCAGCACCAGGCCGCGGTGCTCCAGGGCGATCTTCTCCAGCACGGGGGGCAGGGAGAGATCCTGGATGCTCTTGACCTCGGTGGGGATGACACGCAGCACCATGCCCACCTGCTGGCGCTGCATGAACGCGTTCACGCGGAACCGGCCGAGGTTGGGCACGACGAACGCGAGGTCGCACTCGTGGTCCTTGGCGAACTTCTCTTGCTGCTCGCGATTGAGCATCGCCACCGCCAGCTGCTCCATGTCCGGCTGCGTCAGCCGTTGGCCGTTGCGCAGCGGGACCATGCCGCCGTTGACCCGGAAGAGCGGAGGCAGGCCCACCTTGAGGTGGACGTCCGAGGCTCCGCCTTGAACGGCGTAGGACAGGATGGTGGCGATGTCGATCACGCTTCGCCCGCCGTCGCCGCCCCCGGCGTCACCACGCGCTTGACGCCCGACTGCTCGAGGACCTTGGCCTCGATCTGATTGAGCATGTCCGGGTGCTCGAGGAGGAACTTCTTGGCGTTCTCGCGGCCCTGGCCGATGCGCTCCTTGGCGTAGCTGTACCAGGCGCCGGACTTCTCGACGATGTTCAGGTTCGCCGCGAGATCGAGGACGTCCCCGGCGCGGCTGATGCCCTCGCCGTACATGATGTCGAACTCGGCCTCTTTGAACGGGGGGGCGAGCTTGTTCTTCACGACCTTGACGCGCGTGCGGTTGCCGACGACGTCCTCGCCGTTCTTGATGGCGCCGGTGCGGCGGATGTCCAGGCGCTGCGAGGCGTAGAACTTCAGGGCGTTGCCGCCCGTGGTCGTCTCGGGGTTGCCGAACATCACGCCGATCTTCATGCGGATCTGGTTGATGAAGAAGACGCAGGTCTGGCTCTTGTTGATGGAGCCCGTGAGCTTGCGGAGGGCCTGGGACATCAGGCGGGCCTGGAGGCCGACGTGGTTGTCGCCCATCTCGCCCTCGATCTCGGCCTTGGGCACGAGCGCGGCGACGGAGTCGACCACGAGGACGTCGATGGCGCCGGAGCGCACCAGCATGTCGGCGATCTCGAGGGCCTGTTCGCCGCTGTCTGGCTGGGAGATCAGCAGGTCTTCGATCTGCACGCCGAGCTTGCGCGCGTACTGGGGGTCGAGCGCATGCTCGGCATCGATGAATGCCGCGGTACCGCCGAGCTTCTGCATCTCGGCGATCGCCTGCAGCGTCAGCGTGGTCTTGCCGGAGGATTCAGGACCGTAGATCTCGACGATACGGCCGCGCGGGAGCCCGCCGATGCCGAGCGCCAGGTCGAGGCCGAGCGATCCGGTGGAGACCACTTCGATCTCCTTGTTCACCTCGGCCGTGCCGAGTTTCATGATCGAACCCTTGCCGAACTGCTTCTCGATCTGCGAAAGGGCTGCGACCAGTGCCTTCTGCTTGTTGGTATCCATCTGCTGGTGTACTCCTGAGTCAGGCGGCATTATCGCATCCTCTGCTGTGGTGTTCTGGCGGGAAAATGGGCTTTGGCGGGCATTACGAGGGGTTCGGACGGCAGGCTTTCCGGAGGCTTCAGATTGCGTTCAGGTCACGCACGACACCGATCGCGATCCCTTCGATCACGAGCGGCGTGCGGGCGAGTTCGATCACGATCGGCGAGAACTCTGGGTTCTCGGCAATCAGGTAGGCGCGGCCGGCCTTGCGCTTGAGCCGCTTGACGGTGACTTCATCGTCGACGCGGGCCACGACGATCTGTCCGTCGCGCGCCTCGCTGGCCTTGTGCACCACCAGCCAGTCACCGTCGAGGATGCCGGCATCGCGCATGCTCCAGCCGCGCACCTTGAGCAGGTAGTCGGCACGGAGCTTGAACAGGTTCGGACTGACCGGATAGTGGCCAACCACGTTTTCGGCCGCCAGCAGCGGCGCCCCGGCTGCGACCTGCCCGACCAGCGGCAGCCCCGAAGGTTCGGTCAGGCGAAGCCCGCGCGCCATGCCCGAGAGGGTGATCGCCCCCTTCTTTTCGAGCGCACGCAGATGCTCTTCGGCGGACGCCGGCGACTTGAATCCGAACGCACGTGCGAGTTCGGCACGGGTCGGTGGCATGCCCTCGGACTCCACGAAACCGCGGATGAAGTCGAGGATTTCCTGCTGGCGTTGAGTCAGACCGTCCATACCGTAAATTTATACGGTATCGCGCCTGCAATGCAAGCCCCGCGTGAAAAAAAACCGGATCGCCCGGCGTGTCAGGGCCTGACCTGCCCGCTGAACCAGTCGAAGATCTGCTCGCCCTGCCAGAACACCACGTCCTTGTGGCTGCGGAAGTAGCGCAGCATCGCGTCGAAATACTTCGCACGGTGCGCCGCGCCCGAGATGTACGGATGCACGCCGAACGACAGCACCCGCGGCTGCTTCGCCGACTCGCGGTAGAGCTGGTCGAACGCGTCCTTCGCCCGCTTGAGCATGGCATCCGATTCGTGCAGTCCGGTGAGCATGATCGTGATGTCGTTCAGTTCGACCGAATACGGGATCGACAGCAGCGGCTTCGTCGCGGTCTTCACCCAGAACGGCTGGTCGTCCATCACCCAGTCGCCGAACCAGGTGAAACCGTTCGCTGCCATGTGCTCGGGCGTGGCCCAGGTCTGGCCGCGGCCCGGTCCGAGCCAGCCGGTCGGCCGGCGACCGGTGAACTTCTGCAGCACCTCGATCGTCTGGCGCATCATGGCGGGCTGGTCGGCGACGGCCTGGATCGGCATCTGCTCGTAGCAGTGCGCCATGAATTCCCATCCGGCATCGAGCGCGGCCTGTGCGACGCGCGGCCGGGTCTCGCAGACCTTCGCGTTGATCGACAGCGTCGGTCGGATGCGGTGCTTCGCCAGCGATTCGGCCAGGCGCCAGAATCCCACGCGCATGCCGTATTCATGCCAGCCCCAGTTCTGGGTGTCAGGAATGCTCGCCTGCCCGCCCGGCGCATTCGACACCCCACGCGGCATCGGCCGCTCGATGCTCCATTCTTCGATGTTGACCACCGGCCACACGATCAGCCGGACGCCTTTCGGCAGCTTCAGCTTCGGGCGATCGACGATCGCCGAATAGTCGAACCGCTGCTGGGGCTTCAGGGCGCCGGATTCATCCGCCCGGGAGGTCGCTGCCATGGTGTCCGCTTTCCGTGCCATTTTCGGGGTCCGCCGGGGGCCGGCCTGCGCCTGCTGGCCGGCGGGTCTCTCAGGCCAGCAACTGGTCGAGCAGCCGCGTCAGGGTGTGCTGCACCGACTGCCTGCGCACCGCATCGCGGTCGCCGCTGAAACAGCGCGTCTCGGCATGGTTGCGCCCGTCGAGGAATGACCAGCCGAAGCACACCGTGCCCACGGGCTTGTCCGGCGTGCCGCCGCCAGGGCCTGCCACGCCGGTGATCGACAGCGCGACCTGCGCGCGGCTGCGCTCGAGCGCCCCGAGGGCCATCGCGGCTGCGGTGTACTCGCTCACCGCGCCGTGGCGCTCGAGCGTCGCCGCCTGCACGCCGAGCATTTCCATCTTCGACAGGTATGTGTAGGTGACGAAGCCCCGCTCGTACCATTCGGAGCTGCCGGGGATCATCGTCATCACCTGGCCCACCCAGCCGCCGGTGCACGACTCGGCAGTGGCCAGCATCAGGCCGCGCGCCGACAGGGCATGCCCGACGTTTTCGGACAACTGGTACAGGGATTGGTCTTCCAGGCTCATGCCCCGACGATAGCGGGGATGGCGAACACAATCAATGTCGCCGCCGCCGCGAGCAGGTCGTCGAACATCACGCCGAAGCCGCCCTTCAGGTTGCGGTCGAACCAGCGGATGGGCTGTGGCTTCCAGATGTCGAACAGCCGGAACAGCGCGAACGCGGCCACCCACGCAGGCAGGCTGGGCGGTACCCACCACAGCACCAGCAGGAACGCCGCCACCTCGTCGATGACGATGCCGCCGTGGTCGTCGGTACCCAGCGCGCGTCCGGCGGCCGCGCAGGCCCAGATGCCGAGCGCGAACAGCACACCGATCGCCGCGAGGTGCAGCGTGGGCGCCAGCAACCAGCCGAACAGCAGGTGCAGGGGAAAGGCCGCCAGCGTACCGGCCGTCCCCGGCGCGCGCGGGGCAAGCCCGCTGCCGCCACCGAA
>CAINDO010000162.1 GCA_903847385.1 uncultured Myxococcales bacterium
CGGTCAGCCGGCCCCGGGCGGTCAGCCGGCCCCGGGCGGTCAGCCGAGCGCGGGCGGTCAGCCGGCCCCGGGCGGTCAGCCGAGCGCGGGCGGTGAACCCCCCCCGCCCCCCCCGCCGCCCGACGGCGCGGTCGGCGCCGAGACCTGTGACGCCGCGCCCCTGCTCGCCGACGTGAGCCGCCCCCTCGACCTGCCGGCCGGTGGTCGCACCCACGTCGTCGAGGGGCCCTTCGGCGCGTCCGACGACTACAACCCGCTCGACACCTCGGGCCTGCGCCCTGGCTGCTCGATCGTGTACGACGCCCGCGGCCGCGAGGTCGTCTTCGCCGTGGCGCTCGAGCCGGGCCAGACCCTGGTCACCCGGACCGTCGCCGAGCCCGACGGCCACCCGCCCGGGCTCTACCTGATGGAAGATTGCCAGACGGGCGACTGGCCCGACATCGACGCCAGCACCCGCTGCGGTGACAACGAATACGGCACCCCCGGGCGCTGCAACCTGGGCTTCTGCGACCCGTTCGACTGGCGCTTCACGTGGCCCGCCGCCATCCAGGGCGCGCCGACCCAGGTGCGGACGTTCTTCCTGGTGGTGGACGAGGTCGCGGGCGATGGCGCCGAGCGGTTCACCCTGGAGTGGGGTGTCCTCGGGCCATGACACGCACGCCATTCACACTCGCGGCCGGGCTCGCCCTGGCCGCGCTCACGGCCTGCGGCGCGTCGTCGACGAACGCGTCGGCGCCCGACGCGGCCCTCGCCCGAGACGCGGAGGACACCGGGGGCGCCGCTGGCGCGGGCGGAGCGCTGCCCGGCGGGACCGACGCCGCCGCACCTCAACCGGGAGGCACCCCTACGGGCGGCGCCCCGAGCCCGGACGAGATGCCCGACGCCTCGCCGACGTCGACCGACGCCGACGCCGGCGCGCCCCTCGAGGACGCTGGCCCGCCCCCACCCGACCCGCGGGCAGACACCCTCATCGGCGAGGCCGCCGCCGCGATCTGTGACGCCCTGTTCCGCTGCTGCGAGTCGACGAGTCTGAACGCCTACTTCGACGCCTACGCGCACAACGAGCGCCTCGCCGAATTCGCGGACCGCCTCCCGCCGCAGGCGACCCCCACGCCCGAGTCGTGCCCCGGCCTGGTCGAGGGGATGCTGACGGTCGTGCCCCTGGGCGCGTGGACGGACGCGGTGCGCGCCGGGCGCGCCCGCATCGTGCCCGAGCGGGCGGACGCGTGCGTCGCGGCCCTGCGGGGCGCCGCCTGTGGGGGGGCGCTCGCCGCCGCCCTCTACGACCCGACCTGCTTCTGGCTCGGCGCCCCCGTGGGGGGCGATCAGCAGCGCACGGTCTTCGAGCGTTTCCAGTCGACGGGGGACACCTGCGCGCCCCTCACGGACGGCTTCGGCGGGCTCTTCTACGGCACGTGCAACCCGAACACGGACTACTGCTGCTTCGGCGAGGGCGACGACTGCGGGTTCCCCGAGGAGGCCGGGGGCGTGGGCCTCTGCCGGCCGGCCGGGGACGTGGGCGACGACTGCAGCCAGGTGCCCGTGCACCTGTGCCGCACGGGCCTCGACTGCGGCGACGACAACCGCTGCCACGCGCCCGCGACGACCCCACTCGCCGCCGGTGACCCTTGCGTGGACGCGTCGTTCAACCTGCTCGGCCTCTGCGTGGACACATACTGCGACTTCTTCGAGTCGCGCACTTGCCTGCCCCGCAAATCCGACGGCGAGCCGTGCAGCGGCCCGGAGGAGTGCGTCGCGCTGTCGTGCGTCGACGGCCTCTGCGCGCCGTCGACCTTCTGCGTCGGGCCATGAGGGCCGAGCCGGCCGTCGCCTGAAAAACGCACAATTCGTGTCGTAGCACCCGCGACGGCGTCGCCTCTCCGGACACACTCCCGGAGAACCCCATGGCCCTGCGTCGCCTCAGCCCCCTCTCGCTCCTCGCCCTGCTCACCCTGCCGACCCTGTCCGCCTGCGGCCCCGCCGACACAACCGACGACGCCGTCGACGCCGCCGACGAGGCCGCGACCGACCCGGCGATCGAAACCTCCGAAGAGGCCGTCATCGCCGAGGCCGCCGAGGTCGCCGCCCTGCGGACCCTTCGCGCGTCGTCGGTGCGCCCCGTCGAACTCCGGGCGGAGCGCGGTGTCCTGCGCATGCTGCGCTGCGACGTCACCCCGGCCGCGGCCGTCGGCAACGACCCGCTGGCGCTCGCGCTGAGCTTCCTCAACAGTTACAAGGGCTTGCTGGGTTTGGCCAGCCCGACGTCGGAGCTCTTCCTGGACTCGATCCAGTCCGAGGGCCGCCGAAAGCACCTGTTCTTCCAGCAGCGCAGCGGTGGCCTGCCCGTCATCGGCGGTGAGCTGGTGGTCCACCTCGAGGGCCGCCGCATCCTCGGCGTGAACGGCCACGCGGTCCGCGACGTGCCGGTGTTGCCCAAGGGCCGCCTGAGCGCCGCCCGCGCCCGGGCCCTGGCCGACGCCGCCTCGGGCCTTCGCGAGGCCGACCTCACGGCGGTCCCCCGCGACGTGATCTTCGTCTCCGACGACGACGGCCGCAGCCCCCGGCGCATCCGGCGTGCGGTCGAGTTCTCGCTGCGCGGCCTGCAGGCCGACACCGGGGACGCGTCGCAGGTCATCGTGCGCATCGACGCCCTCGACGGCACCACCCTCTCCGCCGAGCCGCAGGAGCAGGACCTGAAGGACATCCAGGTGCAGTCGGCGGTCAACACCACCTCGAAGAACTGCTTCGACGCCCAGTGGGAGATCCTGGAGCAGACCTGGTTCACGGAGGCCGGCGCGACGGCCAGCTACAACGCCGCCAACGACCCCTTCAGCGACGGCCAGGACGTGGCCACGGCCTCGAACACCGTCTACGACTGGTTCAACGCCAACGTCGGCCTCAAGGGCATCGACGGCGCCGACCATCAGGTCCGCTCCATGGTCCACGTGGGCGTGAACTGGCAGAACGCCAGCTACAGCCCCGGCTGCGAGGACATCAGCTTCGGCGACGGCTTCGGCGCCCTCGACGTGATGGCCCACGAGTTCACCCACGGGATCGACCACAAACACCACAACCTGGCCTACAAGAACCAGTCCGGCGCCCTGGACGAGAGCTTCGCGGACGTGTTCGGCGCGCTCGTCGATCCGGACGCGCAGATGGGCGAGGACATCCAGGCGCCGGGCTGGGGCGTCATCCGCGACCTCTCCAACCCGCCGCTCTTCGGGCAGCCGGACCACATGGTCGCCGGCACCAGCGGCGACGGTCAGGGGCTCCGCAAGCTCGCCGCGGGCGAGGTCCCGGTCTGCGACTCCACGGACCCCGACTACAACGACTGCGGCTTCGTGCACACGAACAGCGGCATCCCCAACAAGGCCGCCTGGCTGCTGATCCAGGGCGGCATGCACAACGGCGTGGTCGTCCAGTCCATCACCCGGGCCCGCGTGGCGCGCCTGTACTTCGCCGTGCTCACCACGGGCGTGACCAGCGGCACCACGTTCAAGGACGTCCGGGACCTGATGATGCTCTACGCCGGCGCGTTCGCGGTGAACGGCGAGTACGGCTTCAACGCCAGCGACGTCTGCCAGGTCCGCAACGCCTTCTACAGCGTCGGCCTGGGCACGGGCGACGCCGACTGCGACGGCGTGGCCAACGCACAGGACGCCGACAACGACAACGACGGCATCGCCGACGCCGCGGACAACTGCATCAACGCCGCCAACCCGGGCCAGACGGACCTGGACGGCGACGGCGTGGGCAACGCCTGCGACCCGGACACGGACGGCGACGGCGTGGCCGACCTCGTGGACAACTGCAAGCTGGCGCCCAACGCCAACCAGTCCGACACGGACAACGATGGCAAGGGCGAGGTCTGCGACGACAACGACTTCGACGGGATCATGAACACGCAGGACAACTGCAAGGCGGTCGCCAACAACGACCAGACCGACTCGGACAACGACGGCACCGGCGACGCCTGTGACAGCGACGACGACAACGACGGCAAGTCCGACGCCCTGGACAACTGTGACGCGGTCGCGAACGTCAACCAGGCCGACCAGGACGGCGATGGCGTGGGCGACGTGTGCGACAACTGCGTGGCCGTGGCCAACGCCGACCAGCGCGACTGCGACGGCAACGGCGTCGGCGCCGCCTGCGAGACGATCGGCTCGAAGGAGACCCTGCACATCGGCGGCGCCTGCGGCGACACGCACCGGGCCATCAACGCCTTCGTGCACCCCCTGGACCTGGTGTCCCTGCCCGTGTGCAGCAACTGCCCGGGCTACCTGCCCGAGAACTACGCCGTGACCGTGTCGGCCTCGCTCAGCAACGGCGCGCCCCTGCGCATCGTCGACGAGCAGGGCTTCGAGGTCGCGGAGCTCTCCGGCCGCGTGCCCACGGCCACTTTCAAGCCCCGCGCCAGCGCGGCCTACCGCGGTCTGCCCGGCGTGGCCCTGCCGGCGGTGTTCCGCGGCTCGCAGTACTTCCTGCAGGTGCCGGCCACGGCCAACCTGAACGCGCAGCTCCAGCTGAACTTCGACGTCACCACCCCGCAGTGACGCGCCGCGCGGGCCAGGCCTTCGGGTTCGTGCCGCGCCCGTCGCAGGTCGTCTTCGTCCGCAGCTCCATCAGCCGCGCCTCGCCCTCCGGCGACACCCCATACCGCCCGAACACCCCGCAGTCGCCCATCCCCCGGTACTTCGCCCAGACCGTCAGCTCGCCCCGCCGCGCGTCCCAGTCGCGGCCGAACACGGCCTTGCGCCGCGAGAGCGGCCCGGTGTCCGGCGCGTCGGCGTCCGCCGGCCAGGCGAAGTCCAGCATCCGCAGCGTCGGCACCGCGCCGCGCTCGTCGTACACGGCGTGGCGCGACAGCGTGTTGTAGGCCCCCTGCGTGCAGCGGATCTCCAGCAGGAAAAGGCCCGGCTGCCAGGGCAGGAACCGCATCGGCCGCTCGCCCGCCCGCTCGGGGGCGTCGAAGTCGCAGGTCGGCGGGGGCACGCCGGGGGCCTCGGCCAGCGTCGCCGGGTCGCCCAGGAACGCCGCCAGGGCCTCGGCGCACCGGGCCGCCCGGGGCGGGGGCGCGTCGGGGTCGGCGGCCACGAACGTGCAGTCGTCGGGATACTGGATCTTCGTTCGCTGAACCGACGGTGCTAGCCGTGGCGGCTTGCCGGGTGGCCGGTCGACGCGCAGCTCCACCGTGGATGCGTCGTAGAGCGTGATCCGGAACGCCTCGTCCCCCAGGGGCGTGTAGATCTCCGGCGCCGTGCGGACCTTGCGGCGGTCGAGCACCTGACCCGTCCTGCGGTCGAGCAGGTACACGAAGTCCGGCTCCGCGGTGAACCCGTAGCCCGTGAGAATCAGGTCGCCGAGCAGACGAAACCGACTGTTGGAGACGAGGTGTTTCGATCTCCAGATCAATTTCCCGGATACGGGATCCAGCGCCACGAGGGCCGAGCAGTGGCCCTTCGCGTCGGCGGCGTACGTCTGGCAGGCTTCGTTGAAGTAGACGATTCCGTCGGAATACTGAACGTCCTGGATCTCCAGGTGCCGGTCGGCGGAGAGCAGGGGCCCGAGGGCCAGGTCCGACCGCAGCGCGCCGTCGGCGGCGTAAAGTCGAAAAGAATACGCGCAGTTGCGCCACATGTCGCTGAAGCCGCAGGAGCTCGCACCATAGGGGTCGCGGTAGAAGGCCAGGTGGCCGCCGCCCGGGATCTCGTCGAGCAGAAAAAGTTCCTGCGTACCGACGGCGAGCTCGACGTGGGCCGGCACGGGCGGCCCGACCCACGTGCGGACCTCGTGGGCGGAGAGCGCGCCGTCCACGTGCGAGCGCAGGCGCTGGGCCGGATCGTCCGGGCGTCGTCGCGGCTCGGCGGGCACGACCAGGTTTCCGGCGCGCCGCTCGCCGCCGGTCGCGACGATCGGGTCCGTGGCGATCTGCAGGGGCTCCGCGTGCGCGGCGAGCGGGGCGAGCCAGAGACCGAGCGCTGCTGCGAGGGTTCGGGTGGACATGGACACAGCATCGCCCAAGACTGGTGAGCATGTCTCCGCTCCCGCTGCTGCCCTTGCTCCTCGTGCTCCTCGCCCCCGCGCGGGTGCCGCAGGCGCTCGTGCCGCTCGCCCGGATCGACCCGAGCATCGCGCAGGCCCTGCGATATCGGGGCGCGGACAACTTCACGGGGCGGCCGGTGGCCGGGTACACCGACCTCGACTGCCGCCTCGCGCCCCGCGCGGCGGCGGCGCTCGCCCGGGCCCAGAAGTCCGCGCTGCGGCAGGGGCTCTCCCTCGTCGTGCACGACTGCTGGCGCCCGCCCGAGGCCGGCCGCGACTTCGCGGCGTTCCTGGCCGCCCCCGAGGACGCCGCCCTGCGCGAACGGTTCCACCCGCAGCTCGCCAAGGCGCGGCTGGCCGCCGAGGGCTACGTGGCGCCGCGGTCGAGCCACGGCCTGGGCGAGACGGTCGACGTGACCCTCGCCGACGCCGCCGCGCCGGGCGTGCCCCTGGACCTGGGCACACCCTTCGACTTCTTCGACGCGCGGTCGGCCCACGGCGCCCCCGGCGTGTCCCCCGAGGCCGCCGCGCGCCGCCACACGCTCGCGCAGCTCCTGCAGCATGTCGGCTTCGTGCCCTACCGCCGCGAGTGGTGGCACTACACCCTCAGGGTGCCGGAGTGAGCATCTCCAGGGCGTCCGCGCAGGCGGGGTCGTCGGTGCGCAGCGCGCGGGCCCGGTCCCGGGCGGCCTCCGGTCGACCGGCGGCGGCGAAGGCGAGCGCGGCGTTGCGGCAGGCGGCGGTGCGCGCCCCGGCGAGTTCGGTGGCGTAGACGGACGCAGGCTCGGGCAACGCCGCGCGCGCGGCGTCGAGGAACGCCTCGGCGGCGGCGGCGAAGTCGCCGGCTCCATAGGACTCGGCGGCGGCGGCGTGGCGGGCCTCGGCGGCCTCGAGCCCGGCGGGCAGGGGCGCGGAGCCCGCGGGCAGGGCGAAGGTGTACAGTCCGGCGGCGGCGGCGGGCAGGGCGAGCGCAGCCCCGGCCTCCGGCGTCGGCGCCGCTCCGCAGGCGAACGCGAGCAGGCCGAGCGCGCTCCCGAGACGCGTCAGTCCTTCAGGTGCTCGCCGTCGTCGAACCACTTCTTCACCTTGGGGTACTGGTCGTTCAGGAACTCGGGGTCGTTCTTCCACAGCGAGTAGGCCTCGGCGTACCACTCGCCCATGCCCTCGGCCTTGGCGTACTGCGTGGGCGGCGTGAGCTTCTCCTTGCCCACGAAGGCGCGGAACTTGGCCAGGCGCTTGGACTCGTTGCCCTTCATCTGGCCATCCGCGGCGGTCTTGGCCAGCTCCTGGGCCTTGTGGGCGGCCACGCGGTCCTCGCAGGTCTTGCCCCAGGCGTCCACGTCCGCGTTCGGGCTCTTCAAGAGGCCCAGGCCGGGGTGCGTGGCCGACTTGGCCTCCAGCGCCGTGCGGGCCTTCTCGCGCGCCGTGGTCGCGTCCTGCGCGGCCTTCACGTTGGCGTCGTGCTCGGCGACCTTGTTGTTCTTGGTCACCTTGACCCAGGCGTTCGTCACGGCGAACGAGGCGTTGGCGAACGCCGTGCCGGACTTCTTCTCGTCCTTGGGCAGCTGCAAAAACGCGTTGCGCGCGGCCGTCATCGACGCCGACTGCGTGTTGTTGGCCGCGTTCATCTTCGTCACGGCGGCGTTGTGGGCGGCCATCGCGTCGAACTTGGCGGCCGAGGTCTTGCGCTCTTCGGCGTGCTCCACGGCGTGGCCGACTTCGTGAAGAATCGTCTCGAAGCTGGCCTCGGCGGCGTTGCCGGCGCCGCCGATGAAGTTCACGCCGTCCGCGGAGAAGGCCGAGTCGGCGATGCTCAGCTTCTCGGCGTGGGTGGCCTTGTCCGCGCCGGTCGCGACGCCGTGTTTGTAGCTGAACTCCCCGGCGAGGGGCTTGCCCTTGTCGTTCAGGATCGTCGACTCGCGCACCAGGTCCACGCCCGCCAGCGCGGCCTTCTCCGTCGAGCTGATGCGCTGCAGCGCGGCGTCGACCTTGTTGAGCTCGGGCAGCGTCCAGTTGGCGCCGCCGTCGACGATGTTGGCGAAGCCGAAGTCGGCCTTCAGGCCCTTCCTCGCGGCGTCGAGGTCCTTGTACTTCTGCGCGGTGACCACGGCGCCGGTGCCGATGAGCTTGGTGTCCGCGTTGCCGGCGCCGTCGAGGCGCATCGTGACCTTCCCCACAGGGCGCTCGCCGGGTCCATTGGGTTTGAAGCCGACCACCGTCTGCAGGTCGACCTCACTCGCCCAGCGGGCCTTGGTGCCGAGCTGCGCCGTCGCGTTGAGCAGGTGGGCGCCCAACGCGGCGTCGCCCTTGTCCTCGGCCTTCACGGTGGGGCCGAGCTCGCCGGCTTTCTGCTGAGCCTCGACGGCCTTCTGCATGTCGGCCTTCTTGGTGCCCTCCGGGGGCGGGGTGACCGCGGTCCTGGCCGTGTCGTACATGAGCGTCGTCGCCCCGGCGCCCGCGCCGCCGCCGGGCCCGCCGCCGCCGCCCTGCGTCTTGCCGACCGCGACGGGGCCGTCGAGCGAGGCCCAAGTCTTGGGGCCGATGATCGCGTCGGGCGAGAGCGCGTGGCTCTGCTGATAGGCGCTCGTCGCGGCGCGCGTCTTGGGGCCGAACAGTCCGTCCACGGCGAGCACGGGCTCCGCGCCGTGGGCGTTCAGGCGCTCCTGCGCGTATTCGACCTCGGCGCCCGCGCTGCCCTGCCGGATCATCTTGCGCTTCTCCGGCGGCACGGCGGCGACCCCCGTGGGCGTCGAGGCGACCTCCGGGCTGGCCGGGGCGTCGATGGCCGCGCTCAGGGGCACATTGCCGGCGAGCGCGTCCTCGCTGCCGCTGCTGCCGCCCTCGCCCTGACCCTCGGCGCCCGTGGGCTCGAGCAGCAGCTCCGGGTCGGCGCTCGGGGGCGCGGCGGCCTTCTGGGCGCCCCCACCGGGCAGGGCGCCGCGTCCCAGGCTGCCCAGGTACTTCCGCTGGGCCACCGCGGCCTCGCCGGCGCGGGCCTCGGCGGGGGCCTGGGCGGCGCGCGTGGACTGGTCGGAAGTGCGGAGCGCGTCGGCGCGGCGCTGGAGTGCCATGGTTCCCCCGGGAGCATTGGTGTGAGTCGAGTGTTGGCGAGCATCGGGCAGCGGAGTGTTAGAGTCGAGCCCGATGACTTCACGCCCTACCCCGAAGCCACTCTTCGTCGCGCGCATGGTCGCGCGGGCCGTGACCGCCGGCATCCTGTGTTTCACGCTCGCCGCGTGTGAAACACAGTCGTCGGGGGCGACGCGGGTGCTCGACGCGGGGACCTCGCAAGCCGATGCCGCGCCGGGGCCTGGGCCCCTCCCGGACGCTGCGGGGCCGGTCCAGACGGACGCCGCCCCCACGCCGGGCCCCGCCCCGGATGCCTCCGCGCCCGAGCCCGCCTCGGACGCCGCCGCGCCTGCGCCCGCCCCGGACGCCGCCGCACCCGAGCCCGACCTCACCGAGGCGTTGTTCGCGCTCGGCCACGTGCTCGAGGTGACCGTGGACCTGCCGCCCGCCGACTGGGACGCCCTGCGCGGCCAAGGTCGCACGGGTCTGGACACCCGCGGCGCCGACTGCATGGACGCGCCCTGGCCCTCGCCCTACACGTGGTTCACGGGCAGCGTCACGCTGGATGGCACGCCTTACGCGCAGGTCGGCGTGCGCAAGAAGGGCTTCTTCGGGTCCTTGAGCGGACGCAAGCCCTCGCTGGTGCTCGACCTGGACCGGAACCTGCCCGACCAGAGCCACGCCGGTCTGACCCGCTTCGCCCTGAACAACGGTCGCCAGGATCCCAGCCTGGTGCACACCTGCATGGCCTACGAGATCATGGCCGCGTCGGGCGTGCCGGCGCCGCGGTGCAACTTCGCCCATGTGACGGTCAACGACCAGGATCTGGGCGTCTACGCGCACGTGGAGAGCATCCGAAAGCCGTTCCTGCGCCGACACTTCCCCGATGACTCCGGGCATCTGTACGAGGGCACCCTCGGCGACTTCCGCCCCGGCTTCTCCGGCACCATCGAACAGAAGACGGACGAGGAGACCCCCCATCGCGGGCCCATCGACGCGCTGATCGCCGCCGCCGAAGCGCCCGACGACACGCTCCTCGAGGCCCTGTCCGCGGCGATGGATCTCGAGGCGTTCTATCGATTCTGGGCGGCCGAGGTGCTCGTGGCCCACTGGGACGGTTACGCGGGCAACACCAACAACTACTGGCTCTACGAGGACCCCGCGCAGGGCGGCCGCATCGTGTTCCTGCCCTGGGGGCCGGACGCCACGTTCGAGGGCAATCGGCTCTTCTTCGAGGGGGCCGAGGCGCCCGCGGCGGTGATGGCGACGGGGATTCTCACGCGGCGCCTGTATCTGCACCCCGAGGGGCGGCGGCGGTATCTGGAAGCACTCCAGGTGCTGCTCGACACGTTCGACGCGCCGGCCTGGCAGGCCCGGGCGAGCGAGATGGCGGCCGTGTTCCTGCCGCGACTGCCCGGCGCCGCGCGGCGACCCGTGTTCGAGGCCGTCGAGGCCACCAAGGCCTTCATCGGCGCCCGCCCCGCGCAGATCCGCGCGGAGCTCGCGGCGGGGGGACCGGCCTGGGACCTGCCCCCGCGGCCGTCGTTCTGCACCGTGCCCGCCGGTCGCCTGACCGGCGACGTCGAGACCACCTGGGGCTCGTGGCCCGCGCAGGACACCTTCCGCACGGGCACCGGGCACCTGTCCGGCACCTACCTCGACCAGGCCCTGCAGGTCACGTCCGTGGGCGGCGCAGCGGGGCCCTCGGGCAACGGCGAGGCGATGCTGCTCGTGCCCGCGGCGCTGCTGGGCGGCGCGCTCGTCTATGTCTACGTGCTGCTCGACCCGGCGCAGGTGGCCCCCGGCGAGATCGACGTCGAGGACACGCTCGACTGCAGTTTCAGCGCGTTCGACCCGAACACCGGGGAGTCGACCTGGCTGGCCGCCTGCCTGGACGGCACGCTCACGCTCGACGCCGCTGGACTCGGCCCGGCCGCGCCCTGGCGCGCACGGTTCGACCTGGGGCTGTGGGTGCCGGCGCCCTGACGCCCGGCGGATTTCTTCAGAAATCGACCGCGCGCGTGCGACACGCCACCGGCGTGGCCGATGAACCCTGTGTGAGCACCTCGACCCCGCAGCCGCGCAAGCCCCGTCGGTCCCGGACCGGCATCCCGCCGCACCCGCACGACGCCTTCTTCCGGCGGGTCTTCAGCGTGCCGCACCACGCTGCGGGTCTGCTGCGCATCGTGCTGCCGCCCGAGCTCCAGGCGCTGCTCGACCTGGATCCGGCGCGGGTGA
>CAINDO010000163.1 GCA_903847385.1 uncultured Myxococcales bacterium
GAGCTGTTCCGCTACGACCGGTCGCTCTACGGCGCGCAACTGAAACTCGACAAGGAGACGGGGCCGGACGCCCGATGGCACCACGAGGCGAACGCCTACGTCGCTGATCTGGACGCCCCGGAGCGCCACGCCTACGTCGAGCTGCGGGGCACGGGCGGCTCGCTCTACTACCTGCCCTACGAGGAGCTCATCGAGGGCTCGGAGCGCGTCTACCTGATCGAGCGCGACCGGGAGACGGGCATCGAGCGGCAGCGCCGTGTGCTGGTCCGGGATGCCGACTACACCATCCGCTACCGCGAGGGGCGCATCCTGGTGAAGACCCCCGTGCCGCGGGTCACGCTGGACAGCTTCGGCCCGCGCCCGCAGGCCGTGAACGGACGCCGTGGCGAGGTTCTGGGCGGTCACCCGGTGTACCTGGCCGTCGAGATGGACCACCGGGACCCGACGACCGAGGGCGAGATGGCCTTCGGCGCCCATGTGCGCGAGACCTTCGAGGGCGCGCTCACGCTGGGCGGCGGCTACCTGGAGGAGGGCCAGTCGCGGGACGCGGCGTCGCGCTACCGCCTTTGGGGCGCCGAAGCCGGCGCGCACTACGGGCGCCGCACGCGCCTCGAGACGGAGTGGGTCCAGAGCCGCAACGGCCTCGGGAGCAGCCTGTTCTCGGACGACGGCGGCTTGACCTACGAGCCCTTCCACGGGCGCACCGGGGAGGGGGCCCGCGGCACCGGCATGCTCATCCGCGGCGGCCTGGAGCTCGACGACCTCATCGGCGCGGGGGATCGCGACCACTGGTACACCGAGGGCTACTGGCAGTACCTGGCGCCCGGCTTCTACTCGGGCGGCACGCTGCAGTCGCAGGGCCTGGAGAAGTACGGCGCCCTGACGCGCTACACCATCAACGAGCAGCACAGCCTGCGCCTGCAGCACGACGGCGTCGTCGCCGACGAGCCGGAGACGCAGGGCGACATGGCCTTCCACGGGTTCCGGCGCAACACCACGCTCGTCGGCCACACCTATACCGACGGCCCCCTCACGCTGGACACGACCTTCGCCCACACCGAGGACGACGAAGGCGGCGATGAGGCACCGTTCATCACGGACGTCCTCAACGTCGGCGCCGAGTACGGCCTGACGGCCAAGTGGACGCTGATTGCGGGCCAGGAGGTCGTCGTGCGCGGCGACAACCGGCTCCACGAGTCGACGACGGACCTGCTGGCCACGACGGTCGGCGCGCGGTATCGGCCCACGTCCGAGGTCTCCATCGAGGGCACCGAGACCCTGCGCTGGTCCGGCGACAACGCCACGCAGATCGGCCTGCGGACCGAGGTGGACGACCGCCACACGGTCTACGTGAACGAACGCTTCGCCCAGCAGGACGGCAAGGCCGGCGCCACCAGCGTGGTCGGCGGCGAGGAGCGATGGGGCGAGGATCAGAGCGGCCGCAGTTACGGCGAGTATCAGCTCGAGGCCGGCGAGCTCGGCGCACGCAACCGGGCCGTGCTCGGCCTCGGCAAGCGCACGAAGCTCATCAAGGGACTCACCATCGACGCCGGGTACGAGCGCAGCCAGGTCCTGGGCGGCGCGGAGAACGGTGAGCTCAGTTCGGACACGGTGTCCCTGGGCTCCGAGTGGCTCGACTCCAAGCGCGTGAAGATCTCCGGCCGCTACGAGCTGCGCTACGACGACAACTCCGAGGAGGTCGGCCGGCGCGACCGCCTGCAGTTCCTCACGCTCAACGGCGCCGACTGGCTCCTCACGCCGGACTTCACGTTCCTTGTGCGGCTGAACTACAGCCACACGTATGACCTCGCCTTCGAGGCCACCGAGGCCGAGATGGTCGAAGGCAGCCTCGGGCTCGCGTTCCGACCCATCGCCTGGGACGACTTCGCCGCCCTGATCAAGTACACGAAGCGCTACGAGCAGCGGCCGACGGACCTGCTCGTCGAGCTGCCCATCCGGGACGAGTACGACGTGGTCTCGCTCGTGCCCGTGCTGGAGCTGCCCTGGCACTTCCAGCTCGTCGAGAAGCTCGCGCTGAAGCGGATGGCCACGCGCACGCTCAATCTGCCGACGGTCGTGAGCCAGACCATGCTCTGGATCAACCGCCTGAACTACCACATCACCCAGACGTGGGACGCGGGCGCCGAGTACCGACTGCTGACGACGACGCTCGCCGCCGGCCGCAAACACGGCGCGCTCGGCGAGGTGAACTACATCATCCAGAAGAAGGTGCGCCTCGGCGTGGGCTACAACTTCACGTCGTTCAGCGACGACGAGTTCGCCCGCCTGGACGAGGACCACGGCGGGCCGTTCTTCCGGGTCATCGCGAACTACTGAGCGGCCGGCCCGACCAGGGCCCGGGCGGCGTCAGAGGTGAAGCACGCCGGAGCGGATGAGGCGCCCGACGCGGTCGGCCTCGAAGTCCCCGCGGTCGCTCATCATCTCCTGCACGCGCTGGAGCACGTTCTTCACGCGCTCGTCGAACTTGGCCGTCTCGGCGCGGGGGCCCTCGGAGGCCTCGAGCTGGCGGCCCTCTTCGGCGCGGTGCACGCCCCGGCGGCTCGGCGTCGCGTCCGCGGCGGCCTGGGCGCTCGGCGAGGTCGCCGCCAGGTCGTCGAGCTCCTTGGCCAGCGGGGCGCCGCCCGGGGCGACCCAGTCCAGGAACCGCGCCTCGGCGGCGAGGGCCTCGGCCTCCTTCGACTTCACGTCGCGATCGGAGTCGGCCTGCCGCGTGTGGGTCAACTCGTGGGCCAGCAAGGCCTCGCCGCGCGGCGTGTCCGTGCGGAAGTGTTTCGGGTCGAAGAAGACCATCTTGCCGTGCGTGAAGGCCTCGGCGGACAGCGACCGGGCCATCGCGCCGGACATCGGGCCGGCGAAGACCATCACGTCACTGAAGTCGTGGCCGAAGAACGAGGCGAGGCGGTTTCGCGTGGCGGCGTCCAGCGTGCGGCGTTCGCTCGCGAGCTGAGTGGCCAGGCCCTCGGTGTCGCCGGCGCCGACGGCGTCCAGCAGGCGGTCCGGCGTGGTCTCGGTTCGGGTCTCCCGGACGCGGATCTGCAGCTTCAGCGTGTCGAGGGTCGAGGCGCCCATGCGGACGAGGGCGTCCGCCATCTGGTCGGCCAGGATGCGCCCGCGAATCTGGGGATCCCGCGTGCCGGCGGGCAGGTCGAGCACGAGCGTCAGCTCGGCCTGCTCGGCGCGCCGGGCGGGGCGGCCGCGCATGCGCGAGCCGAGGACATCGGGCAGCGCGCCGAGCGCCGCCGAGACGACGCGCGCGGTGTCACCGCCGGTTGCGTCCGTCGGGCCCTCCACCAGCACGTTGCGGACGTCCACCGGGCCGCCGACCGGCGCGGGCATCCGGGCGGCGCGCGCGCCGGCGCCGGGCGAAGGAGGCAGGGGGGCGAGTCGGTCCGGGGGCGTGAGCGGCTGCGGCCATGCGGCGGGCCGCTCACCGGCGCGGCGGAGGAACGACTCGGGCACCCACGCCCGCCGACCGCCGACCACGACGGGGTGAAAGCCGCCCTGGGGCGGACCGACGACCTGGACCGGCACGCCCGCCGGGGCGACGCCGACGACACGCGCGCCGGGCCCACGGGAGGAGAGCAGCGGCACCTCGGGCAGGCCCGTCGCGGGGACCAGGGCGTCCGGCGCGACGGTCGCGGGCGCGGGCGGCGCCGCGACGTGCTGCGCGAGCTGTCGCCGCAGGGCGAGCGTGTCGACCTCCGGCGTGGCGTCTGCACCCGGGCGACCGCCGGTGAGCGCGACCTCCTCGGCGAAGAGCTTGCGGGCCCGTGTGGCCGCCCGTTCGGCGCCACGACCGCCGGACACCGCAGCGTTCACGGCCTTCGCGGCCGCTTGCCGCACCGTCGCGAGGCGCTCGGGGCTCGCCGTCGGGGCGGCGTCACGCGCCAGGGGAGCGTCCAGGCGCGCCGTCGCCTCGTCCAGCGCGGAGAGGTACGGATTGTCTCGGGAGGCGGGCTGCCGCTCGATCGTGACGCGCGTCGCGGGACCGGCCTCGGGGGCGAGCGCCTCCTGCTCGGGCGCCCGGCCGGCCGACGCCAGGTGCGCGCGCAGGGTCGCAACGGTCTCGCCCGAGATCTGGGTGGTCGGCGGCAGCAGGGCGTCCAGCGCGGCGTCGTGCCGGCGCTCGCGCACCAGGCGCCGCTGCAGGTCCACGCGCAGGTTCACGAGCTGGGCGCGGCGCGCCTTGTCCTCGGCCGCGGCCTCGAGCGCCCGCAGCCGTGCGATGGCCTCCGTCAGATCCGCCGCCCGGCGCAGGGCCTCGGGGGCCGGGGCTTCGGGCCGCTTGCGGGGCAGGTCGTCCTCGTCGTCCTCGGTGAACAGCCGGCGGGCCATGCGGCGCGCCTTCTTCTCGACGCCCGCGCCTGCCTCGGGCACGTCCGGCACGATCTTGTCCCAGGAGACCAGGCCCATGCCCGCGGGGCTCGGCATGTCGAACTTCAGGGCGCCGTCGATGAGCGGCTCGAGCATCAACAGCTCTCGCCCGAAGGCGTCGGCGTCCGGGGCGTCACCCTGCTCGCGCAAGGTCGCCGCGCTCGCGAGGCGCAGTTCGGCGTACGGACCGACGTCGGCGTAGCGCTCCAGCCCCCAGCCCAGGCGCTCGGGGAGCACCTCGGCGGGCATGTTGCCGACATCCGCCCCGGTCAGGGGCCCAAAGAAGACTCCGGGATCGCCGTCGAACATGGGATCACCCTGCGCAGCGAGCACGACCGGGCCCGCGCCGCGCCGAAGACTTTAGTGGAAGGCGCCTCGGGCCTCAACGGCAGGTCACCGCGAAATTCAGAACGATTCCGCGACTGTGGTATGGTCCTTGCGCTCGGAGCAACGATGGCCAAGAAGATCCTCACAGTCGAAGACGCGCCGAACATCCGGAAGCTCATCGTCTACAACCTGAAACGCGCAGGTTACGAGGTGATCGAGGCGGAGGACGGCAAAGCCGCCGTGCGCGTGCTGCAGCAGTTCGTGCCGGACCTGATCATCCTCGACATTCGCATGCCGGAGATGGACGGGTTCGCGCTCCTGGAGCTGATGCGCAAGTACCCGAAGGCGGCGGCGATCCCGGTGATCATGCTCACGGCGCTCAGCACCGCGGCCGATCTCGACCGTGCGCTGCAGCTCGGCGTCGTGGACTACCTCGTCAAGCCGCTGGACCCCACGCTCCTGCTGGCCAAGGTCGAGTCCGTGCTCTCCCGCGAGACGCTGTCGACGGTCAACGCCACCCCGGCGGCGGTGGGCGAGTGGCGCGGCCCGAACCGCCGCCAGTTCGTGCGCGGCAGCATCCACGGCGTGTCCATGGCCCCGCTCCCGGGCGGGACCGGCGTGAACATCGGCGAGGGCGGCCTGTCCTGGCTGACCAAGACGCCGCCGGCCAACGGCGAGATCGTCACCATCGACGCGCCCGTGTTCTTCAACGCGGTCGGCATCGCGGACGGTCCGCTCCGCGTGCGGGTCGTGTTTCTCCACAACCTGCACGACGGCTATTTCCGGGTGGGCTCGACCTTCATCGGCCTGCCGGAGAACGCCCGCAACGCCGTCCGGCGCTACGTGCTCGAGCGCCAGAACCGCTTCGTCGCGGGCGGCTGAGGCTCAGCGGCGGAAGATCTTGCCGTCGAAGGCGGCCTGGTCGCCCAGGAGCTCCTCGATGCGCAGGAGCTGGTTGTACTTGGCGACGCGATCGCTGCGGCTCGCCGAGCCCGTCTTGATCTGACCGGCGTTCACGGCGACGGCCAGGTCGGCGATCGTCGTGTCCTCGGTCTCGCCGCTGCGGTGGCTGATGATGGTCGTCATGCCCGCGCGGTGGGCGCGCGAGATGCAGTCCAGCGTCTCGGTCAGGGTGCCGATCTGGTTGACCTTGATGAGGATGCTGTTGCCGCACCCCTCGCGGATGCCGCGCTCCAGGCGCTCGGTGTTGGTGACGAAGAGGTCGTCGCCCACGAGCTGCACCTTGGCCCCGAGGCGGTCGGTCAGGCGCTTCCAGCCCGTCCAGTCGTCCTCGGCCATGCCGTCCTCGATGCTCACGATGGGGTAACGCTCGCACAGCCCGGCGTAGAACTCGACGAGCTCGTCCGGGGAGAGGCTGCGGCCCTCGCCCTCGAGGTGGTAGCGGCCGTCTTTGAAGAACTCGCTGCTGGCGACGTCCAGGGCGAGGCCGATGTCGCGGCCCGGCTCGTAGCCGGCCTTCTGGATGGCCTCCATGATGGTGCCGAGCGCGGCCTCGTTGGCCGGCAGGTTCGGGGCGAAGCCGCCCTCGTCGCCGACGGCCGTGTTCAGGCCCTGCTTCTTCAGCACGGACTTGAGCGCATGGAAGACCTCGACGCCCATGCGCAGCGCCTCGGAGAACCGGTCGGCCCCGAAGGGCACGATCATGAACTCCTGGAAGTCCAGGTTGTTGTCCGCGTGCGCGCCGCCGTTGACGATGTTCATCAGGGGCACGGGCAGCCGGTGGGCCGAGGTCCCGCCGACGGAGCGCCAGAACGGCAGGCCGTGGTCGACCGCGGCCGCGCGGGCGTTGGCGATGCTGACGCCCAGCAGCGCGTTGGCGCCCAGGTTGCCCTTGTTCGGCGTGCCGTCGAGGCGGAGGAGCTCGGCGTCCAGGCCGCGCTGCTCGTCCGCCGGGAAGCCGATGAGCTCCGGGGCGATGATCTCGTTGACGTGCTGGACGGCCTTGAGCACGCCCTTGCCCAGGTAGCGCCCCTTGTCGCCGTCGCGCAGCTCGAGGGCCTCGTGCTCGCCGGTGCTCGCGCCGGACGGCACCGCGAAGCGCCCCGCCGCGCCGCTGTCCAGGGTGACCTCGACCTCGAGGGTGGGGTTGCCGCGGCTGTCCAGAACTTCGCGGCCGTGAATTTCGACGATCTCACTCATGGCATCCCTCTTTCTCTGACCGAACGCGTCGCCCCTCAGGGCGGCGGCCGCACCGTAACGCCGGGCGCTCCGGGGGGCAAGGCGCGATTCCATGGGCTCCCCGCGTGGTGCTACATTGCGGCCGACTCCCATTGGCGAGACCGGACGCTTCCCCATGACTCGACTTCGCCCCATGCCCGGCGCGTTCTTGCGACTGTGCCTGCCGTTCGCGCTCGGCGCGCTGGCGGCGTGCAGCCCCGACACCAACCGCGCCCCGGCGCTCCTGCCCCTCGGCGACACGAGCTTCGACGTCAACGTCCCCTCGCACATCGACGTCCTGGCGACGGACAGCGACGGCGACGACCTGTCGTTCGAGTTCCGCCTGGACCCGGAGCCGGCCACGGTGAGCCAATCCGCGGGCGGCCGGCCCGCGCTGAACAAGCTCGACCGCGGTCGCGCCATCTTCCAGTGGACGCCGGGCATCGCCGACGCCGGTCCGAACGACCAGATGGCCTACGCGCTCACGGTGCGCGTGTCCGACGGCCACGGCGGCCACGCCGAGGAGACCCTCCAGATTCTCGTCGTCAACGGGGGTCTCGGACCGGCCAGCCTGGTGTTCGTGGAGCCGCCGGGCGCGGGCATGGCCGTCGACCTCGGCCAGACGCCCTGCATCGACGCCATGCCGGTGAGCGTGAAGGGTGACCTGATCCCCGACGGCGAGGTCGACCTGGCCCTGGGCGAGCCGATCCCCGCGGGCGCCAACCTGTATCCGCCCGAGAACGGCAAGCGGAAGAGCCTGAACTGGTGCCCCTCGGCCGAGGACCTGGACCGCTCGCTCTCGCACACCCTGGTGTTCGAGGCGCGGCGTCAGAACGACGATCAGCCCGTGGTGAAGCGGTTCCTGGTGCGCTTCAAGCGCAACGCCGGCGCCAACTGCCCGGGCGCCCCGCCGACCATCACCCACGAGTCGCCGGGCCGTTTCAACGGCCCGCTCAACTACGAGATCACCGCGGACATCCAGGACGACGTCGGCTTCAAGTCTCCGCCGATTCTGGCCTTCACGACGGAGCCCGTCTCCGGGAGCGGCGGCGTCGACACGTCGGGCTGGCAGCTCGTCGAGATGAGCAGCGAGGGCCCGGGGCAGTACCGGGCGTCCATCCCCAACCTCAACCTGGCCGACGGCGAGGCCGCGACCGTGTCCTACGTGATCACGGCCACGGACAACGACGACCCGGACGGCACCCGCTGCGACCACAGCACCGAGAGCGCGCTGTTTCAGTTCGAGGCCGTGGGCGGCGGCTCGTCCGGCGGGCAGACCTACGGCGACTGCACCCCCTGCGTGGCGGACGCCCAGTGCGGCGGCGAGGCCGACCTTTGCGTCCCGCTGCTCGGCGAGTTCTTCTGTGCGCACGCCTGCACCGGGGGCTGCGGCCCCAGCCTGGTCTGCGTGCAGCTCACCAGCATCGACGGCCAGACGGCCTACCAGTGCGTCCCCGAGAACGCCGACTGCGGCCAGGTGTGCACCGCCGACACCTACGAGGGCGCCGCGGGCAACAACGACCTGCCCACGGCCACGGCCGTCACGCCGGGGCGCATCGAGGGCCTGACCATCTGCGACCAGGACACGGACGTCTTCACCGTGCCCGTGGACGCCGGCCAGTCGGTCACGGCGCGCATCATCTTCGAGAACGCCCGCGGCGACCTGGACCTGTTCATGCAGATGCCCGGGGACGCCGTCGACGACTTCCCGTACCAGAGCGCCAACGCCGATCTGGACACGGAGTCGGTCGTCGAGCCCTGCACTTCGGCGGCGGGCGCGGTGCACATCGCGGTGGCGCCTTACCAGGGGGCGCGCAACACGTACGCCCTCGAGGTCGAGGTCGGCCCGGGGGACTGCAACCAGATGTGCGTCGACGATGCCCTGGACGACGCGGGCAACGGGAACGACGTCCTCGACGACTTCTCGCCGATCAACGAGTTCCCGCATCAGGTCAGCGGCCTGGTCATCTGCCGGCAGGACGCCGACTACTATGGTTTCGACGCCCGCGCCGGCGAGATTCTCCGCGCCGGCATCGGCTTCTCGCACCAGTCCGGCGACCTGGACCTGCGGCTGTTCCGCTCCACGGGAGAGGCCGTGGCCGAGTCGCTCTCCTACCGCGACGTCGAGCAGATCGAGCTGGACGTGCCGGCAGACGACATCTACGTGCTCGCCGTGTTCGGCGCGACCCGCTCCGTCAGCAACGTGTACGACCTGGTGATCGACAAGAGCGACAGCCAGGGCTGCCAGGTCACGCTGCAATGCCCCGTGGGCCAATACTGCCGCGGCGGTGAGTGCGTCGCCGAGGCCTGCGACGCCCCCCGCGCCTGCGGCGCCGAGGCCGAGTGCGTAGCCGCCCAGGCCTGCCAGGACCCGGCGGGGTTCGGCGGCACGTGCGCCGACCACTGCCAGTCCTCGTTCGAGTGCCGCGGCGAGTTCGGCTACGCCTGCAAACGCTTCGAGGACTTCACCACGGGCTGCCTGCTCGCCGGCGCCGGCCGCACGGGCGACCGTTGCCAGGACCACACCGACTGCGAGGGCACGGACATCTGCCTGCCGCTGCCGGGCGGGTACTGCGCTTCCGGCGGCTGTGCGGGCGACGACTGCGATCCCGGGACCATTTGTGTCGACGTGCCCGGCGACTGCAACGTGCCGGCCTGCCTGAAGGCCTGCGCGGGTCCCGAGGACTGCCGCGCCGGCTACGACTGCCGGCCCGTGCCCGGGGGCATGGCATGCCTGCCGTGATTCATCGCCCCGCCCGGGTCCTCTTCGTCGCGTGCCTGGCCGCCTGTGCCGAGGGCAGCGGCGGCGGCGCGACCGTCACGCCCCCCCTGGCCGTGGGCATCGAGTCCGTGCTGGCCGATGTCGTGCTGCCCGGGAGTCGCGTTCAGATCCGGGGTGACGGTTTCCTGGAGAGCGCCACGTTCGAGGTCACGCTGGACGGCTCGACCGCCGGCGGCGCGGTGCTCTCGCTGCCGGCCGAGCGCGTGGACGACCGGACGATGATCGTGACCTTCCCGCCGGAGCAGGTCGGCGCGCTCCCCGAGGGCACGCTCGCGGGCGACCTGGTGCTGGCCGTGGACGCCGGCGCGGCGCACGGCGAGGCGATCGTGCCCGTGCAGTTCGACCTGCGGCACGCGCTGGACCCCACGGTGACGGCGCCGCAGGCGGGCGTGTTTCCCCAGACGCCCATGGTGCTGCTCGGGCAGGGGTTCCTGCTCGACGGCGAGGGGCAGTCGCTGCTCTCGATGCGCGGCACCTTCACGCCGGACGCCGGCGGGCCCGCGGCCGAGGTCTCGCTCACCGAGGTCCCCCTGACTTCGCCCCCGCTCGCCGCAGGGCAGGCCCCCGAGCGCGGCATCGTCGAGACCGTGTTCGACCCGGCCTGGATGGGCATCTCGCCGGGGCACTTCCAGGGTGAGATCCAGGTCACCAACCAGGGTCGCGGCTGGTCCCGGGAGTCGACCTGGATCCCCGTCCGACTCGACCTCCTGCCGCCGGCGATCGAGGCGATCTCCCCGGGCGAGGCGAGCCGTGGCCAGAAGATCACCGTGTTGGGGCAGGGGTTCCTCGGCGGCGAGGCCGGCACGACCTTCGTGCGCCTCGAGGGCGACTTCCAGCCGGACGTGGGCGAGTCACGCCCGCTGCCGGCCGGCGGGCTCGAGCTCTCACCCGTTTGGCTCTCCGGCAACGAGCTCGCGTTCTCGATGCGCGTCCACTACGACGCCGACTGTCAGAGCCGCGACCTGGGCGCCAACCCGGGCGTGATGACCGGCACCGCGACCCCGGTGATCGCGCGGGGCGACGAGACGGTCGAGGGCGTGCCGGCGCCGGTCACGTTCCGGATCCTGCCCTCGAAGCAGGTCGTATGGCTGCGGTTCCTGCCGGCGTTCACCGACTCGCTGCGCATCTTCGGCCTGCGCAACGTCAGCGGCGCCGTCCAGACGCGTGTGCTCGAGGTGCTGCGCCGCGACTACAGCGGCATCAACATGGACTTCCGGCTCGTGGAGCCGTCGGACTTTCTCGACTACGCCATCCTGGAGGTCGGCGGTCCGGACCCCAACGGCCAGCAGCTCTTCGGCCTGGACAACACGCCGGATCTGGACCACTGCAACGAACGTCTGGCCGACAACCTGGCCGGTCGCAACGCCGACGGTGCGGGGTACGGCGGCATCTTCGTGGAGTCTTTCCTGCAGTTCTCGCCGGCCACGGGCTCGGAGAACCCCCTGGCCGATCCGACCTTCGACGCCATCTTCGCCGATGTCCGTGAGACGCCGGTCACGGCGGCCGAGTATCCGGACGGCCCGCGGGGCGGGACCATCGCCCAGGCGATTCACACGCTCGGCAGCCTGGTGGGCAACACGGCCACGCACGAGCTCGGCCACTCCCTGGGCCTGCCGGTCTTCCCCGGCTGCGGCGAGTATCACACCGCCCCCGGGCCGATGCAGATCATGGACTGCGGCGCGGACCGGCCCTTCTCCGAGCGTGCGGAGCTCGACGGCGGGCACGGCGCCTTCAACCCCGAGGACATCGAGTACCTGCAGAGCGTGCTGCCGCTCTGAGGCTCACTTCTCCAGGGCGATCTCCCGGCGGCGGACCACGACGCCGCCGAGGACGAGGCTCACGGCCGCCACCCCGAGCAGCACGACCAACCCCACGGGCGCGCTCGGCGGCTGCCAGAGCGAGGAGAGCAGCCCGGGACGCGGCCGAAAGCCCGTCAGGCCGCGCAGGTGGCTCTGCAGCGTCAGGTGCCCGATGAACCCCGGCGCCAGGGAGACGAGGCTCTCCCAGAAGATGAGCCAGGCGAGGCCGACCCAGGTCGACCATTTCATCAGCAGGCCGAGCAGGGCGAACACGCCGGTGTAGGCCAGCGTCGCGGCGAGGCCGGCGATGATGACCCGCGCGCCGGTGGCGCCGTCCAGCAGGGTGGCCTCGACGACCAGGAACGGCATGGACAGGAGCAAGACCGGCACCATGGCCGCCACGACACGCGCACCATAGATCCAGCCCCGGTCGAGGGGCCGGGTGAAGCTGTAGGTGATGGTCTGGTCCTCGATCTCCTCGCGCAGCACGCCCCCCCCGAAGAACAGCGAGAGCAGCGGCACGACGAAGAAGAGGATCTGCTCGGCGGCCTCGGCCGCGGGGACCCGGCCCCCCAGCCGCATGGACAGATAACCGAGCACACACGCGATGGCCCAGCCGCGGAAGGCCTTCTTCTGGAGGTTCCGGCGGGCGTGGAACTGCGCCCAGAAGAGCGCGAGGGGCAGGGGGGCGGGGGCGTCAGTCATCGTGCATCAGGTACCGGTACAGGCTCTCGAGATCGGCGTCCGGAGAGGTGAATCGAATCAGCCCCAGGCCGAGGCGCCGGGCGACCTCGGGGACCTCCTGACAGGCGGCGTCGAGCTGCGTCGTGGTGATCTCGAGCGTGGTGTCGTCGTTCACCTCGGCGGTGCGGACGTGGGCGAGTTCGAGCAGCGCCGCGGCGAAGGCGCGGGCCCGCGGCGCGTCCACCTCGATGCCGATGCGATACGGGCGGTCCTCGATCAGCTCGCGCAGCCGCAGGAAGTCGCCTTGTGCACGCAAGCGCCCGAACCGGATGAGCACGACCCGATGGGTCATGGCCTCGACCTCGTGCAGCACGTGGCTCGACACCACGACGCAGCGCCCCTCGGCCCCCAACGAGGCCACCAGGCGGATCAGATCGGCCCGGGCCACGGGATCGGCGCCGTTGAGCGGCTCGTCGAGCAGAACCACCTCGGGATCGTGGGCGATGGCCTGCGCGATCTTGATGCGCTGCCGCATGCCGCGGCTCATCTCGCGCATGCGTTTGCCCGCGTCGCGGCTCATGCCGACGCGGTCGATGGCCGCGAAGGCGCGCCGCTGGGCCTCGGCGGCCGAGAACCCGTGCAGTCGGGTCAGGGCGGTCACGAAGACTTGCCCCGAGAGGTCCTCGTAGAAGCGGTCCTGTTCCGGGCACAGCCCCAGGCGGCGCATCGCGGCGGTCTGCGCGAAGGGGTCCATGCCCGCGAGGCGGACCTCGCCGGTGTCCGGCCGGAGCTGCCCGGCGAAGAGCTTGAGGAGCGTGGACTTGCCCGAGCCGTTCGGGCCGAGCAGGCCGGTCACGCCGGGCCCGAGCTCGAGATCGATCTCGTTCAGGGCGCGCACGAGCCCGAACATCTTGGAAACGCCCGTGGCGCGGATCATCCGACGACCTCGCGGTGCAGGCGCCACGAGAGGGCCCCGAAGCCGAGCGCCGATTGCAGCGTGAGCGCCAGGAACGAGGCGAGGCCGCTCTCGTTGAGCGCCTCACCGCGCGACAGGAGCGCACCGCTGACGCTGGTGCTGCCGACGTCCAGCAGGCCGTGGGCCACCGTGCGCAGGTCACGCATCGGCGACAGGTAGCCGCCCCAATCGTGTCCGGCCGCGGGCAGGGCCTCGCCGAAGGCCATCAGGCCGAAGAGCACGGCGATGAAGGTCGCGCCCACCGTGCGGGACTTCTCGCCGAGCGACGACAGGCCGAGCACGACGCCCGTCAGCCAGGTGCTGGCGGCCAGGCTCGTGGCCAGCGTCGGCAGACCGAGGCGCCACAGGTTCTGCCCACGCTCGGCGTCGATGCCGCCCACGGCGACGAACCACAAGAGCATCGCCGGCAGGACGATCGTCGCCGCGGGCACCGCGCCGGCCCCCAGACATTTGCCCAGGGCGTAGTCCATCTTCGTGAGGGGTCGGGCGAAGTACAGGTCGAAGGCGCCGGCGTGGCGATCGTCCGCGACGAAACCCGCGGTGATGATGGCCATGGCCACGGCGGTCGAGAAGAACTGGGCCTGCACGAAGCTGGAGAGGACCTCCTGCGCCGTCCCGAAGGTCGACTGGGCCATCTCCGTCGAGCCGGCGACCCCCGGGTCGAACTCGCGCAGCAACACCTGGCTGATCATCCACACGCCGTGAACCATCAGCGTGCCGAAGCAGAAGAGCAGGGCGACCTTCGTCGCGCGGCGCCGCCAGGCCAGCTGAAGAGCCGTACGCGCGATGGGCCACGGCGCGAATCGGTGGCGGGGGCTGTCGTCCAGGCGTCGGTAGCCGACGGCGAAGATGCGATCTTTCAACGGGGACTCCCGATGGCTTCGAGGAACGCCTCTTCCAGCGTGGCGTCCTGCGGCTCCAGGTGCCAAAGGGGGTGCCCCGTCGCGGCCGCGCCGGCCCAGACGAGGTCCGCGGGTGCGTCCGCCGGCAGCGTGACGGCCAGCTCGTCGTCCCGCCGACCAGGACGCACCTCGCACCCGCGCTCGGTCAGCCACGCGCCCAGGGCCGCCGCGGGCCCACGCGTCCGCAGGTCGAACACGCGCTGACGGCGGACCTGCAGGGCGTCCAGCGGTCCGGAGAACAGCACGCGGCCCGCCTGCATGATGATGCACGCGTCGCAGGTCCGCTCGACGTCGTGCAGCAAGTGGGTCGAGAGCAGCACCGCCGGCCCGGCGCCCTTGCGGAGTTGCACGATCAGGTCGAGCAGCTCGTCCCGGCTCTCGGGGTCCAGGCCCGTGGTGGGCTCGTCGAGCAGCACGAGCGCGGGGTCGTGCACCAGGGCCATGGCGACCTTGACCCGCTGGTGCATGCCGGTGCTGTAGGTCTCCACGGGCCGGTGCCGCGACTCGTCCAGGCCGACCAGATCGAGGATCTCGTGGGCGCGGCGCAGGGCGTGGGCACGGCGCAGGCCGCAGAGCTCACCGGCGTAAGCGACGGACTCCAGGCCGCTCAGCCCGGGCAGCCGCCCGGCCCCCTCCGCGGCGTACCCCAGCTTTGCACGGACGGCGGTCGGCTCGCGGCGCACGTCGAGCCCGAGCACCGTGGCCTCGCCCGCGTCCGGGGCGAGCAGGCCGAGACAGATCTTCATGAGCGTGGTCTTGCCGGCGCCGTTGGGCCCCAGGAGCCCGATGGCCCGGCCATCCACGGCGGCGGTCACGCCGTCGAGCGCCGGCGCGCCCCGGAACAGCTTTCGCACGCCGCGGAATTCGAGAAGCATGAGTCCCGCTTAGCAGTCGGCGTGTTCCCAATCAACGCCGACGTGCGGGATGCCGATGAGGGGGACATGACCGCGAAAGCCGCCCATGCCCTCATTGTCGAAGACGAGCCGGACCACGGCCTGCTGCTTCGCATCCTCCTCGAGCGGGACGGCATGACGGTGGACGAGGCGGCCGACGTGGAAGGGGCGCACGCGCTCGCGGCGAGGCGCCGACCAGACATCGTCGTGCTCGACGTGCCCGCCGGACCCGCGGGTGGGGCGAGCCGCTGCCGGCGTCTGCGTGAATCCGCGGCGCTGGCGGACGTGCCCGTCGTGGCCTTGAGCGCCGTGCACGACCGGGGCGCCCGCGACGCCCTCTTCGAGGCCGGCGTGGACAGCCTGCTGGGCAAACCCGTGGTGCCCTGGCTGCTGGAGTGGCAGGTGCGCTCCGCCCTGCGCCGGCCCGTGCGCCACTACCCCGCGGGCGCCCAGGACCTGCTCGCCGAGAACCGCGCCTGGATGGGCTACCTGGTCCACGACCTGAACAATCCGCTGACCGTCGTCGGCGGCAGCCTGTCGCTGATGGCGCTCGACCCGATGACGCCCCGACAGCGGCGCGCCATGGACCAGGCGCGCACGGCCCACGAGCGGCTGAGCCGGATGGTCCAGTCGCTGCTGGACGTCGAGCGCGTCGAACACGGGCGCCTCAAGACGGACGCCCGGCCGACGTCGGTGGCCGCGCTGCTCGACGAGGTCGCCTTCGCGCTGGCCGCGCTGGCCGAGCCCCGCGAGGTCCACGTGGACGTCCGCAGCTGCGGCGAGACGCTGTGGCCCCTGGATCGTGAGCTCGTGGAGCGCGCCCTGATCAACCTGGGCGAGAACGCCATCCGCCACGCCCCGCGGGGGAGCACGCTGCGCCTGCAGGCCCGGGAGGAGGGCGACCTGCTGCTCGTCTCCGTGGCCGATCAGGGCCCGGGTGTGCCGGCCGAGGCGCGCGAGCGCATCTTCGAGCGGAGCGTGCAGCTCGGCGAGCGGCGGAGTCAAGGCGCCGCGGGCCTGGGCCTGGCGTTCTGCAAGCTCGTGGCCGAGTCCCACGGCGGGCGCGCCTGGGTCGAGTCCGGGCCGCGCGGCGGCGCCGTCTTCGTGCTCGGCCTGCCCTGGCCGACCTGAGCGTCAGAGCTGCGCGGGGTGCCAGGTCAGGCGGAAGTCGCGATCGAGAAAAACGACCGTATCCGCCGGGATCTCGACGGCGCCCTGCGGCGCGACCGGGCCATCCACGATCACCACGCTGGCCGGCGCTCCGAGGGCGGTCGAGCCGCCCCCGGGCGTGAGCTCCACGGGCAGGGGCTCGTAGGCGCGGGGCGTCGGTCGCACCGCGAGCAGCCATAGGGGCGACCCGTGCCGAACGGCGTAGAAGCTCTGACCATTGGTGAGCAGGGCCGAGATGCCGAAGGGCGCGTCGCGCGACTCGGCGCTGCAGAGCAGGCGCCAGGCGGTCAGCGACTGGCCCAGCGTGCGGGCGACGCGGGCGGGCTCCACGGACCACAGCCGCGGCGAGATGCCCTCGTCCGCCAACCGGGCCAGGAACAGGTGAAAAAACGCCTCGGCGTCCGTCTCGCCGGCGACGTTGCGGGCGAGCGAGTCGGGCAGCAGGGCCCGCGCGGCGTCGAAGACGGCCTCGTCCCCGGGGAATGTGCCGACCTGCGCATACAGCCACGGCCCGAAACGGAACGGCTGCGTGTTCTCGAACTTCAGGTCGCCGACCTCGGCGCGCCGAACGTGCGCGAGGAACGCGTTCGTCCGGACCTCGGCCGTGACCTGCTCCAGGTCGATGGCCTGGTCGCGCAGCTGCGGCCGGCGCTGCAGGAGCACGTCCCCGGCCTGGGCGTAACCCATCCCGTAGCCGTGCCGATTCTCGCTCGCCGAGACGCGAATGCGCTCGCCCGCCAGCCGGAGCAGCGGAGCGACGGGACCACTGGCGTAAGCGAAGACCCCGAACAGGCGGGACATGCGAAGGTGTCCTCCTCGAGCGCTAGTCTGTGGGCATCATACCCGAACGGGCGAGTCGGAGTCTTGCAGCCGCGGCGACGATGCGCACGGCGGGGACCGGATCGTCCGTCGCCTCGATCAGAGCCTGCCCCGGATCGTCCACCTCGCCCGTCGCCACGGCGTGCGCGGCCAGGAAACGCAGCTCGGGGGTGGCGCTGCGCAGGGCTGCGTCCGCGGCCAGGCCACGCGTCTGCTGGTCGCCGTGCGCGAGCAGGGCACCGAGCGCCGTGACCACCGTCGGGAGCTCCGGCGCCCACAGCGGCAGGCGCTCGAAACCATCGGAGAGATGGGCGAGTCGACTCAGGGCGGCGGCACACTGCGCGCCCCCCCGAGTGGCGTAGCGTTCGGCGAGCACCTTGACGAGCTGGTCCCGCAGGCCGGGGTTGCCGCCACGAACGGCCGCGTCCACGGCGGCCAGCGCCCGCGCGGGTTCCAGCTCGACGAGCGCGGCGGCGGCCAGCGCGCGGGGCTCGGTACGGTCGTCGTCCAGCAGGGGCACGAGCAGGCGCAGCAGCGCGGGCTCGAAGCGAGTCGACAGGGCCAGGGCCACGGCACGGCGCACGTCCGGCTCGGGGTGGGCCACGGCGGCGGTCAGGGCGTCCACGGCGACGGGTCCACCGACCGCCGCCAGCGCCGAGATGGCCGGACCGGCCTCGGCGACCTCGCGCGAGAGCACGGACGCCCGCAGACGCGCGCACTCGGCGTCCACGCCGAGGCGACACAGCGACGCCCGCGCCGTGGGACCGACGATGCCCGAGTCCTCGGCGGCGACGTGGAAGAGCGCCGGGATCGCCGAGACCTCGCCGACCTCGCCCAACAGCCGCGCGGCCTGCGCTCGCCGCTCCGCCGCGCCCATCATCAGCTCGTCGAGCAGGCGCGGCAGCGGATCGGCGAGGGCGTGCTCGAAGGCGGCGTGAATGCCGTCCACCCGGACGGTCTCGTCCTGGTCGGCCAGCGCCCGGGCGACCACGCGGCGACGCGTGGTTGCGTCCAGGGGCCCCAGGTGGGTCAGCGCCGCGCGCCGAACCTCGGCGTGGTCGGACTTGGCCGCCGACTCGACGATCTCGGCATACAGCGCCGGCGGGCACTCGTCGTCGGCCGCCGCGAGCGCCCGCAACTGGTCCGCGGCCCCGGGGCCCGCCGCCCAGGCCCGCAGGGACTCGGCGACGGCGGCGGGTTCCAGGCGCAGGCGCGCCCGCAGCGCCGCGGCCTTGACCATCGGATCGGCGTCGGTCGCGCCCCGCCGCGCCACCTCGAGGCGATCACTCAGACCCGCCGCGCCGATCGCGTCGATGGCGACCGCCCGGTGCGCCGCGATGGGCGAAACCAGGGCGGAGTCGAGGACGTCCTCGGCCCGCCGGACGGAGCCGAGCGGGGGAACGGGGGCCGCGCACGCGGCGAGCGTGGCGGCGAGCCAGACGGCCGTGCGCACGCTCAGAGGTGCGCCGTGAGCCATTGGGTCAGGTCGCCGATGGGCTCGTCCCGCCGCGTCTCGAAGTAGATCTCGTGGAACAGCCCGGCGTACTCGCGCAGGGTCTTGTCGGCGCTCCCGATGTGCTCGAAGATCGCCCGCGTCGCCGACGGCGACGCCACGCGGTCGTCACCGCCCTGCTGGACGAGGATCGGCAGCGTGAGCCGCGCGGCGCGCTCCGGCAGTTCGGCGTGCACCCGCAGCATCTCGGTGAACCACCGCGCCGAGGCGTGCGTTCCGACCAGCTTGTCCGTGGCGTAGGCCTTCACGACCTCGGCGTCGTGCGTGAGCGTGGCCGGGTCGATGTCCGTCGGCAGCGCCATCGTGGGCACCAAGCGGCTGAGCACGCGGCCCGCCGTGGACTTCCAGCCCGGCACCTGGATGCCGAAGCCCAGGAAAGGGCTGCTCAACACGACGCCGCGGAACCCCTCGGGGGACTGCGCGGAGTAGGTCAGCGAGAGCAGCCCGCCGTGGCTGTGCCCGACCAGGAAGCGGGGCAGATCCGGCGTCGCCGCGAAGAACTTGTCCCGAAACAGGCGGATCTCGTCGAAGTAGTCCTCGAACCGGTAGACGTGCCCGCGCCGACCGCCGGAGCGGCCGTGACCGCGGTAGTCGAATCGCCACGTGTTGAAGCCGGCCTCGGCGAGTCGGTCGACGACCCCGGCGTAGCGCCCGCAGTGCTCGGCATACCCGTGCAACAACAGGACGGCGCCCTTCGCGCCCTCGACCGTGTCGTGCTCGAAGTAGAAGCTCAGGCCGTCTGGGCCGGTGAAGAATCCGCGTTCCTGGACCCTGCGAGTGCTCACGTCCGGCCGTCCGCTGCTGTATATAGGCGCATCGGTTCTTACGGGAGGTGAAGACCCATGTCAATCGGACGCTGGCTCGGCCCGGCGGTGCTCTTCGGCCTGTGCGTGGCGACGCCCGCCGGGGCCGTCGACGTGTTTCTGAACAACACCAAGGTCACGGGCTCGGTGAAGGCCTTGGCCATGCCCAAGGTCGACGTCCGCTTCGACGACGTCGGCAACGTCTACATCGACGCCCCGGGCTACAAGGTCGAGATCGCGACGCCGCCGCCGCCGCCGCCGCCACCGGGTCACTACTACCTGGTCGTGAACGTGCCCGCGCCCGGCCACTATGCGCTCGAGGTCGCCGCCAACGGCAAGTCCGTCGCCAGCATCCCGGCCAAGAGCCAGAGCTACTTCGTCGAGCTCACGGACAAGTTCCAGGGCGGCGCGAACGGCATGCTCTTCACGTTCCTGCCCGCCCCCGATGCGCCGCCGGTCCCCGAGATGGAGGCCGTGGACATCCTGGTCGGGCGCGGCGAGACGGGCGCGGACGGCACCCTGACCATCAACCGCGTGCTCGGCACGCTCAAGCGCAAGACGGGCAACCGCATCGCCGAAGCGGTGCCGATGACCTTCGAGCTCAAGTGAGCGCGGTGAGGGGCGTCCGCGACGCCCCGATGACGACCGCCACCCCCGTCGGGGCGGCCTCGTCCGGCACGAGCAGGTCGGCGAGCGCCGCCTGCGCCGCGCGACCGAACCGCGCACGGCGATGGGGCCCGAGCTCCACGTAGAGCAGCCCGGCGTCGTTCACGCGCAGCGCGTCGGGCGCGCACGTCGCGACCGCCTCGGTGTTCAGCGTGAGCGAGAGGCAAGCGCCCTCGACGCGGACGCTCCGCACGACGAACGGCGTGTCGTCGCAGCGGATGTAACACCAGTGCGTGCCCACGCGTAGAATCGGCTCCCCCGTGTCCGGGAGGACGTCGATGCCGCGATTGAACGCGGCGATCAGCCCCGCGTGCACGAAGGGCTCGCCCTCGTGGAACCAGCGCCCCTCGGCGTCCAGCCGCAGGTCGATGCTCCGGCGGAAGTCGAAGGGCAGGTCCCCCGGCTCCACCTCAGGGCCCCAGCAGCAGCGCCGTGCAGTAGCGGCCCTCGAGCGCGGTCGGCTCCACCGCGGCGAGCTCCTCGGCCGCCCACGTGAGCAGGAAGTCGATGGTCTGCGGGCGTCGACCGCCCTGTTCGAGCCACTGAGCGCGCGCGGCCTCGCGACCGGCGGGCGACAGGCCCCCCTGGGCGAAAAGCAGCGCGTGGGCCTCGGCCAGCCGCGGCGCGGGCACGCGGCCGAAATCCGAAAGGCCCAGGAGGCCACGGACGACCTGCGTCAGCACCCAGGCGCACAGGCCCGCGTCGTCCGAGCGGCCGCCGGCGGGGAAGTCGACGAGGTCCGCCACGACGTCCGCGAAGGCACGCATCCGCGCCAGGTCCGCGGTGGTCCGCGGGATGCGGTCGTCCGGCAGGTGCGGGTGACGGTCCGTGAGCGCCTCGACCCAGACCCGCAGCAACGGCTGATCGACGGCGTCCACGGGGCCCCCGGGACCCGAGAGCAGGCCCCGACGACGCGCGCGACGCGCCGGCTCCGCCGCCTCGAGCATCCGGCCGTAACCGGCGCGGAACACCAACGCCAGCGGCACGTCCGCGAGCACGTCGGCGTCGGTTCGGGGCGTCGCGCCCTCGGACAGAGCGTCCAGCCCGAGCGAGAGCCCGGCGCGCACGCGCCGGAGCACGTGCTCCTGCGCCGCCTCGTCCCAGAGGGGGATGCGATCCGCGGAGAGCGCGGTGTTGCACACGTACGCCAGCTCCTGGAGCACCACGGCCCGCGTCTGGGCGTCCAGCGCGGCAATGCCGGCGTTCAGGCGCTCGTCGGACCTCAGGCTCTGCGCCAGCACCGGGGCCTCGACCCCGCGCGGCACGGCGCGACGGGCGTCCCGGATCTGGTCGGGACGTGGCGCCGTGTAGAGGCCCAGGGCTTCGATGGGGTCCACGAACCCGAGGTCGGCCATGCGGCCCTGACGCCAGCGCAGCGCGTTCTCCTCGAGCTCGGAGTTCAGCGCCGCACCGCTGAAGACCAGGAAATTATAGCAGTGGTCCGGGTGCTCGCGCATGAACGCGTCCAGGAACACCTTCACCGGGAGGTCGCGCTCGGCCGACTCCGGGAACACGATGCACAGCCGCCGATCCTGCGTCAGCACGTGCTCCTCGTCGGGCGCCTCGAACGACTCGGGATCGTCGATGACGTAGATCTGGGCGCTCGAGAGGACGATCCAGCTCAGGAGCTGATCGTCGAGGTCGAGCAGGCGCTCGACGAGCACCTCGCGGCCGGAGACCATCAGCGCACGCAGCCACGGATCGAGGCGCTCGATGTCGAGACGGTCGCCCTGCCAGGCATCGAAGTCGATGAACGCCTGCACCTGCCGCCCGCTGGAGAGCGCCACGATCTCGGTACAGTCCTCGATGCCGATGCGGCGTACCAGCCGGTACAGCGCCTCGCCGGGCAGCGCCCGGATGCGCGCGGGCGCGTCCGCCGGGCTCAGCAGGTGGTCGAGCAGCTCCGTCGACGAACGCGTCGACTCCAGCTCCGCCCGCCACGCCACGAGTTCGTCGCGGGTCATGGCGCTCAAGGTGTCGGTCGACCGAACTGTCGAGCGAGGGCCACGAACCGCGGCGCGGCGGCCTTCAGCCACTTCAGGCGACCGGCGGCGTCGTCTTCGGCCAGGGCGGCGGCCTCGAACTCGGCGCGGGCTGCGGCGATCGCCTTCTTGCGGCCGTGGAACCACACACGAGTCCACGAGGGCACCAGCAGGGGCCGCTCGGCGAAGGGCAGCCGCCGGGCGAGCAGGACCTCCATCGGATCGAGCACGTTCGAGAGCGTCTCGTCCCAGATGAAGGCCTCGGTCCCCGTGAGGGCGTCCTTGATGGCGAAGCCCTTGCCACGCTTGACGTCCGTGACCTCGACGAAGGACAGGTAGCTCGTGGCGAGGGCCTGCCGCATGACCTTGGTGTCCGCCGCGGAGGGCAGATCGTCGTCCAGCGTCAGGGTCGTGGCGAGCGTCTCGCCCTCTGCGTCCACCGGGACGTCGTAGAAGGCGTGGTCGCGGAAGAGCTGGTCGTCCAGCGGGTGGGCGGGGCGCTCGGTGCCGGCGAAGTAGGCCTCGGCGGCGGCGATCACGGCCGGCGTCTGCTCGACCCGGGGCGTGAGGGCCTCGTGGATGCGGCGCAGGTGGAACGCCATCCACTCGTCGATGCCGGTCAGGTTGCGCAGCTCGCGACCGCGCTGCTCGTCCTGCTCCTGGTGGCACTTCTTGTACTTCTTGCCGCTGCCGCAGGGGCAGGGGTCGTTGCGACCGACCGTGGCCATGGGGGCACCTCCGGGGCCGGCGCGCGGCCCGGCAATGGGGTCAGAACTGGTAGGTGACGGCGAGGCCGTAGCGCTGGAACTCGTCGCGCAGGCGGGCCTCGAGCGAGAGCCGCAGGTGCTCGACGATGTCGACGCCCGTGCTCGCGGAGCCCATGAAGCCGCTCTCGAGGTCCGACGACGCGCCGTCGGCGTCGTTGTAGTCGAACGCGACGCCCAGCCCGAGCGCGATGTAGAGCTGCCGCCGGCCCTCGATGGCGAAGTGGTGAGACGCCACGATCGTCGGGTCGACGCCGAGGACGAAGATGCCCTCGGTCTTGACGATCGAGACGTCCGCGAGCACCGCGGCGTCGATGAAGCCGGTGTCCTCGGTCCGGATGAAGCGGAACCGGGGCGTGCCCTGGACCTCGAAGCCGTTGTCCTCGCGGGCCCCGAGCTTCAAGCCGCCGATGAATCCGAGGCGCACGGTCAGATCGAGGTCGTCGATCAGGCCGAGCCGCCCGAGGGCGAAGGCCGAGACGAGCTGGTCACCGCCGGCGACGCCGCCGCCGGCCTCGAACTTGCCGGGCTCCTGCGGGATGGCGTGGTCGAAGCCGGGCATGGTCACGGCCGCGGCGGGGGCCGCCATCAGAAGGGTGCCGAAAAATGCTGAAAAAACGCGCACGTGGACAGCCTCGCTGAGCAAGGCCGCGGAACCTATCAGGTTCCCCGGGACGAGACAAGGCCGCTCAGGCGGCCGTGCGCTGGTCCGGATGCGCCGGGTAGAAGGTGATGCACACCTGTCCACCGCTCTGGCTGCCGCGACACTGCGCGAAGAACTGCGCCAGGCTCAGGCCCAGATCCGGGTGGTTCTGGTACCAGTAGTTCAGCGCACGGCGCTTGGCCTCTTGGGCGTTCCGCCCCTGAAACTCGATCCGCTGCATGGTCTTTCCCCTTGCACACTGAAAAATTCGTGGTGCCGGGAGGGGAAGCGGCGGAACCCCGGGGCGGTCGACCGACCGACCGCGGGAGGGCGGTCAGCGGGTCGGCATGGCCTCCGGGAGTTGCGAGCCGACGGGCCCCCTCCCGATGCGTGTACTGCCTGAACCCATTCTTTTCCTGACCAGGCACACCGGCCTGGGTGCTCTCTTGGTACGGCAGATTCGCGGTTCTTGTCAACCCGTGGCGCGCCCGCGAGACTGCGTGCGACGCGGGAGCGGCTCCCGCATGTTCAGGAGCGTCTCCGTGCCCAGGTCTTCAGACACCCCCCTCGCCGAAAAGCTCGGACTCAAGGCGGGCGCCCGGCTCATGCTGGCCGGCGAGATCCCCCCCGGCTTCATTCAGTCGCTGGCGCCGATGCCGGCAGGCGTCACGCCGCTCCGTTGGCCCGACGACCACACCACGGGCCCGGCGGACGTGATCGTCTACTTCACCCGAAAGCGCTCGGCGCTGGTGCAGGACCTGATCGGCCTCACGGCGGCGATGACGCCGGCCGGCGGCCTCTGGGTGGCCTGGCCCAAGCGCATCTCGAAGGTCCAGACGGACATGACCGAGGATCTCATCCGCGAGATCGCGCTGCCCATCGGCGTGGTGGACAACAAGGTTTGTGCGCTGGACGAGACCTGGGCCGGCCTGCGCCTGGTCTGGCGGAAGTCCAACCGGCCGAAGTAGGCCGCGTCAGGGCTTGGGCACCTGGTCGGCGACGACGTAGACCAGCACGACCTGGGGCTGCGCGTGGCCGGGCAGGGGGCCGGCGGCCACGCCGACACCGAGGGCCCGCATGTCCTTGGCGAGCAGTCCCTGCTCTGCGACGAGCGCCGTGGGATCGAAGGCGACCTGCGTCGCACCGCCCGCGCCGAAGGCCGAGACGCCCACCTGGCGCTGCATCAACTGCTTCCCCGCGGCGTCGACGAGACCCTCCCACCGCACCCGACCGGCGAGCGCGTCGTCCGCGAGCTGCTGGGCCACCGCCGACAGGGGCGCCGCGTCCGCGAGGGGGGCGAGGCCGGTCGTCTTGCGGCGTCCGTTGACCGCGGTCAGGACCGCGGCCCGGGCGTCGGCGGCCTCCGGCGCTCGGAACTTCTGCAGCGAGACGACGACGACGTCCTGCCCCGGCGCCCCGCCGAAGGGTCGCACACCGAAGGCGAGGTGCGTGTCGTCGGCGGCGAAGAGCGCGCGCCGGCCCAGGGGCGTGGCGGCGAGCGCGGTGATGGCCTCGCCGATGGTCACGCCCGCCGTGAACGTGTAGCGCAGCCGGCCGAAGGGCCATCCCCGGTCGTCCACCAGCCCGACGGGCGCCGTCGTGGCGGAGCCGGCGGCGATGGCGTCCAGCCAAGGGTCGAGGACCTCGGGACCGCGGGACAGAGGCGCCAGCGGAGGCAGCCCGACGGCCTTGCGCTCGACGTTCGCCGCGCCGAGCAGGGCGGCCTCTTGCGCCGGGCGGCCCGGGTTGGCCATGGGCGTCGCCGGAGGCGCATAGGCGGCGGCCGGCGCTTCGGTGGAGACGCGCAACACACCCAACGAGCGCAGAAAGGGCCCGTCCGCCCGGACCAGCTCGTAGACCGCGGTCGCGGCGGTCTCGAGCGGGGGCAGGTCGGCTTCGAAGCGCCCGTCCGGACCCACGACGACGGGCTGCTCCGTGGCCTCGCGCGCGCCGCTCGCTGCGTACAGCCAGAGCCCGCCCGAACCGGCCCCGATGCGCTGACCCGTCAGGCGCAGCGGCGTCCCGGGCGCGGCGCGGCGCGGCAGCGGCTCGAGCACGAAGCCCTGCGGCGGTGTCGCGACGGCGACCGTCACCGCACCACCGGGGTGGGCGACGGCACCGAGCGCGCACGGTCGTGCCCGCTGCTCGGCGGGGGCCCTCTCGAGCTGCGCGCGCGCCGCCTCGAGGCTGGGCGCGGTGAAGGCGAACACGTCCGGCGGCGAGGCCCAGAGACCACAGTGCTCGGCGAGCGCGGCGACGGTGCCGGGGCCGGGATCCGCGCGATCGCCGGCGAAGCGGATCGCATACTCCCGGGCGGTGCAGGCCAGCGCCGCCGAGCCCGCCGCCGAGGGCGACCAGACCGGGCGCAGCGAGGTCTCCTCCAGGGTCGGCGGCAGGGGCGTCGCGGCACCATAGTCCGCGAGGCCGGGCGTGCCGAACGTGCCCGGGGGCGGGAACGCGTCCGGGGGCGGCGCCGGGGCCGTCGGCGGCGCCGGCGGGAGCGTCGCGACGACGGGCGGGGCGGCGCCACCACAGGCCAACAGGCCGGTCGCCGACACGAGCAGGGAGAGCGCGGGTCGCGGCGCGGGACGTCGGGGCGGGTGCAGGCGCATCGGACTCGTTTCGTTCACGATTCGGGCGAATTTTCGAGGTCGGCGCGATGTTGCCACGAATCGTCGCCGCAGCCCACGGCGCCGAATGACGCACCGCGCCACAATCCACTTCACACCGGCCCCACAAGCGCGCTAAACCCCTCGCGCCCGGTAGCGCCCGCTCCCCGCGCGGGGCCGTCTCCGGACGCCTTTTCAATGCAAGGAGTCATCGACGATGCAGTCCGTAGACAAGGGATTGCCGATTCGCCGGGCCGCCGTGCTCGGCGCCGGGGTGATGGGGCGCGGCATCGCGGCGCACCTCGCCGGTGCCGGGATCGAGGTCCTGCTGCTCGACATCGTTCCGCCGGGCGCCGAGGGCGCTGCGCGCAATGCGTTCGCCGAGAACGGCCTCAAGGCGGCGGTGAACAACAAACCCGCCTTGTTCTTCGACAAGGAGGACGCCGGTCTCGTCCGCACGGGCAACTTCGAGGACGACCTCGCCAAGGTCGCCGAGGTGGACTGGATCGTCGAGGTCGTCAAGGAAGACATCAAGGTCAAGAAGTCGCTCTTCGAGAAGCTCGACACCCTGCGCAAGCCGGGCACGCTGATCTCGTCGAACACCAGCGGCATTCCCCTCGCGGCGCTCATCGAGGGCCGTTCGGAGGACTTCCGCCGCAACTTCATCATCACGCACTTCTTCAACCCGGTGCGTTACCTGAAGCTGCTCGAGGTCGTCTCCGGCCCCGAGACCGCGACTGGCCTGCAGCAGCGCTTCGAGGCCTTCGCCCGCACGCAGCTCGGCAAGGGTGTGGTCATCGCCAAGGACTCGCCGGCCTTCGTGGCGAACCGGATCGGCACGTTCGGGCTGATGTACACCGTGCACAAGATGCTCGAGCTCGGGCACTCCCCCGAGATGGTCGACCTCGTGTTCGGTGAGCCCATGGGCCGCCCCAAGTCCGCCGTCTTCCGCACGGCGGACGTCGTCGGCCTCGACACGCTCCTGATGGTCGCCGACAACCTGTACGCCGCGCTGACGACCGATCCGATGCGCGATGCGTTCAAGGTGCCGGCGTTCCTGCGCACGCTCGTCGAGCGCAATCAGCTCGGCGACAAGACCAAGGGCGGCTGCTACAAGAAGACGACCGACGGCCTTCAGACCTTCGATCCCGTCACGCTCGAGTACCGCCCGCAGGTGAAGTCGAAGTTCGACTCCATCCGCTCCGTCAAGGAGGTCGAGGATCCGGCCGAGCGCGTGAAGCGCATCGTCTGGGCCCAGGACGACGCCGCGAAGTTCGCCTGGAACTGCACCGCGCAGACCCTGGTGTACGCGGCCAATCGGCTCGGCGAGGTCGCCGACGACCTGGTGCAGATCGACAACGCCCTGAAGTGGGGTTTCGGTCACGGCATGGGGCCCTTCGAGACCTGGGACGCCATCGGCGTGCCCGAGAGCGTCGCCCGCATGAAGGAAGAGGGCATCGCCGTGCCCGCCTGGGTCGAGGAGATGCTGGCCAGCGGCCGCACCCGCTTCTACGAGGGCCCGACGGGCGGCCGCGTGTTCTGGGACGGCCTCAAGGGCAACAAGGCCCCCGAGGTGCTCAGCCCGCGCTTCCGCGCGCTCCCGGCGACGATCGACAGCCCCGGGCTGGTCGCCAAGAACCCCGGCGCGCGGCTCTGGGACATCGGCGACGGCGTGGCCTGCGTCGAGTTCCGCACCAAGATGAACGCGGTGGACGACGACATCATCAAGATGCTCTTCCACGCCGTGGAGACCGCCGAGAAGGACTTCGACGCCCTGGTCATCGCCAACCACGCGACGACCGCCTTCAGCGCCGGCGCGAACCTGCTGCTGGTGTACATGGCGGCCCAGCAGAAGGCCTGGGACCAGCTCGGCGCCATGGTCGACCAGTTCCAGGGCGCGTGCCTCGCGCTGCGCCACAGCCGCATCCCGACGGTGGCGGCCCCGTTCCAGCTCACGCTGGGCGGCGGCGCCGAGATCTGCCTGGGCGCCAACGCCATCCAGGCCCACGCCGAGCTCTACATGGGCCTCGTCGAGGTCGGCGTCGGCCTCATCCCGGGCGGCGGCGGCACCTTCGCGCTGCTGCACAACGTGATGGCCAACATGCCGGCGGACGCCGATCCGGTACAGTACACCAAGGACGCCTTCCTGGCGATCGGCATGGCCAAGGTGGGGACAAGTGCAGAAGAAAGCCGCAAGCTGGGCTTCCTCAAGGCCTCGGACCGCATCACCATGGACCGCGACGAGCTCATCGAGGCGGCCAAGCAGCACGCGCTCGGCCTCGCCCGCAGCGACTTCCGCGCCCCCAAGGCCCGCACCGTGCGCGCCGCCGGCCGCACCGGCTACGCCACGCTCTACTCGGCCCTCTGGGGCATGCAGCAGAGCCACCAGATCTCCGAGTACGACCTCCACATCGGCCGGAGCCTGGCCAACATCATGTGCGGCGGCGACGTCGCCACGGGCACCGTGGTCAGCGAGAAGCGCTTCCACGAGCTCGAGCGCGAGACCTTCCTGTCGCTGTGCGGCGAGACGCGCACGCAGGAGCGCATCCAGTACATGCTCATGAACAACAAGCCGCTGAGGAACTGAGGAACAACCCATGCAGGAAGTCGTCATCGTCGAAGGCGCGCGCACGCCGTTCGGTCGCGCGCTCAAGGGAAGTTTCCGGCAGACGCGGCCCGAGGATCTGGCGGCCGCGGCGGTCCGGGCGGCGCTCGCCCGCGCTGGCGTGGACGCCGCGCGCATCGAGGACCTCGCCCTCGGCTGCGCCATGCCCGAGGGCAGCCAGGGCCTGAACATCGCCCGCATCGTCGGCACGCTCTCCGGCCTGCCGGACGAGGTCCCGGCCTACACGGTCAACCGGTTCTGCGCCTCGGGCCTGCAGACGATCGCGGGCGTCGCGGCCCGCATCGCCGTCGGTGAGATCGACGTCGCCCTCGCGGGCGGCGTGGAGAGCATGACCGCCGTGCCCATGGGCGGTTTCCACCCGCAGCTGCACCCCAAGCTCGCGCTCGAGCACCCCGAGGCCTACATCGGCATGGGTGTGACGGCGGAGAACGTGGCGCGCCGCTACGGCGTGGCTCGCGCCGATCAGGACGCCTTCGCCGCCCGCAGCCACCAGAAGGCGGCCATCGCGCGCGAGAAGGGCATCTTCAAGGACGAGATCATCCCGTTCCTCGCCGAGATCGACGGCGTGTCCACGCTGATCGAGCACGACGAGCTCGTCCGCCCCGACACGACGGCCGAGGGCCTCGGCAAGCTGAAGCCCGCCTTCGATCCGCAGGGCACCGTCACCGCCGGCAACGCCTCGCCGCTGACGGACGGCGCCGCCGCGGTGGTGGTGATGTCGGCGAGCGCCGCCGCGGGCCGCACGGTCCTCGGCAAGTTCCGCCGCTTCAGCGTCGTGGGCGTCGCGCCGGACATCATGGGCATCGGGCCCGTGCCGGCGATCCGCAAGCTGCTGGCCGACTCGAAGCTGACGGTGGCGGACATCGATCTCTTCGAGATCAATGAGGCCTTCGCCTCGCAGTCCGTTTACTGCCAGCGCGAGCTGGGCATCCCGGACGAGAAGCTGAACGTGAACGGCGGCGCCATCGCCATCGGTCACCCCCTCGGCGTCTCGGGCACGCGCCTCACGCTCACGGCGCTCAACGAGCTCAAGCGCCGCGGCGGCCGTTACGCCGTGGTCAGCATGTGCATCGGCGGTGGCATGGGCGCCGCCGCGCTGCTCGAGCGCGCGTAAGCGCTCACTCCGTCTCGTCGGGCACGCGCAACACGACCTGCCCGACGAGATCGGTGGACCCCTCGGCGACCTTCTCCGGGCCGTCGGTCAGGTCCGTGCGCCACACCTGAACGGCGGCGCCGGCGATGGGCAGGTCGCGGATGTCGTGAATGGCCACGGAGACGACGCCGGCGGCCAGCGCGGGCAGGTCGCCCAGGTCCACGGCGAGGCCGGACTCCACCGGCACTCGGAAGGCGTGGCGTGTCGTGGGCAGACCGAGGCCAGCGATGGGCGTGACGGTCAGCGACTGCGCGCCCGGGTCGAGCAGCAGCGTGAACACGCCGTCGGCGTCGGTCACGCCTTCGACGAGGCGGGTGGGGGGCGCGGCGTCGTCCGTGTCCTCGTACTCCGGTCGGCCCGCAGTGGCCGAGACCAGCCGCGCCAGCACCCGTGTGTCCGCCAGGGGCGCGCCGTCGGGCCAGACGATGCGCCCGCGCACCGGCACGAGCGGCTTCAGCCGCACGTCGATGCTCGGCCCGGCCTCTGGGATGTCGATGGCCGTCCGCTGCAGGCGCAGGCCGGAGCCGAGCGCAGGCTCGATGTCCACCGCGTAGCTGCCGGGGTAGACCGTGACGGCGAAGCCGCCGTCGGCCGACGTGAGCGCGTGCGCGGTGAACGGCCCCGCCGCGGACTGCGTCTGGAAGCGCAGGTGGGCGCCGGTGACCGGCTCGCCGTCGTTCGTCGAAAGTCGGCCCGTCGCCGTGAAGGTCGCGCCGATGTCCGGCACGACCATGTGGGCGGGCTCGGTGACCTCGCCCTCGGCCGGGAGCAGGACGTCCAGGCCCAGGCGGGGCAGGGGGCGCATCGGATCGCGCGACGTCGCCAGCAGGCGGATGTCGTGGCCCGCCTGGTAGCCCCAGTAGCGCACGGCGAACGCACCGTCGAGCCCCGTCACGGACTCCGTCGTCACGCGCTGGCCGTCGGCGTCGACGCCGAAGACCGTGAGGTCGTGCAGGGGCGTGCCATCCAGCAGGCGGACATCGCCGGCGAGCGTGGGCGCCTCCAGAGGGCCGGGCAGCGTGAAGGGTCGCTCTTCTTCGGGCCGGTTGTCGCGGAGCACCAGGTCGCGAAATTCCGCGGGCGGCAGCAGCGCCGAGTCGGGTGTGAGGCGCACGGTGAACGTCGTGTCTTTGCACGTGCCGCTGAAGTCCGGCCAGCAGGGCGGCAGCCCGAACGTGAACCGCGGGCCGCGGGGGGTCGTCACGGCGCGCCCCGCCAGCGTCTGCCCCTCGGGCGACACGGACGCCCGGAGCACCGCAAGCGCCTTCACCGCGACCTCGGCCGCCGGGGTATCGGTGGTCAGCGCGCGCCCGACCAGGACGACGCGATCCGGCACCAGGAGGGGGCGCTCCGGCGCCATCAGGGGGCCGTCCTCGAAGCGCAGGTTGGGCACCTCGATGGGCACCGACTTGAGGTTCTGGGGCGGCACCACGCGCAGCGAGTACACCCCCGGCGGCGTCTCGCCCCGGGTGCAGGCTCCGAGCAGGCACGTGAGCTCGCCTCGGCAATCGGCGTCCGAGAGGCACCCGCTGCGGGTCTCGGGGCCCGCTGGTCCGGGGACGGGCGCGTCCGTACAGGCCGAGAGCAGGGCGATCAGCGGCCCGAGCAGGCGTCGCCGGGCGCTCGTTTCGCTCATGGCACGACCGGGCAGGCCGTCGGGTCGACCGCGATGAACCACACGATACGGAAGTGCCCGGCGTCGGCGGGCAGGCGCTGATTCCCGGCCACGGTGTTCTCGTCGTCGGGCAGGAACGGCCGGTCGGAGACCAGGACCTCGACGCGGTGCAGCGTGCGACCCGTGAAGGCCGCAAAGTCGTCGCAAGGCGAGACCGAATACGAGATGCGGGTCTTGCCGTCGATGGGCGTCGCCCCCACGTCCAGGCCGACGGCGGCGATCCGGTCGTTGAAGCGGGCGTCGTAGTTGATGAACCAGCGCCAGTAGACCCGGTCGCTCGCGTCGACGTCCGTGATGTCCGGAATCTCGAAGGAGATCGGCTCCGTCGACACCGCCGGATCGTACGTGATCTCCTGCTCGAAGGCCGGGGTCACCGTCTCCGGCTTGAAGACCGGCGGATAGTTCGCCGGCACGGTCTCCTCGTCGATGGGGGCCGGCACGAGGCAGCCCGCGACACCGAAGGGGCCGAGCAGCAGGGCCATCGAACGAAGGTGGGCGAGCGACCGCGACATCGCGCGCAGCTTACCCCAAGTCGCCGGATCGACAGGAACTCCCTGCGTGCAACACTGCGCAGGACGGCGCGCCGCGCGGCTCCGAATCGTCGGTCCCGGGAGATCCCTTATGGTATCGTCGCCGGAATGCTCGGCGAACTCACGGAGCGCATGGCCCTCTGGGCCAGCCGACGGCGTCGCATCCTGTTCGCGCTCACGCTCGTCCTGCTGGCGGCGGGTGCGGTCGCGTTCGTGCGCCTCCCCCGTCCGAGCGACTTCACCGCGGACCTGCCCGCCGGGCATCCGGTAGACCTGGCGCGCCGGGCGCAGCGGGCGATTCCGCTCATTCGCCTCCGCATCGAGCCCGTGGACGCCGCCGCGGCCCCCGTCGTCGCCGAGCTCGTCGCGACCGCCGTGGCGCGGGATCCCGTCTGGGTGGGTCTCAGCGCCCGCACCGGCGCCGTCGACGGCTCCGCCCGGGCCCTGCTCGACGCACGTGGGCTCGCCGAACAGCTGCCGCCGCTGGCCACGGTCCTCTCGATTCGTCGAGACGCCCCGCTGGCGCAGGGCCTCGAAGTCCTGGCCGCGCTGCCCGACCCGGTGGCCGCCGCGCGCATCGTCGACGCCGTGACCGAGGTCGTCGAGCGCGGCAAGGCGGCGCCGCCGAACGCCCTGCCGGAGGCCACCCACGGACTCGTGCGCTGGCCCGTCGGGGCCGCGTCCGCCGCGGACGCCTGGCGCATCCGCGACGGCGGCCTGGACGTCTGGCTCCGCGCCGCGGCGGATACGACACCCGAGACCCTGGCCGCCTCAGTCTCCGAGGTCACGGTGGCCGCCCGCGCCGGCGGCCTGCGGGTCCAGGCGGCAGGGTATCCGCTCGAACTGCGCGCCGTCGCCGCCCCCCGGTGGCACGGGATGCTGGCCGCCGTGCCCCTCGGGGTCGCCGCAGGGCTCGCCTGGGCGCTGGGTGCGTCGCCCATCGCCGCGTTCGCGTCGGCCGTCGCAGGGGGTGCGCTCCTCGCGGTGCCGCTGATGCTGCTCCTGCTCTTCGGCGCGGGTCTGGACCCGGCCGCCACCTGGGCGTTCTGCGCCGCGGGCGGGCTCTTCGGCGGCGTGCTGGTGCTCTACCAGGGCCTGCGGGTCGGCGGGCGCGGCACGCCGGATCCGCTCCTGCGGCAGGTCCGGCGCGCACTCCGGGACTCCATCCTGGCCGTCGGGCTCGTCTCGGCGCTCTGCCTTCTCGCCGCCGGGGGCGTTCGCTGGGCCGCCCCGGCCGCCGCGCTCTCGCTCGCCGGCACAGCCCTCGCGCTGCCGCTGTTCTGGGGTCTGTTCCTGCCGGCCATCGACCTCTCCAACCTGGGCCGCGCGACGGACGTGCCCGTGATGCTGCAGCACGCCAGTTGGGGCCGGGACGCACGGTTCTTCGCGGGCATCGCCGCCATGCTCGCGCTCATGGCCGGCGCCGCGACCGTCGAGCGCAGCCCGGTCTCGGCCGCACCACCGCCATTGAAGGCCGCCGTGCCGGTCGCCATCCCCGTGCCCAACGAGGACGCGCAGACCCTTCTCTTGCGGCTGCGCTCGTTGCCGGACATTCAGTCGGCGGAGGGCCCGGCGCCGCCCCCGGACGAGGGCGAGCGCCTGGCATTGACGCTCGACGTGCAGGCCACGCTGGCCGTGTTTCCCGCGCCCGGGGACGACGCCGAAATGGCGCCGGAGTCCCTCGACGCGCTGCGGCAGGCGGCTGACCGACTGGTCGAGGCGCCCGGGCTCGCGACCGCGGCGAAGCGCCTGCGGACGGCGCTGACCGCCGATCCCGAGCTCGGGGTCGACATGCGGGTCTATCTCGCCGCCCGGAGCTTTCGCCACGCCCTCGACGCGCTGCGGGCGGACATCCGTGCCCTCATCGATCGAGGCACCCGGGCCGAGGTGCCGGCCCCGTTCTACGTTGGAGACGCCGGGCAGGCGCTGGTCGTCGTCGCGCCGGCCACCGATGCCGTGCTCCCCGGCGTCGCGAACCCCCTGGACACCTTCGCCACCGTGCGCCGCAGTCCCCTGACGGGCGGCATGACCTGGGCGACGGCCGCGCTCGGCATCCTGCTCCTGGCCTTCGCCGGTGTGGTCTCGGTCGGGGGGCGGCTCTTCCTGCTGACCGTCCCGCCCATCGCCGCCGGGCTACCGGTCCTTCGCGCCCACGCGCTCCTCGGCACGCCGGTGTCGACGCTCGGCACCTCGGCCGCGTGGACCGCCGCCATCGGCACCACGCTCTTCTGCGCCACCGTCCTGCGTATCCGAACCGGGGCGCTCGCCCCACGGGGCCTCCGGGTGGCCGTCGGCGCCTGCGTCGTGGTGGGTATGCTGGCCGGCAGCTTCGTCGCCGCCGACACGCCCTTCGGGCCGGCCTCGGGGATCGCCCTGGCCGTGGCCGCCGCCGTGATGGCGCTGACCTACCTGACGGCCTGAGGCGCGGCGGTCAGCTTCGGGCGCCGCCGAACCGAGCGCGAAGCCGCGCCTCCACATGGGGCGGCACGAGGCCCTCGACGCTGCCGCCGTTGGCCGCGACCTCGCGAATCAGCGTCGAGGACACGTAGTACTGGTCCTCGCTGGTCATCATGAACAGGTAGTCCACGTCGTGGGACAGCTTGCGGTTCATGCTGGCCATCTGGAACTCGTACTCGAAGTCGCTGACCGCCCGCAGACCGCGCAGCACCGTGGGGATCTTGCGCTTGCGGGCGTAGTCCACCAACAGACCCTGAAACGTGTCGATCTCCACGCGCGGCTCGTCGACGAAGGTCTCACGGAGCATGGCCAGGCGGTCGTCGTCCGAGAACAGCGGCTGCTTGCGCAGGTTCACGGCCGTCGCCACCACGATGCGGTCGAAGATCGCCAGACCGCGGTGGATGATGTCGATGTGCCCGTGGGTGATCGGGTCGAACGAGCCCGGGTAGATGGCCTCTCGCATTTTCCGCTCCGGCGCCAGAATCAGCAGGGTCGTCTCGCCGTACTTGCGGGACACCAGCGTCTCCAGGCCCGCCACGTCGTCGGGCGGGTGTCCGGAGCGATGTTCCACGCAGACCAGCGCATCGGCAGCCAACCAGCCGCCCTGCACGAGGCATTGCAACGTCGGTGTATACAGCCCCAGGTCGTAGGGGGGGTCCACAAAAACGAGGTCGAAGGGCGCGCTCGCCGGCCGCTGGAGCGCGTCCAGGGCGCTCCCGGTCCGCAGCGTCACGGCGTCCTTCGGGGGGGCGAGCGCGGCGAGGTTCTCGCGCAGCACGGCCAGCACGGCCGGGTGCTGCTCGATGAAGGTCACCTGCGCGGCGCCGCGGCTCCAGGCCTCGAAGCCGAGCGCGCCGGAGCCGGCGAAGCAGTCCAGCACCCGCAGCCCGTCGAAGCCGTCCTCGAGCCGGCTGCCGATCAGGCTGAACAGCGCCTCGCGCACGCGGTCCGCCGTCGGGCGCACCCGGTCTCCGGGGGGGACACTCAGGCGGCGTCCGCGAGCAGTACCGGCGATGATGCGCAACACGGCCGCGGAATGTGGCACTTCGGCCCGCGGGCCACAAGCGCGTCTTCACCCGGGCGGCGTTCGCTCACGTGTCGAGGCTGGCGGCGATCTGGGCGCGGTCGAACTCGCCCGTCGCGCTCTCGGGCTCGTCCGCCCGCCGCAGGCGAACGCTGACCGTCGTGCCCTGACCGAGCTGCGAGCGCACGGAGATGGCCCCGCCGTGGGTCTGCACGATGCGCTGGCAGATGGCCAGGCCCAGCCCCGTGCCCGTGCGTTTCGTCGTGAAGAAGGGGATGAACAGGTTGCGCAGGACCTCCTCGGGGATGCCGGGGCCCGTGTCCACGAAGCGCACCTGCACGCGCGGCGAGGGGCCCTCGGTCTCCAGCAGCTCGGTCAGGATGCTCAGGGTGCCGCCCTCGGGCATGGCGTCCACGGCGTTGCGCGCCAGGTTCAGGAACACCTGCTCGAGCTGCGCCGGATCGGCACGGACCGCCGGCAGGTCGGGCTGCAGCGACAGCTTGACCTCGATGGGGTTGTCCCGCGCCTGCGTGCGCAGCAGCGTCCCCACCCGCTCGATGATCGGGTTGAGCTCCACCACTTGGGCCGTCCCGCGGTAGGGCCGGGCGTAGTCCAGGAACTGCGAAACGACCTCGTTGAGCCGGTCGACCTCCTGCAGGATGACCTCGACCATGTCGCGCTGCTCGGGGTCGAGCTTCTCCGGGTCCAGCAGCTGCCCAGCCCCCTTGATCGCCCCGAGCGGGTTGCGGATCTCGTGCGCGAGGCCGGCGGACATCTCGCCCAGCACGGAGAGGCGGTCGCGCTCCTTCAGCCGCTCGAAGTGCTCCGAATTCTCCAGGGCATTCGCGATGCCCGCGGCCAGCGACTGGATCAGCCGGATCTCCGCGCTGGAGAACGGTTCGCGCAGGCGCTCGTCCTTGAGGTTCATCACGCCGAGCAGGCGTTCACCGGCCACCAGGGCGAAGCTCAGGCCCGCCGAGATCTCGTTCATCGTCACGCAGATGGCCTCGAGCCGCTGCCCCTGGGGGGACTGCAGCGCCTCGGCGCTCAGGTCGTCGCGCTCGCGCTCCACCTGCTCGAGGGCCAGGAACCGGTCGCGCCGCAGGGCCTCGAGGAACGCCCGCCCGCGCACCACGTCCACGCGCCGCATCGCCGCCGGCCCGACCGCGCGCTGCATGGAATAACCGCGGCCGTCGCTCTCCAGCAACAGCAGGCTGGCGTGCGTCACGCGGCGGCTCTCGTTGAGCGCGTCCAGCACGGCGTCCACCAGGTCGGGGATGTGCAGGAAGTTGGGCAACTCGTTCCGCAGCCGCCCCAGGATCTGCTCGAACTCGTACGTCTCGCGGAACATCAGGCGGCCGATCCACTGGTCGATCGCGTCCTTCAGCGGCTCGAACAGGAAGATCAGCACGACGCTGGCCAGCATCGAGTTGAAGAAGAACAGCCCCGTGCGATCGCCGGCCCACACCACCAGGCCGCCATAGATCAGCGCCATCGGCACGGCCAGGATCAGCAGGCCCAGTCCCCGCCCGAAGAGCTCCTCCAGGTCCAGCAGACGCGACCGTTGGACGATCTGCATCCAGAAGTACATATACAGGGTCATCAATAAGTGACCCAGAGAGGGGAACGAGATCCCCATCATCGGGAGCAGGTCCAGCCCGGCGAAGGTCAGCGCGACCAGGTGGCCGATGGCCAGGTAGCCGAAGCGCGCCGACTCGACCTCCGAGGTCGTCCGCCGGTGGCGCACGTAGAGGCGCGACGCCGTGTAGCCGTAGGCGCCGAGCGTGTAGGTGGCCACGATCGACGTGAACCACGGCATCGTGCCCACGCTCGTGAGGCTGATGATCGCGGTCGCCGTCGTGGCCAGCGCGCTCATCGCCGTGATGGTCGGGTTGAACTCGCCCAGGAACCGCAGGAAGAACCGCAGCCCCAGGTGTGCGCTCACGGCCGCGGACACCAGGAGCAGGCGCATCCACACCTCTGCGCCCGCCGAGACCCCCCACAGGAAGAACGACAGGTTGTAGAGGAACAGCGACAGGACGAGCCAGGCGAAGGACCACCGGAAGAGCACGCTGCGCCGCTGGAACATCACGTTGATGGCGATGGCCAGCAGCAGGATCGAGGCGATCAGCGCGCTTTGCGTCTGAATTCCCATGGGCCCCTGATACCAGACCGCGCGATTGCGCGCACGGCGGGCGGGCAAACCACTTCGCATCGGGCGCGCGCTTGGGGTAAAACGCCGGCCGATGGCGCGCAATCCACGATCCGGCGACGACGGCTCCGAGCCCGAACCCACGCCCGAAGACACGATCGACGTCGAAGAGGCGGAGCCCGGCGACGAGGATCCCGAGGCCGTCGCCGGAGAGGTCCCGTCCCTGGCCGGCGAGATCCTCTGGCACGACGAGCCCGGCGAGAAGATCGTGATCGTGTTCGCGGGCGGCAAGGGCGGCGCCGGTCGCAGCCTGCTCGTGGCCAACCTGGGGGTGTTCGTGTCGCGCCTCGGCCGCGAGGTCATCGTGGCCGACCTCGACCCCGCCGGCGCCAACCTGCACACGTACCTGGGCCTGGAGCCCATTCTGCCCACGCCGGGCTCGATGTTGCGGCCGCCGGGCCCCCCGCGGGTCGACCGCGTGCCCGGCATGTCGCTTCGCCTGTGCCGGCCGCCGCGCTCCATCGAGCCGGGAGACGACGCGCTGCGCGCCGAGACGCTGACGATGGCGCAGTCGCTCGAGGCGGACGTGTTGATCATGGACCTCGGCCTCCAGGCCGATCCGCTGACGCTGGACGCGTTCCTGAGCGCGCACGCCGCGGTCCTGGCCCTGGTGCCCGAGCCCGCGGGTGTCGAGCGGGCTTACGCCTTCGTGCGTGCCGCGCTGTTCCGGCGCCTGCTCCACGGGGACGACGACCCCGCCGTCGTGGCCCGCGCCGTGCTCGCCGCCGACCACGTGGGGCAGCTCAACTCCCCGACGCACCTGGTCGCGGCCCTCTCCGGCGCCCACCCGGACGCGGCCGAGGCGATCCGCGCCCGCGTGCTCTCCTTCAGCCCGCACATCCTGGTCAACAAGTGCCGGACCCGGGCGGACATGGAGATGGTGGACGGCATGGTCAGCGCCCTGCGCCGCCGTTGGGGCATCAACGCCGAGCCCCTCGCCGCCATCGAATACGACGACGCCGCCTGGACGTCGACACGCCAGCGGCGGCCCTTCATGCTCGAGTACCCCGGCTCGAACCTGGCGCAGGGCATCGAGCGCATGGCGCGCCGGCTCCTGGCCAGCACGGTCCGGCGGGAGTCCCGCGGATGAGCCTGCCCAACGAGAACGACTACTACGCGCTGCTCGAGGTCGACCCCGGCGCCACGGACGAGGACATCCGCCGGGCCTACAAGCGGCAGTTGAAGCGCTTCGATCCGGCCGGGGTGGTGGTCTACGGCCTCTATCGCGCGGACGAGGTCCAGAGCCTGGTGCGCAGCCTGCGCGAGGCCTACGAGATGCTCGTCGACCCGGAGAAGCGCCGGCGCTACGACCGCCGGATCTACCCGGAGGGTCACCCCAGCCTGCGCCGGGCGGACCAGCGCGTGGCCGCGGCCCCGCCGATGCCGCGTGCCTCGCTGCCCGCGGACCCCGTGCTCGCAGCGGGGCTGACGCACGACTCGCCACTCCGGGGCACCTCCCTCACCAAGGTGCGCGAGGCGTGTCACCTGTCGCTCGAGGAGATCGCCGAGCGCACCAAGATCAGCATGTTCACGCTGCGGTGCATCGAGGCCGAGCAGTTCCAGGACCTGCCCGCCCGCGTCTACATGCGCGGATTCCTCAAGCAGATCGCCGAGATGCTCCGCATCGACGCCGACAAGCTGCTGCGCGACTATCTGTCGGCGATGGAGGAGTGGCAGTCGTCCATCCCCCAGCGCAAGTGGGACCCCATCCCCAAGGAATGATCGTTGACGCCCGCCCGCCGTGCGGTTTAAGTCAGTGAAACTTTTGCTCCTTCGTCTCGCCGGGAGGTTGCCGTGTCCCAGATCAAGACGCCCGACGCCGCCGTGCGTCTCGCACGCACCATCGCCTCGGACATCCTGCTCTACAACAAGGACAAGATCGCCGAGGGCCTGAAGAACGACACGCTCTTCGACGTCCTCGAGAGCGAGGTCGCCGAGGGCCGTCAGCACTTCGAGAGCCGCGTGGCACCCGAGGTCCGCGAGCAGTACGACTTCCTGTCCCGCGCGCTGGTGGACGTCCTCGTCCGCTCCAGCGCCCACCTGCCCACGCAAATCTGGTAGAGCCCCGCACGATCGTCGTGCCTCCGGAGGCGGCCGGTGACCGGCTCGACCGCTTCCTGGTGGGGGTGTACCCCGACCGCAGCCGCACGCTGCTGGCCGACTGGGTGCGCGATGGCCTCGTGGCCGTCGAGGGTGCGCGCCCCAAGCCCGGGCTGAGGCTCGAGGCCGGCTGGGTCGTCCTGGTGGACGAGCCCGAGCCCCCCACAGTCGACCTCGTCCCGCAGCCGATGGACCTGCCCATCCTGTTCGCGGACGAGGCCGTGGTCGTGCTGGACAAACCAGCCGGCCTGGTGGTGCACCCCGGCGCCGGCCACCCGGACGGCACGCTGGTCAACGGCCTGCTCGCCGCGTTCGGAACGCTCTCGCCCGTGGGCCTGCCCCTGCGGCCGGGCATCGTGCACCGGCTGGACCGCTTCACGTCCGGTGTGATCGTGGTCGCCCGCACCGAGGCCGCGCACCATCACCTGGCGCGTCAGTTCTCCGCCCACACCGCGGACCGCCGGTACTGGGCCATCGCCTGGGACCACAAGCTCGCGGACGCCGGCACGGTGGACGGCCTCTACGGGCGCCACCCCGTCGACCGGCTGAAGTTCACGGGGCGGGTCAACCACGGCAAGACGGCGACGACGCACTTCCGCGTGCTCGAGCGCCTGCCGCCCTGCTGCTGGCTGGAGTGCAAGCTCGACACCGGGCGCACACACCAGATCCGCGTCCACCTGTCCGAGCTCGGCAGCCCGCTCGTCGGGGACGAGCTCTACGGCCGTCGCCGCCGCGCCGACAAACCGGAGGCCCTGCGTCGGCTGGGGCCGGATCTGGGCCTCACGCGGCAGGCGCTGCACGCGTTCCGGCTCGGCTTCGACCACCCGACGACGGGCGAACGCATGCAGTTCGAGTCGCCGATGCCCGACGAGATGACCGCGCTGCTGGAGACCCTGCGGCGCGCCCACGGATTGGACGCATGAACGCCGCCTGGATGCTCGTCGTGCTGCTGGGCGCGGGGAAACCCGCCGGCCCGGACCCGGCCGCCGCCGTGACGGCGTTCCGGAACTCGCCCGCGCAGTCGGCCCTGGCCCTGGCACGCGCCGCCGAGGCCCACCCGGAGGTCGCCCCGGCGCTGAACCTGCTCCAGGCCGAGGCGCAGCTCGCCGCCGGCGCACGCGACAAGGCGCGCGTCCTCGCCGTGCAGGCCGCGCGGGCGGTCCCGGCCTTCGCCCCGCGCGGGTACTTCCTGGCCGCGACCGCGGCGATGGGGGACATGCCCCCGGACTGCAAGGGCGCGCTGCAACTGCTGGAGAAGGCGCCGGCGACGCCGCACTGGGTGCCGGCGGCGGAGCGGCTCGACCTGCTGTGGCGCGCGCAGACCGCCTGCAAAGACGGCGCCGCCGAGAAGACGCGCCGCGACCTGGCGCTCGACTGGCCCGACGCCCCGGCCGCGCGGCGCGCCGCCGAAGGCCTGGTCCTCACGCCCGACCAGCGTCTGCGCCGGGCGGAGGCGCTGGAGAACGCCCGCAACTACACGTCCGCCGAACGCGAGCTCTCCGCGCTGCTGGAGTCACCCCTGGCGGACGAGGCCCGCTTCCGCATCGGGCGCCTGCACCTGGAGCGCCTGCGGGACGACTTCCGCGTGGCCGAGCGGGCCTTCGCGCAGGTCGCCGCCGGCAAGTCGCCGCGCGCCGTCGAGGCCGCCTATCTGCAGGCCCGAGCGCTGGGCCGGGCAGGGGACGCCGCCGCCGCGGCCGCGGCCTACGAGGCCTTCCTGGCCCGGCACCCGACCGCACCGCAGGCGCCCGACGCGCGATTCTTCCGGGCGTTCCTCGACTACGAGAACGGTCGCTACGCGGCCGCGGCGACCGCCTTCGGGGCGATCACCGAGGGCACGTGGGCGGCCCCGTCCCGGTGGTACCGGGCGTTTTCACTCCATCTGGCGGGCGCGGCGGACGCGCCGGCTGCGCTGGACGCGATCGCCGCCGAGAGCACCGAGCCGGCCGCCGCGCGCCGAGCCCGGTACTGGGCGGCGCGCGCCCGCGAGGCGACCGCCCCGAAGGAGGCCCGCCAACGCTTGCTCGCGCTGGCGCAGGAGGACCCGACGGACTGGTACGCGCTCCTGGTCCGACGCCGGTTCCCCGGCGCGCTCCCGGACGTCGCCGCGCTGCCCAAAGGGGGCGCCGGACGCGGCACCGTGCCCACCCCGAAGAAGTTCAAGGCCGTCGCCGCCCAGGTGCGCGCGCTCGCCCACGCCGGGCTGCCGGAGTTCGCACGGCGCGTGCTGGCGGACGCCTGGCCGGTCCTGCGCAAGTCGGAGGACTGGCCGTTCCTCGCCGACCTCGCCCGGAGCGCCGAGGACTACGGCCGCCTGTACCGCGGCGCGCACGCCCGCCACCGGCTCATCTTCGACCGCCCACCCCGCGCGGCCGACGCCGCCGTCTGGCGGGACGCGTACCCCCTCGGCTGGCGCGGCGCCCTGGAACGTTCGGCCCCCGAGGGCCTGCGCCCCACGCACCTCGCGGCCTTCATCTTCAAAGAGAGCGGCTTCGATCCGGACGCCGTCAGCCCTGCCCATGCCGTCGGCCTGATGCAGTTGATGGACTACACCGCGCGCAACATCCTGGCCGCTCGGGGCGAGGAGGACCGGCCCGTGCCCGACCTCTTCGTGCCTGCGGAGAACATTGGCCTCGGCGGCTGGTACCTCGGGGCCCTCTCGCGTCGGTTCGGCGGACAACTCCCGCTCGTCGCGGCGGCCTACAATGCCGGCCCGCCGAGTGTCGTGAGCTGGTTCCGCGGTCGGGCGAGCGTCCCGGCCGACCTCTTCGTCGAGAACATCCCGTTTCGCGAGACTCGGGATTACGTAAAGAAACTCGTCGAGTTGCACATAATCTTTCAACTCGTGCATGAAGGTCGGGGCCTGGAGGCCGCGGCCGCGTCGCTCCCCGAGACGCTGGACCTGACGGTGCGCGAAGGCGTGAACTTCTGAAACGCAGCGGCACGGGTCGTGCACCTTGCGCCCCCCATGCGTTGTGTTAGATTCACCGTCCCGGTTCTCCACCCCGTTGGCTCATGAGCGCACCGTACATCCTGCGGCGAGACGGCCACGACTACCAGGCCCCCGACCTCGAGACGCTCCGCGCTTGGGCGCAGGCGGGCCGTGTCCTGCCCGCCGACCTCGTCTACTCACCCGTCTATCAGTCCTGGTATCGCGCCAGTGACCTCCGCGGCCTGCGCGACGTGCTGCCGAATCGCGACGCCGGCCCCCCGCCCGTGGTCGCACCACAGGCCGTCTCGCAGTGTTTCTGGCTGCGCAAGGGCGAGCAGAACTACGCCGCCGACTCGCTCGAGGTGATCCTCCAGTGGGCGTCCGAAGGCGTGATCGACCCGGACGACTTCATCTTCCACCCGGCGTACGGCAAGTGGTTCCAGGCCGGCGACTCGCCGCAGCTCACCAACCGCTTCCCGCCGCACATCAAGCACCAGCCGCCGTTCTTGCCGGCGTCGGCCGATCCGATGGCCTCGGCCGAGGCGCGGCCGTCCGGTGAGATCCCCGTGATCGCGCAGCGGGCCGCCGTGGCGCCGGAGCCGACGCCCGCGCCGACACCGGCCGCCGCCCCGCAGGCGCCGAAGCCGGCGTCGCTCGAGTCGGCGGACTCCATGGCCAAGACGGTCATGGACATGCAGGCCATCCGGGTCGACATGCTGCGCCCGGCCGCGGCCGCGCCGAAACCGGCCGAGCCGAAGGCCCCGGAGCCGGCGCCGGTCCCCGTGCAGTCGGAGTCCGACGCCGCGTTCGCGACGCTGGCCACCTTCGACGATCCCGTCGAGCCGCCGAGCCGGGCGCCCGCCCCGCAGCAGCCGCAACCGCAGGCGCAGCAGCCGCAATCGACGCAGAGCGCCCGCCCGGCCAACACGTGGCAGACGCCCGCGGGCGGCCTCTTCGGCAACCAGCGGTCGGTCTCGGGCGCCGTCGGCCCCGCCAACCCGACGCCCGCGCGGTCCTCGAACATGGACACCGAGTCGCCCGAGCCCCGCAGCCTGTCGGGCAGCCGCTCGGGGCAGGCGCCGGGCGCCGCCGTCATTCGCAAGTCCGGCGCGCACGCCGTGGTGGACGCCGCCGCGATCCGGGAGTTCGAGCGACAGCAGGCCGAGCGGGCAGCGGCCGTGAAGAGCGCCGGCGAGCCGATTCCGGTGAGCCGCGTCGCCCAGCCCATCAGCGGCCCGTCGCAGTCGGTCGAGCAGCTCCCCGAGACCCCGAGCCTCTCCGGCGGGCGCCGGGTGACCGACTCCCTCGGGGGCGCCGTCGGTCGGCCTGCCCCCGCGCCGGAGACCCGCGTCGAGGCACCCCGGCCCGCAGCCGAGCCCGCGCCGGAGCCGGCCGCCCTGCCGCGCGTCCAGACCGCCCCGCTCGCGTCCGGGCAGGACCTGCCGCGCAGCCCTGCGCACACGCCCATCGGCGGCATCTCGCGGCCCGCCCCGGTCAGCGCAGCGCCGACGGCCGCGGCGCCGGTCACCGCAGAGAAGACCGCGGAGCAGGGCGTTTCCCCGGCGGTCGGCCCGAGCCTGCGCCCGAACACGGGCCCCGTGGCCACGCGGCCGACCCCTGCGCCCGCGCCGATCGCGCCGTCCGTCACGCCCGTGGCGCGCCCCCTGACGGGCACGCAGCCCGTCCTCCGCCCGGCCATCGCGCCTCGGGTGGAGACCTTCAGCTTCCCCGAGCCGACCCCGCAGCCCACCGCGGAGCAGCCCACCCGGCCCGTCGCGCCCGAGGGCACGCCCATCGTCAAACCGGCGACCCCAGCGCCCGCGCCTGCCCCGGCAGCCACCGCGCCGGCCCGCCCAGCGGCGCCGGCGATCAGCGCAGAGACCCCCGCGGCGATGCCGGCCGCCGCTCCGGCTCGCCCCGTGAATCCGGCGGGTCAGTCGGGCTCCAGCGGCGGCGCCAAGACGATCCCCAAGCCGCCGCCGATCCCGGCCGCCGCCCTCGGCGGCGCGCGGCCGACGCCACCGCCGCTGCC